>NZ_JBWBYV010000073.1:0-15845 GCF_056174685.1 Janthinobacterium sp. BHSEK
TAACTAATGGTAGTCGCGCATGGCACGCCGCCGGGACTGAAACACACCAGTAATGCGCGCACAGAATGTGCTCGCAAAAAAAAACCGCCCTGTCAGACAGGGCGGCCCGGCGCCCCTCAGAGAGCGCTTACTGCAGTGTTTTGATGAATTACTTGGCCGACATCAGTGCAACGGTGGTGTCGAGCATGCGGTTCGAGAAACCCCACTCGTTGTCGTACCACGAGGATACTTTCACCAGGCGGCCCGAGACCTTGGTCAGGGTCGAATCGAAGTTCGACGACGCCGGGTTGTGGTTGAAGTCGATCGAGACCAGCGGTTCGGTCTGGTACGTCAGGATGCCTTCCAGGGCGCCTTCCGACGCGGCTTTCATCAGCGCGTTGACTTCTTCCACCGTGGTGTCGCGCTTGGCGATGAACGACAGGTCGACCAGCGACACGTTGATGGTCGGCACGCGGATGGCGAAGCCGTCCAGCTTGCCATTCAGCTCAGGCAGCACCAGGCCCACGGCGGCGGCAGCGCCCGTCTTGGTCGGGATCATGCTCATGGTGGCCGAACGGGCGCGGCGCAGGTCTTCATGCATCACGTCGGACAGTACCTGGTCGTTGGTGTAGGCGTGCACGGTGGTCATCAGGCCCGTTTCGATGCCGATGGCGTCGTTGAGCGGCTTGACCAGCGGTGCCAGGCAGTTGGTGGTGCACGAAGCGTTCGAGATGACGGTGTCCGTCGATTTCAGTACCGAGTGGTTCACGCCGAACACGACGGTCGCATCGACGTCCTTGCCGCCTGGGGCCGAAATGATGACTTTTTTCGCGCCGCCCTTCAAGTGAGCCGAAGCTTTCTCTTTGGTGGTGAAGAAGCCCGTGCATTCCAGCACGACGTCGACGCCCAGCTCGCCCCATGGGATTTCAGCCGGATTGCGCTGTGCGAATACGCGGATCGGATCGCCATTGACGATCATGTTGTCGCCTTCGACGGTCACCGTGCCCGGGAACTTGCCGTGCGCGGTGTCGTAACGGGTCAGGTGGGCGTTCGATTTGGCATCGCCCAGGTCGTTGATGGCAACGATCTGGATATCCTGTTTCTTGCCGCCTTCGTAGAAAGCGCGCAACACATTACGGCCGATGCGGCCGTAGCCGTTGATTGCAACTTTGATCGTCATACTCTGCTCCTGATTAAAAAAAAAGGTATCAGCACAGCACCCCGGCACTACCTTGCCGGGGCCTGCTCAAAATCAATATTAGCCGGCGATAACGGCTTTCACCTTGGCGACGACGTTCTCGACCGTGAAGCCGAAGTGCTTGAACAGCACGCCGGCCGGGGCCGATTCGCCGAACGTGTCGATACCGACCACGGCGCCTTCCAGGCCCACGTATTTGTACCAGAAGCTGGTCACGCCCGCTTCGATGGCCACGCGCGGCACGCCCTTCGTCAGCACGCCGGCCTTGTAGGCGGCGTCCTGGCGGTCGTACACGTCGGTCGACGGCATCGACACGACGCGCACATTGATGCCTTCCGAGGCCAGCGCGCTGGCGGCGGCGACGGCCAGTTCCACTTCGGAACCGGTGGCGATCAGGATCGCCTTGGCGTCGGCCACGTCGTTCAGCACATAGCCGCCGCGGTAGATGTTCTCGATCTGTTCGGCGCTACGCTCCTGGTACGGCAGGTTCTGGCGCGAGAAGATCAGGGTCGACGGGCCATCCTTGCGGCGCACGGCGGCGCCCCAGGCGGCAGCCGACTCGACGGTGTCGCACGGACGCCAGTTGTCCAGGTTCGGGATCAAACGCATCGACGAGACGTGCTCGACCGACTGGTGCGTCGGGCCGTCCTCGCCCAGGCCGATCGAATCGTGGGTAAACACGAAGATCGAACGCAGTTTCATCAGGGCAGCCATGCGCAGCGCGTTGCGGCTGTAATCGGAGAACGTCAGGAAGGTGGCGCCGAACGGGATGTAGCCGCCGTGCAGGGTGATGCCGTTCATGATGGCGCTCATGCCGAATTCGCGCACGCCATAGTTGATGTGGTTGCCAGGCTGGCCCGAACGCACGGCCACGCACTCTTTCCAGTTGGTCAGGTTCGAACCGGTCAGGTCGGCCGAGCCGCCCAGGAATTCCGGCAGCGACGACGCCAGCGCCTGGATGGCGTTCTGGCTGGCCTTGCGGGTAGCGATGTTTTCTTTCTTTTCGACGCAGGAAGCGATGGCGGCGCTCAGGGCCGCTTCGAATGCCTGTGGCAAGTCGCCCTGCATGCGGCGGGTCAGTTCAGCGGCTTGCTGCGGGAATTCACGGCTGTAGGCGGCGAAACGCTCGTTCCAGTCTTTTTCCAGCAGGGCGCCCTGCTCTTTCGCATCCCAGGCCGCGTACACGTCGGACGGCATCTCGAACGGTGCGGCATCCCAGCCGATGTATTCGCGCACGGCGGCGATTTCCTTGTCGCCCAGCGCGGCGCCGTGGACCTTGTCGCCGCCTTGCAGGTTCGGCGAACCCTTGCCGATGATGGTCTTGCAGCAGATCAAGGTTGGCTTGCTGGCGGTCTTGGCGGCGGCGATGGCGGCAGCGACGGCGGCCACATCGTGGCCGTCGACGGCGCGGATGACGTTCCAGCCGTAGGCTTCGAAGCGCGCCGGGGTGTCGTCCGTGAACCAGCCTTCCACTTTACCGTCGATGGAAATGCCGTTGTCGTCGTACAGGGCGATCAGTTTATTCAGGCCCAGGGTACCGGCCAGCGCGCACACTTCGTGCGAAATACCTTCCATCAAGCAACCATCGCCGACGAAGGCGTAGGTGTAGTGGTTGACGATGTCGTGGCCAGGCTTGTTGAATTCAGCGGCCAGCAATTGCTCCGACAGGGCCATGCCGACGGCGTTGGCGATACCCTGGCCCAGCGGGCCGGTGGTCGTTTCCACGCCGGGCGTGACATCGACTTCCGGGTGGCCCGGGGTTTTCGAATGCATCTGGCGGAAGGCCTTGATGTCATCCATCGACAGGTCGTAGCCCGTCAGGTGCAGCAGCGCGTAGTGCAGCATCGAGCCGTGGCCGTTCGACAACAGGAAACGGTCACGGTTCTGCCATTTCGGGTTCGCGGGATTGTGGCGATAGTGACCACTCCACAGGGCAACTGCGATCTCGGCCATGCCCATCGGCATGCCTGGATGGCCGGAGTTGGCCTTTTGTACAGCGTCCATTGCCAGTGCGCGGATCGCATTGGCCATTTTGGTAGTCGGGAGCGTAGTTGTCATGATGGTATGGGTCAGTCGCGAGTTTGGGATTCGTTTGCAACAGCGCGGACAGGGAAGCCGGCTGCTTTCTGTAGCCAACTATTTTACCAGACTGGGGGACCGCAAATTAGAATTGCGGCGTACTGGCCCGCCAAATGGCTATACTTTGACGTCTTTCCACCCCACTTACCCCCGTTGAGGATTTGCATGCCGCGTTTTTTCTGCCCCCAGCCGCTCGTCGCCGGCGCCACCGTCTCCCTGCCGGAGACTGTCGCCCACCATATCCAGGTCGTGCGCCTGGTGCCGGGCGACGTCATCACCCTGTTCAATGGCGAAGGCGGCGAAGTGCAGGCGAGCCTGGTGGCGGTCGCCAAGCGCAGCGTGACGGCGCAAATCCAGGCGCAGGTGGCGCGCGAGGCGGAACTGCCGTATGCCGTGACCCTGGCGCAAGCGTTGCCGGAAGCGTCGAAAATGGACTGGATCATCGAAAAAGCCATCGAACTGGGCGCGGCCGGCATCGTGCCGCTGGCGGCGCAGCGCTGCGTCGTGCGCCTGTCCGCCGAGCGGGCCGAGAAGAAACTCGCGCATTGGCAAGCGATCATCGTGTCCGCATCGGAACAATGCGGGCGCAACCGCCTGGCGCAGCTGGCCCCATTGCAGGATTTTAACGGCTGGAGCAGTCAGCAAGATTTACATAAACGCATCATTTTGACGCCGCGCGCACAGCAGTCGCTGGCCGACTGGGCGCGTCATCAGCCGCCGCAGGCGATCACCGTGATGGTGGGACCGGAAGGCGGGTTTTCGGAAGCGGAAGAAAAGGCGGCCCTGGCCGCCGGCGCCATCGGCTTGTCCATGGGGCCGCGCATCTTGCGCACGGAAACGGCGGGCCTGACGGCGCTGGCCACCCTGGGCGCCTTGTGGGGCGGCATGTAAGGCGGCGTACGATGGCCTGGCAGCCAGCGCGCCACCCAAAAAAATGCCCCGCAAGCTTCGCAGCTTGCGGGGCATGTTACTGGCATGACTGACCATGCCTCTTGCTATAACCGTCCGTGCATCCCGGCCTCCGCCGGCTGACGGCTGTCAACCGGCAAGGAGGAAATCACATCAGAACTTGTGGCTGTACTGGGCCGACAAGCGCACGGTACGCGGGTTCGAATACGCATTGACCATACCGGCGGTAGGGCTGACGGCAGTACCGGCGGCGCTGGTGTTGTAGGCCTCGTCAATGGATTGCGCCACTTGACGGTTGGTTGCGTTCAGCACGTCGACTTTCAGCACGATGCCTTTGATTTGCTCTGGCTTGTAGATGAAGTTCAAGTCCAGGCGCATTTCTGTTGGCAGCGTACCGTAGGCGCCGCGGCCGTTCGGACCGGTTGGGCACAGGAAGAAGATCGAGCCGTATTGCGACAAGCCCAAGCCCTGTTGATCCATGGACGCTGGGATATTGCAAGTACGCGACATTGGACGGCCCGTCGCCACCAGCAAGTTGCCACCGACGCCAAACTGGCTCGTGAACTCATAGTAGCCGTAGGTTTTCAACTGGTGCGTACGGTTGTTCGGCAACAAGCCGCTGCCGTTGACCATCGTTTCCGGGAAGTCCCAACCCGAGCTGAAGCCCACGTCGGCCTGGCCGTTATCCGACTTGGTCTGGCCTTCCTGGTTGCCTTCGCTGCGCGACCACGTGTAGTTCATCTTGCCATACCAGCCATTGCGCATCGGATGTTCCAGCATGAATTCCAGCGCCGTGTAGGTACGCTTGGCTTTTTCCGGGAAGCCTGCATCGGCAGCCGTAATCGTCACCGCACGCTGTGCACCGTTTGGTCCCACCGGGATCATGAAGGTGTTGTCCTTGCCTGGATTGAACAGGGCGCCGTTCCAGCCATGGTCATCGAAGTACTCTTTTTCAGCGCCCGTCAGCTTGGCCGAAATGGCGCGTGGATCCGAGTAGTCATCGATCGTGTTTTTCAGCTTGCGATAGGTAAACTTGATACCGCCGTTGAAATCAGGCGTCAGCGCCTTCTCGAAGCCCAGGTTGATCTCGTCCTGGAAGTGGGCCTTCAAGTTGGTCGAAGCCAATTCATTGGCGCGTTTTTCCTGGCCAAATTCATTGTTAGCCGACACGACATTGCTGATCGGGTTCAAGCCCAGCGGTGCACCCGTGGTCGG
This sequence comes from Janthinobacterium sp. BHSEK, assembly GCF_056174685.1. NCBI lineage: Bacteria > Pseudomonadati > Pseudomonadota > Betaproteobacteria > Burkholderiales > Oxalobacteraceae > Janthinobacterium > Janthinobacterium sp. BHSEK. The sequence goes on from NZ_JBWBYV010000073.1 coordinate 5,381, forward strand.
GTTGACGCCGGTGTAGGTGTAGAACCGGTCGGTATTCAGCGAAGCGCCAGCAAAACGTACGGCCATGTTGGCCGGTAATTGCATGAAGTAGCGGCCAGCCGTACCGAAGACTTTCAGGGAACCGTCGCCATACACATTCCAGGCCGCATTCAGGCGCGGCGCCAGCATGTTTTTCTGTTCCACGAAGGTTTCGCCGATACCGTTCATATTCTTGAACGACTCATTGCGCAAGCCCAGGGTCACGACCAGGTTTTCGGTGGCTTGATAGCGGTCCTCGATGTACTGCGCCGACTGCTCGACGGACGGAGTGGAACCGCCACGCTGCAGGTTTTCACGCACGTAGTAACCTTGGGTGCCGTAACCGCCGCCAGCTGCCGGCGACATATTATGGCCAGACAATACGGTGTTCGGATTGGTTTTCAGGTAAGTCCAGGTACCGCCGCCGGCCGCTTCCGTGCCGTTCAGGGCATTGATCTTGTTGTGGTCAAGACCGCCGCGTATCGTATGCTGCTTGGCCAGTTTGTATTCCAGATCCAGGCGATAGCCGCGGTTGGTGTCTTGTGCACCGTCGCGCAACAGGGCCGAGCTGAAACCTTGCACCTGGCTAGGCTGGTAATTCACGCCTGGTACCTGGTTGTCCGGGGAAGCAACGACCGGACGCAAGCCTGGAATGTAGCCAAACGGATTTTGCTCGCGCTGGGTCTTCGCCTGGCCGATCAGGGCCTGCACGGTCAGATCGTCGGTCACATAGCTGGTCAGCTTGAGGATGTCGATGTTGGAACCCTGGGCTGCCGCCAGCGCAGCGCCGGTGGCGTTGAGGAACAGCACACCTGCCGAATAGTTCTTGAATTTGGCGCCGCCGTTCTGCACATAGCCGCGCTGCTTGGTATCGTAGTTGAAGCCGTAGTATTGATCGTCAACTTTCGACTCGTCCGAAATATGCGTATATTCGAGGCGGTTATTGTCGGTGATATTCCAGTCGATCTTGGCGATATAGCGCGGCACATCGGATTTCTGCACCAGCCAGCCAGTCTGATTGTTCACCGTGCTGGTCGATGCCAGACGTGCCGTTTCGCGGTCCATTCTGGTAAATTCACCACCCAGATAGATGAACAGCTTGTCCTTGATCAGCGGGCCGCTGACATAGGCGTTGTAGACCTTCTCGGTCAGCTTGTCGCCTTCCCGGTAGTTGTAGATCTTGCCATCCGTCTTGGGATTGGCGCCCGTATTCGGGAACATGATGTTCTTGGCCTTGCCGCGCAGCGAATCAGGCGCGTAGGTAAAGCCGGCGCCGAATTCCCAGTTATTCGTACCGCTCTTGGTGGTGATATTGACCACGCCACCCGTCGAACGTCCGAATTCGGCGCCGTAGCCGCCGGTGATGATTTGCGCTTCAGCAATCGAGCCGAAAGGCAGGGAAGAGTAACCAACCTGATACAGGCTGTTGGTGACAGGGAAACCGTTGATGTACGCCGCATTTTCCGACGCGCTGGAGCCGCCGAAGCTGGCGGCGTTGTTGCCGTAGCGCGAGTCGGCGCGCGTGGTACCGCCGGCCAATTGCACAATGTTGGCGACCGTTGGCGCCAGCGGCAGGGTAGCCAGCTCGCGCGAATTGAAGGACGAACCGGAGTTGGAACTGGTGACATCGATCGCGCGGCGGCGGCTCGTCACGTTCACGGTCTGTACCTGCTGCAGCGCCACTTCGCTTTCCTGGCCGATGCGCACTTCCACGTCCTGCGTGCTGACGACGGAAGAACCTTTCAGCAGCGTGACCTTGTAGTTACCAACTGGCAGGGAAGTGATGCGGAAAGTACCGCTGGCATCGGGTGAAATAGTCCGCTTGAAGCCGTTGTCGGCACCGACGATCTGCACCGATGCGCTGGCATCCGGCGCGATCTTGCCGATGATGTTGCCCGTGGCATTCGACTGAGCCATTACCGCTGGAACAATCGCAACGCTCAATACCGATGCGCTGAACGCGATCGTTAATGCACGTGCTATTACAGTTTTTCTCAACATGTCATTCCCTATTATTTATATGAGCGCAGTATTACTGCTTTGGTAAAGGAGTTTTTCACTTACGCTTATGCGTTTTTAAACGCTTTCTACTCTCATCGCCTTGCTATCCCGCCACACAAGACATCCTCTCGGTCCACTTTGCATACGCAAAATAAAACAGAAGGACACATCGGAACATATTGAAACAGGCTGGTCAATAAAATTAGGAAAACTGTTCTGTTGGCGCAACACTTCGATTTATCCAGAAAATAGGCATGCAGAAACGCATCCAGGCTAAATGAAAACATTCGCGGACGATAACAAAACTTACTTGGGATGCCTGAAAACAGTGGCTTTGCGCCAATGGAATTAGAAAATTACCGGAAGAATCCGTTCTAAAAAAGATGAATATCAATAACCCGAAAAATAAATGACGCGCAAGACGTCATTACTTTACGGGAGGAGGCGACATATAAAATGTGAAGCCACTTCGCAATATATCGATCAGACCTTTTATGAATGGATCTATATAAAAAAAATCCTCGACATAATCTCAAAACAAAATCCCGCCCTCCATCGAAGAAGCGATAGCGACGAGATACAGCGCTGCTCTTTTCCTGGAATGCGAGCAGACCAAAGATACAGAATTGCGCCGGTAAGAAACAAAACACTATCAAATCACACGCAATGGCAAGGCGTCAACAAAATCAAGCGACCACAACAAAAAAGCAACACAAATTTACCTGAAAAATAAGCCCAGGATTTGCGTGCCCCAACAAGGGGCGGCGGACGCACCAGCAACGCGCCGGCTCGCACCAGTTTGTGGCAGCCAGAAAACGCCTCCAGGTCCCGCCACGGCACCGCGGCGACAATGCGAACAGACGGCACTGCCGCCTGTTGCCCCTCCCCAAAAAGTCCGGGTAAATCTAAGCGGTGAACGATGTGGAGGTAAAATAGCGCCTTGATGCCCTCACACGGCGCCACACACTCTCCGCTAGATACGGAGCCCGGCAATTTTTGAAAATACACACCATGTTGCGACTCAACGAAGTAAAACTCCCCCTCGAACACGACGATGCAGCCCTGCCGGCCGCGATCCTGGCCCGCCTCGGCATAGCCGCGGAGGAACTGCTCGGCTTCACCGTCTTCAAGCGCAGCTACGACGCGCGCAAGCGCAGCGCCGTGGTGTTGATTTACTCGCTGCATGTGGAAGTCAAGAATGAAGCGGCCGTGCTGGCGCGCCTGGGCCACGATATCCACCTGATGCCCGCGCCCGACACCGACTATAAATTCGTCGCCGGCGGCGAACAGCTGGCCGGCCATACCAATGAACCGCGTCCCATCGTCATCGGCACGGGCCCCTGCGGCCTGTTCGTGGCGCTGATCCTGGCGCAGATGGGCTTGCGCCCCCTCATCCTGGAACGGGGCAAGCAGGTACGCGAGCGCACCGTCGACACCTTCGGCTTCTGGCGCAAGCGCGAACTGAACCCGGAATCGAACGTGCAGTTCGGCGAAGGCGGCGCCGGCACCTTCTCGGACGGCAAGCTGTACAGCCAGATCAAGGACCCCAAGCACTACGGCCGCAAGGTGCTGACGGAATTCGTCAAGGCGGGCGCGCCCGAAGAAATCATGTACGTGAGCAAGCCGCACATCGGCACCTTCCGCCTGGTCAAGATGGTGGAGGAAATGCGCGCCAATATCGAGCAGCTGGGCGGCGAATACCGTTTCAGCAGCAAAGTGGTCGATCTCGACATCGTGCCCGGCCCGGACGGCGGCCAGGTGCGCGGCGTGGTGCTGGACAATGGCGAGACCATCGCCAGCAACCACGTCGTGCTGGCCATCGGCCACAGCGCGCGCGACACCTTCGAGATGCTGCACAAGCGCGGCGTGTACATCGAAGCGAAACCGTTCTCGATCGGTTTCCGCGTGGAACACCCGCAATCGTTGATCGACAGCTGCCGCTTCGGCCCCAGCGCCGGTCACCCGATCCTGGGCGCGGCCGACTACAAGCTGGTGCACCACGCCAGCAATGGCCGTTCCGTCTACAGCTTCTGCATGTGCCCGGGCGGCACGGTGGTGGCGGCCGCATCCGAACCGGGCCGCCTGGTGACGAACGGCATGAGCCAGTATTCGCGCAATGAACGCAACGCCAACAGCGCCATCGTCGTCGGCATCACGCCCGCCGACTACCCGGGCGACCCGCTGGCCGGCATGGCCCTGCAGCGCGAACTGGAAGAGCGCGCGTTCGCCCTCGGCGGCGGCAACTACGATGCGCCAGGACAATTGGTCGGCGACTTCGTGGCCGGCCGCGCCTCGACGGAATTCGGCAGCGTGGTGCCTTCTTACAAGCCGGCCGTGCACCTGACGGACCTGGCGCCCTCGCTGCCCGAATACGCGATCACGGCCCTGCGCGAGGCGTTTCCGGCATTCAACAAGCAGATCAAGGGTTACTACAAGGCTGACGCCGTGCTGACGGGCGTGGAAACGCGCACCTCGTCGCCGATCCGCATCAAGCGCCGCGACGATGACCTGCAAAGCCTGAATACACGGGGACTGTTCCCCGCCGGCGAAGGCGCCGGCTATGCGGGCGGCATCCTGTCGGCGGCCGTCGACGGCATCAAGGTGGCCGAGGCGGTGGCCCTGTCGATGGCGGCGCGCGGCTAGGCCGTGCCCTCTCCGCCGTGCGGCGGGATGAAAAAAACCGGCACATTCACGGGCCGGTTTTTTTATGCCTGCGTACCTCGTTAAAACTTGTACGAGGCATTCAGGTAACCAGTACGGCCGCGCGGATCGTAGTAGCGGTCGTCATAGCCGAATTGCTGGCCGCGGTTCACGCCGGACGTCGATGGCACGAATGGCGGACTCTTGTCGGTCAGGTTCAGCACGCCGACGGTCAGCACCCAGCTCTTGCTTGGCGTCCACACCGTTTGCCAGTCGAGGGTCGAATAGAAGCCCGCCTGCATGCGGATCTTTTCCTGCCCCGTCACGGCACCCGAAGCGTCAAGCACGTCGACCGACGTTTCCTGATCCTTGTAGCCGGACAGGAAGTTGACCGTCAGCGAGTTGGCCCAGTTGCCCGTTTTCAGGGTATTCGTCCACTGGCCGCGCGTGCGGAAAGTCACCGTGCCCAGATCGGCGAAGTTGCCCAGCGCCGAATAATACCTGCCGTTGCGTTCCAGCTGCACATCCTCGCGCAGCATTTGCGTCGCGTTCAGCTGCGACGTGAACAGGCCGATGCCGGAGCGGTAACGGGCGCTGATATCGATGTCGACACCGGTGGCGAACGATTTACCCAAGTTCTGGTTGTCAGCCAGGAAGGCCAGGTAGGTGGTACCCGTGCCCACGTCCTTGTTGACGCCCCAGGATTTCGGGAAATTGGCCGGATTGGCGAATACCAGCTGTTCGGTCAGCTGACCGAAGGAATCGCGGATCTGCACATGCCACAGGTCGGCGCCCAGGGTGATGGCGTTGATCGGTTCGTAACGGAAGCCGATAGTTGCCTGTTTCGATTTCTCCGGCTGCAATTCGCGGTTGCCGCCGGCCAGCTGGTCGTACTGGCGGTTACCTGGCTGGCATTGCGCATTGAGACGCGTGGCGATCGCCTGCAAGGCTGGCGAGCAGGTGTACTTGTCGCTGGTGACGCCATAGCCGCGCTGCAAGGCGTTGACTTGTGGCACTGTCGGCGCATGGAAACCATTGCCGACCGAACCGCGGATCAGCAAGGTGGGTGCCGGCGTCCACTTGAAGCTGGCCTTGGCCGTGGTAGCACCGCCAAAGTCCGAGAATTCATCGAAACGCAAGGCGGCGCCTAATTCCAGCTCTTTCAGTACAGGCGCGATGACTTCGCCAAAAATGCCTTTCGACGTACGGCTGGCGCTGTACGGCTGGCTGCTGGCCGCGTCGCCGAAACGCTGGTCGCATTCCAGTCCGGTCGTGCCGCCGCACAAGGTGCCCTTCACGGGATCGGCCAGGATGCCTTGCGCAAACGGACTCGGCTTGGCAGAGAATTCCTCGCGGTTGATGTTCACGCCCATCCCCAGCATCATCGCGCCGCCAGGCAGTCGCCGCAGTTCCGTCGAGCCATTCAGGTTAATCGTTTGCAGGCGCGAAGTGCCACCATCCCAGTAACCGGAGTACGCGGCCGCCTTGATGGCTTCCTGTGCCGCGGGAGACTGCTTGCCCGGGCCGACGAAGGGGTCGAGCAAGCCGCTCGACGTGAGGTTATTGACAGCAATGGCGCCAGGATAACCGGAAATACTGCCTTTTACGCGGCTTTCGGAGAAGTTGTAGGCAGCGTTATAGTCCCATCCAGCCAGAACGCCGCGCGTGCCGACCACCACGCTGGCAAAATCCGCCGTATCTTTCGAGGTACGCTGGCCCATGTCGAACAAGCGGTAGAACGCCGTGCTGTCGCCGGTAATTCCAGCTGGCACTAAATACTTGTCATGCAGCGGCGTGCCCGCATCGACGGCGATCGCGCCAGGTACGGGAGCGATACGCGAAGTTTGTTTCGTGCGTGACAGCAAGACGTCTGCATATACTTCCTGGCCGGCGATCTTGAAGGTGCCCGATGCCATGAAGTTGTCGCGTTTGCGCTCCGGATAGATTTCCAGGTCCTTGGTGAAGTCATAGCCGCAGTAGTCATCGGCCAGGCCGCTGCCATCGTTGTACGGTTCGATCACGCGGAACGTCTTTTCCGGGCAGGAGCCGTTGGCCTTCTGGTAAGGGCTGATCAGCTGGCCATTGTCATCGGTGGCATTGGCGGGAATCGGGCTGGCCGAAAACTGCTGCTTCTGATAGCGCTTGCCATTGGCCGAGAATTGCACCTTGCCCGTGCTGGCGAACTTGCGGTCGACGGAAGCGAGCTTGTCGCGCTCGTCATGGCCAAAGGTCAGCACCACGTTGTAGCCATCTTCGTCCAGGTTGCCAAAGCCCTTGGTGGCGCTGAGGCGTTTCTCACGCGCACCGTTTTTTGGCGCGGAGTAGCCGATGGACACATCACCGATCGTCGTATCGTGCTTGGTAATGAAGTTGACCACGCCGGCGATGGCATCGGCACCGTACAGGGCGGAGGCGCCATCGGTCAGCAATTCCACGCGTTCAATTGCCGAGATAGGGATCGAATTCAAGTCGAAGCCAGCGGCGAAACCGGTCAGCGTCTGGCCGCCGAACTGGGCCAGGCGCTTGCCGTTCAGCAAGACGAGCGTACGCGTCTCACCCACGTTATGCACGGAAATACCGGAGAAACCGAAGGTGCTGCCGCCAACCGAGGAACTTTCGCTGGTGGCCCCCTGGGCGGAAGAGAGCTTCTTGACCAGATCGGTGACCGAGGTGGCGCCCGATGTGCGGATGGCTTCGGCGGTCAGGACGGTGACCGGCAAGGCGCCTTCGGCGGCGATACGCTTGATCGACGAGCCGGTGACTTCGACACGCTGGATCTGCGTATCGGCGCCCTGCGCATCTTGTGCGATCGCGGACTGCGAAACAACGGACATGGCGGCAACTACACCACCGGCGCAGACGATGCGAACTGCACGAGAGATGACGGTTTCTTTAAGCATGGTGAACCCTTTTTCATTTGTACGGTTATATATGACTCCGGATTTTTTACCCGGATTGCACTCGTTCATCTAAAGGAAACGCCTCGCACGGCACCCGATCAGGCACCGTGAAGTCCGCTGGGACACGTGTACAGAAATGGCACTAGGCAACTAAAAGTCAACTAGACAACTACATAGAATCACGGCAAGAATATGAGTGTCAACAGAACTCAGCATGCGTATGGCGTACATACAACATATGAAAAGCAGGGCAAAAAGGGATGGAGTGGCTTCTCCCGGCTAGCCGGGAGGTCGCGCGGTATCAACTGGCCAGCGGCAGCCTGATCTGTATATGACAGCCGGGAGTGCAGTCGATGGCGCACACCTGGCCGCCCAGTTGCTGCACGATGGTGTAGACGATGTGCATGCCCAGGCCGGAGCCGCCCTGGCCACGCTTGGTGGTGAAAAACGGTTCAAACATGTGTTCGCGCACGGCCGGCGCCAGGCCGATGCCGTCGTCCGAAAAGTCCAGCAGCAGCCAGCGCAAGGCCGCATCATCCTCGTCCGCCTCGATGCGCGCACGTATCGTGATGCGCCCCGGCCCGCCCTGCGGATAGCCGTGGCGGGCGCTGTTCATCAGCAGGTTCGAGAGGATTTGCGACAGCTTGCCGGCCGCCAGGCGCACCTGGCAATCGGGCGCGATATCGAGTTCCACGCCCAGCGCCGCCTTGCGCAGTTCCGGACTGTGCGCCGACACCAGGCCGTGCACGTAGTCGTGCAGCGCCAGGTCGGCCACGTACTCGCTGACCTGGTCCACGGCCAGCTGCTTGAAATTGCCGATCAGGTCGGCGGCGCGCGCCAGGTTACGCTCAATCAATGCCGCCGCGCCTTTGAGGGATTCGGCAATGTCGATCAGTTCGGCACGGCTGACCTTGGCGCCGCCCAGCAGCTGCACCAGCTGGTCGGCATAGCTGCCCATGCTCGACGCCGCCGTCAGCGCCACGCCGATGGGCGTGTTGACCTCGTGCGACACGCCCGCCACCAGCGAACCGAGGGCCGCCATCTGTTCCTGCTCGATCAGGTTGGCCTGCGCCGCCAGCAGCGATTCGGTGCGCACGCGCACGATTTCTTCCAGCTGCTGGGTGCGCTCCTGGTGCTGCAGCTCGGCCGCGCCGCGCGCCGAGAAGATCGACAGCAGCAGCAGGGCCAGCAAGCGCTTGTTTTCATCGATGGGACGCGTGTCGATGGCCGACAGGATGCCCAGGGTCTTGCCATCGGTATCGATCAGCGGCATGCCGACATAGCTTTCCGCATGCATGTCGACCAGGAGGGTATCGAGTGGAAAGCGACGCTGGATATCGCTGCCGTGAAAACACATGCTCTGGCAAGTCACGTCCTGGCAAGGCGTGTGCTGCAGGCTGTATTCGATGTTCGGCTGGTAGCCGTCGCCGCCCCACAGGGCCAGGGTGCGGATGCCTTCGCTGCCATCGTCCATGCGCACCAGCCGCCCGGCGATCACATAGTGCACGTCGAGCGCTTCGGCCAGGTCCTTGACGAGGATGCGCAGGAAGTCGTCGCCACGGGCGTGCGCCGTCGAGGCAGTGATCGAGCGCAGGGCCGCCTCCGCCAGGGTGCGCCGCTGCTCGGGATCGAACAGGGGTTCTTGCGAATTCACATCGAACAACGGAATACTCATGAATGCTCCTGCGCGGCACGGGAAGCGCAGGCAAAGCTGCCGGCGCGGCGATCCTCAGCAAAGGCCCGGGTCAACGGACTTGCCGCGATTGTACCCCTGGCTATTGTTTAATAATACAGATACACAGGAAATTTTTATAGCCAGCCGGAACGCTTGAACAAGTAATACATATAACCGCAGACACAGCTCATCACTGCCACGGCGGCCGGATAGCCATAATGCCAGTCCAGTTCCGGCATGAACTTGAAGTTCATGCCCCAGATGCCGGCAAACGCGGTAAACACGGCAAAGATGGCGGCCCAGGCCGCCAATTGCTTGTTCACTTCGCTCTCGTCGATGGCCACCATCGACAGATTTACCTGGATGGCCGTGCTGATCGTGTCGCGGATGGTGTCGAGCGTGCCGTTGATGCGCGCCAGATGGTCGTGCACGTCGCGGAAATACTCCTGGGTATCGTGGCACAGCGGCGGCACCCGTCCGCCGTGCAGCTTGCCCACCGCTTCCATCAGGGGCGCCACCACGTGGCGCAAGACCATGACCTTGCGTTTCAATTGATACAGCCGTTCGATATTGTCGCGCTCGGTGCCCCGGTCGAAGATACGGTCCTCGATCAGTTCCAGCTCCGATTCCAGCGCGTCGAGCACGGGGAAATAACGGTCGACGACCGCGTCCATCAGCGCGTACAGCACGAAGGCCGAGCCCTGGCGCAGCAAGTGCGGTTCGCGCTCGGCACGCGCGCGCACGCCCAGGAAACCTTGCGAGCTGTTGCTGCGCGACGAAAGCACGTAATTGGCGCCGACAAAGATGTCGACTTCGCCCAGCACCAGTTCATTCTCGACCATTTCCACGGTTTTCACCACGGCAAACAGAGAATCGCCATATTCCTCGATCTTCGGGCGCTGGTGGCCCCGCTGCGCGTCTTCCACCGCCAGTTCGTGCAGGCAAAACTCATGCTGCATCTGTTTCAGCTCGTCCGGCGTGGCGTCGAGCAGGGCCACCCAGACGAAGCAATCGGGGCGCTCGACGTAATCGCTGATATCGTCGATCGGCAAGTCGGCCAGTTTTTTGCCATCCTGGTAGGCCACGCAGTTAATCAGCATACAGTTCCATGTCAAGACAAGGAGCAAAATGCCCCAAGCAGACATGAGCTTACATGATCGCCGGAAATTTGGAAGTGTGAAGCGGGGATGACGTAGCACTATCCCTTCGTGATCTTCGGCCCGATGTAAAC
>NZ_JBWBYV010000074.1:0-35115 GCF_056174685.1 Janthinobacterium sp. BHSEK
CACGACGCTCAATTTCGACGGCCGCGATACGAGCTATATGGTGCCCGTGCAGGTGCAGGGCTGGGATGCCGCCAACGCCACGCAGTTGTTTCCGCCCAAGGACCCGGCCGGCAGCCGCCTGACGGATGGCGGCAGCGCACAAACCACACTCACCAGCGTGGATCCGAAGCTATTTACGCTGGGCGTGGCCCGCGCCGCGATGGCTTACCGCTTTCCTGGGGCCAATGGCGTGGTGGCGCAAGTCTTACCCACCGACGTGCTGTTGCGCGCATCGAGCAGTTATCAGGATATCAGCGCCACGTCGGCAGGCTTTGGCAATGAGGGCAAGCTGACGATACTGGCGGGCCGCCTGATGGTGCCGCATGACTACGGTTCCGAGCGCTATCCCGTGCGGCTGGCGGTGCAGGCGCAGTACTGGGACGGCAAGACCTGGGTCACCAGTCTGCTCGACAGCATCAGCGCGTTCGGCAACACCCAGGTGGTGTTTGCTAATTGCAAGAAAACACTGGAGTGCAAGGACTTTGCATTCCCCGCTGGCACTACTATTACTTATACGGTCGACAAGGGCGTCTTGCCGCTGAATAAACGCCTGACCCTGGCGGCACCCGGCGGGGGCAAGACGGGCAGCGTCGACGTTTCCGTCTCCGGTCATCCCTACCTGCCCAGCACGGTGGGCACCGTCGTCTTTGGCGTCTTCAAATCGGGTCCCGTGATTTACCTGCGCGAGATGTATTGAGCCAGAACAAAGGGTGGGCGCAGAAAGGGGGAAAAACCAGTAACATGCCTGGCTGTGGCATTTCCCCCAACCTCAGACTGGAGTTTCTATGAGCACATCTTCGCAGTGGATCGATATCGCCGGCCCGGACGGCAGCTTCCAGGCTTACCTTGCCGTGCCGCACGTGGGCAAGGGTCCCGCCATTATCCTGTTGCAGGAAATTTTCGGCGTCAACGAGCACATCCGCGCCGTGGCCGACCAGTACGCCGCCGATGGTTATGTGGTGCTGGTGCCGGACCTGTTCTGGCGCGCCGGCGCACACATCGAGCTGGGCTATGACGCGGATGGCTGGAAGCGCGCCGTCGAACTGATGCAGGCCACCGACAATCCGCACGCCGACGCCGATATCGCCGCCACCGTCGCCGTCCTGCGCGCCCGCCCGGAAGTGACGGGCAAACTCGCTTCGGTCGGCTACTGCTTCGGCGGCAGGCTATCGTTCCAGACGGCCGCGGCCGGCCTGGCCGACGCCGCCATCGCCTATTACGGCGGCGGCATCCAGAACAAGCTGGACCTGGCCGACAAGATCCAGGTGCCGCTGCTCATGCATTTCGGCGGCCAGGACAGCCATATTCCGCCGGAAGCCGTGCAAAAGATCGCCGAGCGCTTCGAAGACCGGCAAGACGTGGAAATCCATATCTACCCAGGCGCCGAGCACGGTTTCAACTGCACCCACCGCGACAGCTACCAGCAGCGCGCCGCAGCCCACGCGCACGGCAATTCCTTGATTTTCTTGGCGGAAAATCTATAAGAGAGCCAGCCCAGGCTGGCCGGTTGCCATGGTTTGCTCAGCAGCAAAGCCGCATGGGCGCTAAAATAGCGGCTGTGCCGGGCAACTCCGGCCGGCCGGGCGCGGCGCCCGGCAAACCTGGATGAGGAACCGAATTAAAGATGGCCCAAGTAATTGTTTCTGTAACATTGGCGGCAAGCGCCGAACGCGTGTGGGATTTTATCGGCGGCTTCCAGTCGCTGGCTGAATGGTCGAGCTCCATCAAGACCAGCCTGTCCGAACACGGCGGCCGCGTGCGCCGCCTGAAAACCACGGACGGCGCCATCATCGCCGAACGCCTGCAAAGCTACAGCGAAGCGGACAAGAGCTACAGCTACACCATCGTCTCGGGCCCGATCCCCGTCAAGAACTACCGTTCCACCCTGCGCGTCACGGGCGAACCGGGCGCGAATGAGTGCGTGGCGCAATGGTCGAGCGAGTTCGACGCGGCCGAAGGCGTGGAAGAGGTCATGGTGGGCGCGTTCCAGCATTTGTACGAGACGGCATTCGTCGACCTGAAACGCATCATGGCGATTTGAATCAAAGAGCGTAGGTCGGATTAGCGGCTACGCCGCGTAATCCGACACCACCACCGGCGCTAACAATGTTGTCGGATTAGTGGGGCGATGCCCCGCTAATCCGACCTACGCTTGACGTTAGCGCTTCACTTTTCCAAATGCCTCGCCCTTGTTCCACACCGGCAAATTCTTGTCGTTCGCTACTTCGTAGCCCAGGTTCAAGGTGAACTGCGCCTGCTGCACCATGCCCGACAAGTCCCACGACGGGTGGTACTCATCCGTTACCTGATGGTAATCCTTTTTGAAGGCGACCAGGCGTTCGCTGGACGCCTTCGGCTCGTGGACGAAGTCGAACGAGCCGTCGCCGGAAAACACCGCCGAGCCCACGTTGAAGGCGGGCACGCCGGCTTTGGCAAAGGCAAAATGGTCGGCCCGGTAAAACGCGCCGGACAGGTCGGGGATGGTCGGCGCCAGGCGCAAGCCCATGCGCTTGGCCACCTTGGCGGCGCTCGCGTACAGGCTGCTGCGCTCGGCGCCGGCCACGCCGATGTCGCGCGTCTTGCCGACGAAATTCATGCTGTCGAGGTTGAGGTCGGCGGCCGTCTTCGCCAGCGGCCACAAGGGCTTGTGCGTGTAGGCCGTGCTGCCCAGCATGCCCGTTTCCTCGCCGGCCGGCCACAGGAAGATCTGCGTGCGCCGCGCCGGCTGTTTCACGGCCACTTGCGCCATGGCCAGCAGGGCCGCCGCGCCCGAGGCATTGTCGATGGCGCCGTTGTAGATGTGGTCGCTCTGCCCTGTGCGGGCGCTGCCTTCATCATCCTTGCCCAGGTGGTCCCAGTGCGCCGAGTAAATCACGGCCTCGTCCTTCAGTATCGGGTCGGTCCCCGGCACGATGCCGGCCACGTTGAATTGCTCGATGCTGCGGATCTGGCTGTTCAGTGCTACCTTGACCGTCGCGTTCAGGGCCACGGGGCGGAATTCGCGCGTTTCGGCCTGGGCGCGCAAGGCGTCCAGGTCTTGTCCGGCTTGCTGGAACAGCGCGCGCGCCATGTCTTCCTGCAGCCAGCCTTCCATCGCATTGCCCGCGCCGGCCAGGCTGAAGCGCTCGTGGCCGAAGCCGTTGGCGGGCACCGACCATGGGTAGGAAGCGGATTCGGTCGTATGGATCAGCAAGACGCCGGCGGCGCCCTGGCGCAGCGCTTCCTCGTACTTGTAGACCCAGCGGCCGTAATACGTGAGGGACTTGCCGGCAAAACGGTTTGGTTCGGCGGCGGTCGGCTGCGGGTCGTTGACCATCATGATGACGAGCTTGCCCTTCAGATCGGCGCCCTTGAAATCGTCCCAGCGTTCTTCGGGCGCGCGGATGCCGTAGCCGGCAAACACCACGGGCGCGTCGAACGCCACTGTCTGCTGGCCATTCGCCGCGCCAAAGACGATGTCCTTGCCGAAGGCGGGAGACATGGTCTTGCCGCCCGCGCTGAAGGTGACTTTGCTCGATGGCAAGGCCTTGCTGCCGACGATGGTCAGCGCCTGGCGGTAGCTGCCATCCTGTAACGGTTGCAAGCCGGCTACGGCCGCCTGCGTTTCCAGGTAGCGCACGGCCAGGTCGCCGCCGCGCTGGCCCGTGCCGCGTCCTTCCAGCAAGTCGTCGGCCAGGAAGGACAGATGGGCGCGCAAAGGCGCTTCGGCGACGAGCGGTTGGGCGAGGGCGGCCGTGCTGAACAGGCTGGCGGCGAGGACGAAAGGAAAGCGCATGACAACTCCAAAAGTGAATACGGGAAAGCAAAGCAGCGACAATCTTACTCTACCGCAATGCTCTGGCGTAGCGCGCGGCGCGCGCAAGCCGATTGCGGCCACAATGGCCGCTGGTCCACCGACAAGGAGCGTTCCATGACTAGCCCTGACTTGCATTCAAGCAATACCCTGCGTACCGCCGACGGCACCTTGATTTATTACAAGGACTGGGGCAGCGGCCCGCCCGTCGTTTTCAGCCACGGCTGGCCCCTGTCATCCGACGCCTGGGAAGACCAGATGTTTTATCTGGCCGCGCACGGCTACCGCGTCATCGCGCACGACCGGCGCGGCCATGGCCGTTCCAGCCAGCCCTTCGACGGCAACGACATGGATACCTATGCCGACGACCTGGCCGCGCTGATCGACGCACTCGACTTGGCGGGCGCCACCCTCGTGGGTCACTCGACGGGCGGAGGCGAGGTGGCGCGCTACATCGGCCGCCATGGCACGCAGCGCCTGGCCGGCGCCGTGCTGGTGGGCGCCGTGCCGCCGCTGATGCTGCAAACCGCCGATAACCCGCTGGGCTTGCCGCTCTCCGTTTTTGATGCCATCCGCGCCGGCGTGCAGGCCGACCGCAGCGCCTTCTTCCGCGACTTGAGCGAGGCCTTCTATGGTTACAACCGGCCCGGCGCCACGCCGTCGCAGGGCGTGCGCGAGCACTTCTGGCTGCAGGGCATGCAGGCGGGCATGCCTGCATCGTATTTATGCATCAAGCAATTTTCGGAAACGGATTTCACCAGCGACCTGGCCAAATTCGACGTGCCGACCCTGGTGATCCATGGCGACGACGACCAGATCGTGCCGATCGCCGCCTCGGCGCGGCGCACGGCTGAGCTCATCATCGGCAGCAAATTGCTCGTGTACGCGGGCGCGCCGCACGGCCTGGCGACGACGCACAAGGACCGCCTGAACGAGGACTTGCTGGAGTTCCTGCGCCACTCGGTCGATGCGGCAAGCAATATCGAGGCGCATCTGTAAAACAGCCGAATCTATTGTAAAACACATAATATTGCTTGGTTTTTGCACCAATTGCGTGCGGATCGCCGATTTTTCTGCGTTTTAGGATGCAAAAAATGGCGTTCTGCCGCCTCGTTCCACCCGGTATGGTCCAGTAAAGAGTAAACTAGCAGATACACTCTTTCGCATTGGGCGATTCGAGCGAACTTGTGAGTGATTTCATGTCTGATACACCAATTTCCTTATTTTCCGACCTTAACCTGAGCGAGCCGCTGGTTCGCGCGCTCAAGGATGTCGGTTACGAAACACCGTCGCCTATCCAGGCGGCCACGATTCCATTATTGCTCGCCAACCGCGACGTGCTGGGCCAGGCGCAAACGGGCACGGGTAAGACCGCCGCCTTCGCCTTGCCTATCCTGTCGCGCATCGATCTGAAACAAAGCTCACCCCAAGCCCTGGTCCTGGCACCGACGCGCGAACTGGCCATCCAGGTCGCCGAAGCGTTCCAGGTGTACGCCGCCCACATTCCCGGCTTCCACGTGCTGCCGATCTACGGCGGCCAAAGCTACGGCCCGCAGCTGTCGGCCCTGCGCCGCGGCGTGCACGTCATCGTCGGCACCCCGGGCCGCGTCATCGATCACCTGGACAAGGGTTCGCTCGACCTGTCCAAGCTGAAAACCCTGGTGCTGGACGAAGCCGATGAAATGCTGCGCATGGGCTTTATCGACGATGTCGAACGTATTTTGAAAGAAACCCCGGAAGGCCATCAAACGG
The DNA here is from genome assembly GCF_056174685.1 of Janthinobacterium sp. BHSEK. Taxonomy (NCBI): domain Bacteria; kingdom Pseudomonadati; phylum Pseudomonadota; class Betaproteobacteria; order Burkholderiales; family Oxalobacteraceae; genus Janthinobacterium; species Janthinobacterium sp. BHSEK. Next base: position 5,585 of record NZ_JBWBYV010000074.1, read on the forward strand.
CCCTGTTCTCGGCCACCATGCCTTCCGTCATCAAGCGCATCGCCACCACCTACCTGGTGAACCCGGCCGAAGTGACGGTCGCCGCCAAGACGGGCACGGCCGACAACATCCGCCAGCGCTACTGGCTCGTGTCGGGCATGCACAAGCTCGACGCGCTGACGCGCATCCTGGAAGCGGAAGCGTTTGACGGCATGATCATCTTCGCCCGCACCAAGCTGGGCACGGAAGAGCTGGCCGGCAAGCTGCAAGCCCGCGGCTTCTCGGCCGCCGCCATCAATGGCGACATCCAGCAAGCGCAGCGCGAGCGCACGATCCAGCAATTAAAAGACGGCAAGATCGACATTTTGGTCGCAACCGACGTGGCCGCCCGCGGCCTGGATGTCGAGCGCATCAGCCACGTCGTCAACTACGACGTGCCGCACGATCCGGAAAGCTATACCCACCGCATCGGCCGCACGGGCCGCGCCGGCCGCAGCGGCGAAGCAATCCTGTTCATCACCCCGCGTGAAAAGAACTTGTTGAAAGCTATCGAACGCTCGACCCGCCAGCCGATCGGCATGCTGGAACTGCCGACGATCCAGGCCGTCAACGACGTGCGTATCGCCAAGTTCAAGGAACAGATCAGCGAAACCCTGGCTTTGGGCGAACTGGAGCAGTTCCAGTCGCTGATCGAGGATTTCGAACGCGAACAGAACATTCCCGCCATCGAAATCGCCGCCGCGCTGGCGAAGATGGCGCGTGGCAATGTGCCTTTGTTGCTGGACAAGAACAAGGCGCGCGAGCAAGCAACGTGGCAAGACGACCGCCCCGTGCGCCAGGACCGCTTTGAGCGCAACGACCGTCCGGAACGGGGCGACCGCTTCGAGCGCAGCGACCGTGGCGAACGCCCGGCCTTCCCGAAAAAGGAACGCATCCAGCGTCCAGCCGACGCCGGCATGCAGACGTTCCGTATTGAGGTAGGTCATCAACATGGCGTAAAACCGGGCAATATCGTGGGCGCCATCGCCAACGAAGCGGGCATCGATTCGAAAAACATCGGCCGCATCGAAATCTATGACGACTACAGCGTCCTGGACTTGCCGGACAGCATGCCGAAAGAATTGCTGGACCAGCTGAAAACCGTGTGGGTCGCGGGCCAGCAGCTGCGCATCAGCCGTGACGGCGACGCGCCGGACCTGGCGCCGCCAGCCGCGCCGCGCAAGCCGTTCGCCGCCAAGTCCGCGCCAGCGGATGCGGGCGAGGCAGCACCTGCGCCGCGCGCGCCGAAGAAGGAACGTCCACGCCCGGGCGTGACGGCTTACCGCATCGAAGTGGGTCGTGAGCACGCCGTGACGCCAAGCAACATCGTGGGCGCCATCGCCAACGAAGCGAACCTGGAAGCCAAGCATATCGGCCGCATCGATATCTTTGACAATTACAGCGTGCTGGACTTGCCGGAAGGCATGCCGCCGGAAATCCTCGACCACCTGAAATCGGTCGTGGTGTCGGGCCAGAAACTGCGCATCAGCCTCGATGACGGCACGACGGAGCGCAAGCCTGCGCCACCGCGTCCGAAATCGCCACCGCGTAAATCATTCAAGTAAGCTGTCCCTTCCCAGGCGCCTCCCCGGCGCCTGTGTCGCGGATTGGAGACAGTTCCCCCACTGGCGCGTTCGCGCCAGTTTTTATTTTCCCTCAAGAAACGATTGGGATTGCCGCATTATGCTTGCCGGCAGGCCCCGCCATGGGCCGGCGCTTATTACGGCGCTTGTGCATTTTTTTTATCGGCGCAAGCACCGTCTTTATTGCCTGCCGCATCGATACATAATTTTTTATTAATTATTGTATCTGCGCGCAATTTAAATTTTGTATTTCAATAAAATCAAGCAAGTTGAGTCAAAGTAAATTCTAAAACATAAATGAATTGATTTTTATTAAATTGTTTGACCAGCGTCACTGTCGCCGAGGCGATATATCATGGGTGCTTGATGTGGTATATTGTTTTTATGTTTTTGTTATGCTAGTTGAAAAAAATAGAGGAGCGACGATGCGGGTCAATACGCCTATCACGCAAAATGAATACGTATTAAATGAAGGCATGACGATTGTTTCCACCACGGATTTACAGGGAAACATCAATTACGCCAATCAGTATTTCATTGAGGTCAGCGGTTTTTCAGAAATGGAACTGCTGGGTGCGCCACAGAATATCCTGCGGCATCCCGATATGCCGGCCGAAGCGTTTGCCGACCTGTGGGACACCATCAAGACGGGCATGCCGTGGACCGGCATGGTCAAGAACCGCTGCAAGAATGGCGATTTCTATTGGGTCTTCGCCAATATCACGCCCGTCATCGAAAACGGCCGCCCGATCGGCTATATGTCCGTGCGCACCAAGCCCACGCGCGAGCAGATCAACGAAGCGGCAGCCCTGTATAAAAGTTTTAAAGACGGCAATAGCGCGAACCTGGCGATCCGCAATGGCCGCGTCGTGCGTCAGGGCTGGGCCGCCAAGCTGGCCGAGTGGCGCAAGCTGACCCTGTCGCAAGACCTGGCCCTGCATTGCATCGTCTTTGGCGTGGTGCTGGCCATCCTCGGCTGCGCCGTGTGGAATATCGACGGCGACACGAGCACGGCCACGCGCAGCTGGCTCAGCGGCGCTGCTGCTGCCGCCGTGGCGCTGATGCTGTATTTCTGGGCCCATCTGCACAACTCCCTCGTCGCGCCGCTGGGCGACGCCATCACGGTGGCGCGCAAGATGGCCGGTGGCGACTTGACGGGCGTCATCGACAAGGTGCGCGACGATGACATGGGTCAATTGATGGCAGCCTTGCGCCAGACCAACATCAACTTGCACAGCATCATCGGCGACGTGCGCGCCAACTTCGAGGATATCCGCATCACCACGGCGGAAATCGCCACGGGCAATATGGACTTGTCCAGCCGCACGGAGTCGCAGGCCTCCAGCCTGGAGCAGACGGCGGCCAGCATGGAAGAACTGACGTCGACCGTGCAAAACAGCGCCGACCATGTGGCCACGGCCAACGACCTGGCGGCGCAGGCATCGACCGTCGCGGCCAAGGGCGGCACCATCGTCAGCGAAGTGGTCACCACGATGGACGAGATCAGCTCTTCGTCGCGCAAGATTCTCGACATCATCGGCCTCATCGACGGCATCGCCTTCCAGACGAACATCCTGGCCTTGAACGCGGCCGTGGAAGCGGCGCGCGCGGGCGAGCACGGCCGCGGCTTTGCCGTCGTGGCGGGCGAAGTACGCAGCCTGGCGCAGCGCTCGGCCACCGCGGCGAAAGAGGTCAAGAATCTGATCGACCATTCGATCGCCACCGTGAATGCGGGCAGCGTGCTGACCAGCAATGCGGGCGCCACCATGGCGGAAGTGATCGCGTCCGTGGCCCGGGTGACGGAAGTGATGGACGAGATTTCCTCGACCACGCGCGAGCAGAACCAGGGCATCGGCCAGGTCAACCAGGCCGTCATCCACATGGATGGCATCACGCAGCAGAATGCGGCCCTGGTCGAGCAGGCGGCCGCCGCCGCCACCAGCCTGGCGCAGCGCACGGAGAGCGTGGCCCAGTCGATCGGCATCTTCAAATTGAAGGCCTCGCCCAAGCGCAAGGCTGCAGGCGTGAGGCGCAGCGTGGGCGCTGGCGTCGCGTCGCGGGCCTTGCTGAAGGTACGCTAAGACGATCATCCCGCCAGCGCACCGTTGGCGGGTTTTACTTCCGTACCCGATACACTTCCCCGCTGCGTACCTTCTTCACCACCCCATCCCCGCCAAACAGAATCACATATTCTCCCTGCGTGCCCGGGGCGGCCGGGTAGGTGTACATCCACACTTCCTTGCCGCTGTCGAAGCGGATCAATGTGCTGTCGCCCAGCGCGGCGCGCACCTGCTCGCGCGTGCTGCTGCCCACTTGCACCGTCTGTTCCAGGGTGGCGTAAGGCACATTCTTGCTTGCCTGCAAGGCGCGCGTGCCGGAGCAGGCGGTGAGCAGCACCAGCATGGCGATCAGCAGCCATTTCATGGCGCCACCTCGTCCATATAGTCAAATTCCAGCAGGGTATCGTCGGGCCAGCTGGCATCCCACAGGGGCGCGTAATACGTGCGGTCAAGCAAGACCTGGCAATCGCAATAGGGCAGCGAGGCGGGTGTTTGCTCGCCGCCCGCGTACAGCATGGCGAACGGCAGGGCCAGGCGGCGTTCGCCATGCACGAGGGTCACGCCGAACAGGGGTCGCTCCGTAAAGAACAGATAATTGCCGTCCGGCTGCGAGCAGACCTTGTCGGTGCTGTAGAGCATGCTGGAGAGCCAGGCGATGATTTGCGGGTCGTTCGAGATCAGGCCCGAATCCATGCCGGCGCGGCATTCCAGGCGCAAGTCGCCCAGGCGCCGCGTGCCGGGCGGCAAGCCGGGCGTGATCACCTGCGCGCGCCAGCTCATGGTGGAAGCCCTGCGGTTGGCGATCAGCACGGCGTCTTCGCGCACCGCTTGTGCATTGCGCACGGGAGCAAAGCTGTTGTCCTCGGCCAGCGGTAACGGGATGCTGACGGTGTCGCCCGCGATGCGCAGCTGCACGCCCCTCATGTCCACGCCGGGCTGGCGCGGCAGCAGACGAAAGCGCAGCACGGCCTGCGGCGCCAGCGCATGGTCGCGCTCGAAGCGGTCCACGCCCTGCAGCATCTTGCGGTAGGATTTGTCGACGGGGTCGCGCGTGGCGTCCACTTTCACTTGCGGCACGGGCGCGGTTTGCGCCTGCGCAACAGCGCTGGAGAGTGGACCGGCGAGCAAGCCAGCGAGCAGCAGGGAGAGAGGAATGCGCATGGCTTGATGCTACGCTTTTTTGCGCGGCGGCCACGCACGGGTGGGTCTATCAGTACTCGCTATATTTACGCGCATCGCCGCGCACCTGCCGCGCCGGGTATTTCTGCGCGTTCAGTGCCATCTTTTCCAGCACGGCCGCGTGCAGGTCGACGCCGCTCTTGTCGGCCAGGCGCACCAGATACATCAGCACGTCGGCCAGCTCGTGGCGGATGCCCGTGCGTTTCGCCTCGTCCAGCTCGGCGTCCGCCCCCGTGGGCAGCCACTGGTAGTGCTCCACCAGTTCCGCCACTTCCACGGACAGGGCCATGGCCAGGTTCTTCGGCGTGTGGAACTGGTCCCAGTCGCGCTCGGCGGCAAAGGCGCGCAGGCGCGCGCGGATGTCGAGCAGGCTGTCGGATGGGGCGCTCATGCGGCCGCCCGCAGCGGTTTTTCCATGAAGACACTGAATGGATCGTCGGGATAGCCGCCGTAGGGCCCGCGCCGCTGGTAGCCGTGGCGCGCGTACAGGGCGATGGCCTCGGGCTGGTGGATGCCCGTTTCTAACGTCAGCAAGCGGCAGCCGCGCGCCAGCGCCTGCTCTTCCAGCAGTGCCAGCAGGCGCTTGGCCAGGCCCAGGCCGCGGCTGTCCGGGTGCACATACATGCGCTTGAGCTCGCCGAAATCGGGCGTGACGACGATGGCGCCGCAGGCGCGCGCCGTGCCCGCCGCATCGCGGGCGACGGCGAACAGCAGGGTGTCCGGCGGCAACGATGCCAGGTCCAGCGAGTAGACGCACTCGGCCGGATACAGCGTTTGTTGATAGGCATCAAGCTCGGCGATCAGGGTTTGCACGTCCGCTTGCTGCGGCGATTCCAGGTGAATTTGCATGGGGGAAAGCACGTTAACTGAGATTGCCCCCATGGTATCACTGCGGCCGCGCCAGGCGCATGGCGAGGCCGATGGGCGACATCACAAAACCCATCAGTTCCTGCGCCTCGCCGCCATCGGGCGTGTCGACGCCGGCGATGTCGAAGCTGCCCAGCAGCATGGCCATGGCGATCTTAATTTCCAACAAGGCCAGATAGCGGCCCGGGCACGTGCGCAAGCCGGCGCCGAAGGGCATCGAAGCGCGCTTGTTGTTCGCCTCGCCGCTGTCGGCCAGCCATCGTTCGGGCTGGAAGGCCTGCGCGTCGGGAAAGTGCGCATCGGATACGGTGTCATTGCGCATCACGCACCAGACCAGGGTGCCGGCCGGCACGGCGATGTCGCCGATGACCGTGTCGCGCAACGCCTCGACGGGCAGGAAGGGCGCCACCGGTTTCAAGCGCATGGCTTCGCTGGCGCAGGCGCCCAGGTAATCGAGGCTATCCATCTGCTCGATGGTGAAGTGGGCCGTGTCGGGCGCCAGGCGCCGCACTTCCTCGCACGCCCGCGCCAGGCATGCCGGATGGCGTTGCAGCAGGTAAATTATCCAGGACACCGTGTTGGCCGTCGTATCCTCGCCCGCCAGCAACATGGTCAGCACATTGCCGGCCACGTTGCGGTCCGTCACGCCGCTGCCTTCCAGGTCGGCGGCGGCGATCATGGCTTCGAGCAGGTTGGGCGGATGCGCGCGGCGCGCCGGGTCGTGCGCCATGCGCGTGCGCGCCTGCTGCACCAGGTCCGCCACGGCGGCGGACAGGGCCGCCACGTCGCGGTCCAGGCGGCGGTCGATGGGCAGCTTGACATAGCGCCAGTACGGGAACATGGACAGGCTGCGCCGCGCCACGGCGGGCAGGATGTCGTCCATGTGGCGCTGGATCACGTCTTCGCCCGATTCGAGTGTGTTGACTTCCGTGCCGAAGGCCAGGCCGGCGATGATGTCGACCGTGTAGCGTTTCAGGTCGCCATCGAGGTCGATCGCCTGGCCTTGCGTGGCGGCCAGATGCCAGCGCCGCTGCAGGCGCTGCGCCACCGTCACCAGCGCGGGGAAATAGGCCTTGATGGCGCCCGGCGCCATGCCGGCCATCACCATGCGGCGCTGGTTGCGCCACTCCGTGCCCTCGGCCAGGAACAGGCCGGGGATGCCGCCCATTTCCTCGGACACGACGGAGCTGCTCAGGGGGCGGCGAAAACCGTCGGGCCGGTCGCGCAGCACGGCGCCGACGGCCTCGCTGTCGGCCACCACCAGCACCAGGGTGCGGCCGAACCAGGCGCGCATGAAGGGGCCGTAGCGCTGTACCCACTGTTCCACGTCGCGGTGGATGCGCGTGAGCTTGAGCTGCAGGCTGTTGCCGACGATGGGCAGGGCGAAGGGTCCCGGCAGGCGGCGGATCTGGCGCAAGGGCGTGGCGACGGCGGGGGCGGCGGCATGGTCGAGCGGGGGCATGGCGGACTCCTGGTGGATGGCGACAATGACATCACTGTAGCGCGCTTGCGCGCCCGCGTCTTGAACGAATACGACATCGTGCGGCGCCCGGCTTTGCCGGTACAATCGTCGCCATGCCTGCCGCCCATACGCCCCTGACCCGTCTGATCGCACCGCGCGCCGCGCTCGCTTCCTGCGTGCGCGCCATGCTCGTGCGCGACACCACGGGCTGCGCGCCCCTGCAGCCGGCCCAGCGCCTGAACCGCTTTCCCGCCGCGCCCATGTGCAGCATCGTCTGGACCGTCGCCGGCCACGTGGAAGCGGCCGCGCCGGGCCTGTCGCTGCCGGACGTGCGCATGCCGCCCGCGCTGTTCGGCGGCCCCCGTTCGTATCCGCTGGTCAGCTACAACCCCGGCCCCGTGCATTCGTTTATCGTGATGTTTTATCCGGCCGCCCTGCATGCGTTGACGGGCATCTCGATGGATGCCTTGCTGGACCAGTTCCGCCCCCTGGGCGCGCTGTTCGATGCCGACTGGCTGGCCCTGTCCGACGCCGTGCTGGCCGCGCCGGACGACGAGGCCCGCGTCAGGCTGGTGGAGGATTTTCTCGCGCCCCGCTGGCAGCTGGCGCGCAAGAGCGGCGACCATCCGGCCGGCGCCATCCAGGACTGGGTGCGCCGCCTGGGCGTGCAGGCCGCATCGACGGGCCTGGCCAGCAGCGCGCGCCATATCGAGCGCCGCATCAAGGCCTGGGCCGGCCAGCCCATGCGCACCTTGCGCCGCATGCGCCGCGCGGAACAGCTGTTTCTCGACGAGCGCGGCGCCATCCTGCAGGGCACGGCGTCCTGGTCCGACGTTGCCGCCAGCGGCGGCTACGCCGACCAGGCGCATTTCTGCCGCGAGACGCGCGCAATCACGGGCTTGAGCCCCACGGAACTGGCGCGCGCCATGAAGGAAGATGAAAGCTACTGGATCTACCGGATATGGGCGTAGGTCGGATTAGCTCGTAGAGCGTAATCCGACAACATCGTTGGCGCGGGCGGTGACGGTGTCGGATTACGCGAGGCGTTGCCTCGCTAATCCGACCTACCGTCCGCTGTACATTTTGCCCTTGATAAGACAGCTTCATGGCGCTTCGTGCCGGGCGTCATCATGGGAAAGCTGGCGTAGGTCGGATTAGCTCGTAGAGCGTAATCCGACAACATTGTTGCAAGACGCTGGTGTCGGATTACGCGGCGTCCCGCCGCTCATCCGACCTACTGTTCCTTGTACACCTTGCCCTTGGATAAGGTTACTTCATGGTGCCCCGCGCCGGGCGCCATCATGGGGAAGCAGTTTTCCGCGCCATGCACGCGCACGTCGAGGAAGTACGGGCCCTCGGATGCCAGGCAGGTAGTCAATGCCGCGTCGAGGTCTTCGCGCCGGCTGACCGTGTGCGCCTGCCAGCCGAACGCGCGCGCCAGGGCGACGAAATCGGGCAGCGCCTCCGTGTAGCTGTGGCTGTAGCGCCCGCCGTGTATCAGTTCCTGCCACTGGCGCACCATGCCCATGTAGCCATTGTTCGACAGCACCACCTTCACGGGCAGGCGGTGCTGCACGGCCGTGGCCAGTTCCTGGATATTCATCAGGATCGACGCGTCGCCGCTGACGCACACCACGCATTTTTCGGGATGGGCGATCTGCGCGCCGATGGCGGCCGGCAAGCCATAACCCATGGTGCCGGCGCCGCCCGAGGTCAGCCAGCGGCGCGGCTGCTCGAAACGCAGATGCTGCGCCGCCCACATCTGATGCTGGCCCACGTCGGTGGAGACGATGGCGTCGCCGCCATCCACGCTGTCCAGCGCCGCCTGCAGCCGGCGCATCAGCGCCTGCGGCGCGATGACGTCGGGCGTGTCGTCGAACGCCAGCGAGTCCTGCGCGCGCCAGCCATCGATGCGCTGCCACCACGGCTGACGGTCCGCCAGCAATCGCCCGCGCAGCTGCGCCAGCAGAGCCGCCAGCACGGGCGCGCAATCGCCGCGCAGGGCCACGTCGGCGCGCACCACCTTGCCGATCGACGCCGGGTCGATATCGACGTGGATGATTTTCGCGCCGGGACAAAAGGCGTCCAGCCGTCCCGTCACCCGGTCGTCGAAGCGGGCGCCGACGCAGACGATCAGGTCCGCATGGTGCATGGCCAGGTTCGCTTCCAGGGTGCCGTGCATGCCCAGCATGCCGAGGAAGGCCGGATGCGAGGCGGGAAAGGCGCCCAGGCCCAATAAGGTCAGGGTGCACGGCGCGGCCGCCAGCTTCACCAGCTGGCCGAAGGCGGCGCAGGCGGCGGGGCCGGAATTGATGAGGCCGCCGCCGCCATAGAACACGGGCTGGCGGGCGGAGGCGATCAGGCCGGCGGCCCGTTCGAGATCGGAGGCTGCCGGCATCGGCATCGGGGCCGGCGCGGCAGGGGCAAGCACCGTCGTTTCCCGCACCGGCGCCAGCTGCAGATCCTTGGGAAAATCGACCAGCACGGGGCCGGGCCGGCCCTGCGTGGCCTGCGCGTACGCCTCGCGCACGACGGCCGCCGTCTCATCGGCCGTGCGGATTTGCCGGTTCCACTTGGTGACGGGGCGCGAAATGCCCAGCGCGTCGCATTCCTGGAAGGCGTTCGTGCCGATGCTGGTGGTGGCCACCTGGCCGCTGATGCAGATGACGGGTACCGAATCGCACAGGGCGTCGAGCAAGCCCGTGGTGGTATTGCTCATGCCGGGACCGGACGTGACGAAGACGACGCCGGGCCGGCCCGTGCTGCGCGCATAGCCTTCGGCCGCGTGCACGGCCGCCTGTTCATGGCGCACCAGCACGTGGCGCAGGCGCGGCTGGGCGTGCAGCGCGTCGTACAGGGGCAGCACGGCGCCGCCCGGGTAGCCGAAGACGGTGTCGACGCCCAGCGCCAGCAGGGTGTCGATCAGGGTGCTGGCGCCGTTGCGGGAGGCGCGCGCGAGGAGGGGGGCGGGATCGGGTTTCATGGCCTTATTTTCTGCCTGATGCGGCAGAAAAGGCTGCTGGTTTTCTCGTATAGAATGCAGTATTCAGCAAAATTTGCTGTGAAATAAGGAATTAACAGAATGAAACTGGATAAATTCGACCTCGCCATCCTGACGGCTCTGCAGCAGGATGCCCGCATCAGCCTGCACGACCTGAGCGCCAAGGTGGGCCTGACCTCGTCGCCATGCTGGGCGCGCATCAAGCGCATGGAAGACGATGGCGTCATCGAGGGTTATACGGTGAACGTCAATGCGGCCAAGGTGGGGCTGGCCGATACCGTCATCGTGCAAGTGACCCTGGACGACCATTCCGACCAGGCCCTGTTCGAATTCGGCCACGCGCTGGCCATGATCCCGGAAGTGCTGGAAGCGTTTCTTGTGTCCGGCGACTACGATTACTACCTGCGCATCGCCGTCAGCGACACGCGCGACTACGAACGCCTGCTGCGTGAGCGCCTGTATAAAATTCCCGGCATCCGCCACAGCAAATCCAGTTTCGTGTTGCGCCAGCTCAAGCAAAGCTATCTTCCCTTGCAGCGCTGACTTTGTGACCCCTTCCCCGCACGGCGGGAGTTTTTCCCTAGTTCATTGATGGTGGCTGTCCGATACTGGACGCAATAAAAACCACTATAAATCGGGGATATGCATGAGACTGACCTTATTCGCCGCCGCCGCCATGGCGCTGTGCCAGGCGCAAGCTGCCGACCCTGCCAGCCTAGAGCTGGCGTACGACTTGCCCACCGTTATCATCACGGGCAGCATGCCGCTGCCCACCGTGGAGCAGCCGCGCGATGCGCTCGCCGCGCCCGTGCAGACGGCCAGCGCGCAGCAGATCGCCTCCAGCGGCGCGCTCGACATTTCCGCCTTCCTGCGCCGTAACCTGGGCAGCGTGTATGTCAATGAAGTGCAGAACAACCCGTTCCAGCCCGACGTCAGCTACCGCGGCTACACGGCCTCGCCGCTGCTGGGCACGCCGCAAGGGCTGTCCGTCTACCTCGATGGCATGCGCCTGAACCAGCCGTTTGGCGACGTCGTCAGCTGGGACTTGATCCCGCGCATGGCCATCGCCTCGCTGACCTTGATGCCCGGCTCGAACCCCCTGTTCGGCCTGAACACCCTGGGCGGCGCGCTGGCCCTGCAGACCAAGGATGGCAAGAGCAATCCCGGCACAGCCGTCGAGGCGCGCCTCGGTTCCGATCAACGTCGCGGCGTCGAGGTCGAACATGGCGGCAGCAATGCGCAGGGCTGGCACTGGTACGTGACGGGCAACCGCTTCAGGGAAGAGGGCTGGCGCGACGATTCGCCGTCCGACGTGCGTCAGCTTTTTGGCAAGCTGGGCTGGAGCGATGCGCGCACGGATCTCGCCGTCACCGTGGCCCACGCGGACAATGCGCTGACGGGCAACGGCTTGCAGGAGCAGCGAATGCTGGCGCGCGATTACCGCAGCGTCTACACCAAGCCGGACTTGACGCAGAACAAATCCACTCTATTGAACCTGACGGGCAAGCACCAGGCCGGCGCCGGCTTGCTCTTGTCCGGCAATGTGTACTACCGCAAGATCGACACGCACACGTTTAACGGCGACCTGAACGACGAGTCGCTCGATCAGTCCGTCTACCAGCCCGGCGCGGCCGAACGGGCGGCGCTGGCGGCGGCCGGCTACACGGGCTTTCCCGCCAGCGGGGCGAATGCGTCGAATACGCCGTTCCCGAAATGGCGCTGCATCGGCAACGTGCTGCTGAACGATGAACCGGCCGAAAAATGCAACGGCATGCTCAACCGCAGCCATACCGAGCAGGAAAACTATGGTCTTTCGGGGCAGTTCACGGCACTGGCCGATCTGGCGGGCGCGCGCCATGCCGTCACGGCCGGCGCCGCCTACGATGCCAGCCACGCCACCTTCCGCCAGACCAGCCAGTTCGGCTACCTGAACCCGGACCGCAGCATCACGCCCGTCGACTTCTTTGCCGACGGCACGGAAATCGACGACGATGGCACGCCCGTCGATAACCGAGTCGACTTGAGCGGGCGCATGCGTACGTGGAGCGTGTATGCGAGCGACAGCATGGCGTTGAATCAAGCATTGACCCTGACCATCTCCGGCCGCTACAACCGCAGCACCGTGCGCAACCGCGACGCCATCACGCCGGGCGGCGGCAGCGGCTCGCTCGATGGCGACCACCGTTTCAGCCGCTTCAATCCCGCCATCGGTCTGGCCTATGCGCCGGCCGGCGGCACCAGCGCCTATCTTGGCTACAACGAAGGCAGCCGCACGCCGACGGCCATCGAACTCGGTTGCGCCGACCCGGACAACCCTTGCCGCCTGCCCAACGCCATGGCGGGCGACCCGCCCTTGAAACAGGTGGTCACCAAGACGTGGGAAGCGGGCGTGCGCGGCCCATGGGGCGACGTGGCCCGCTGGAGCGCCGGCCTGTTCCGCGCGGAAAACCACGACGATATCCTGTTCGTGGCCGACAACCAGGCCGGTTTTGGCTACTTCAAGAATTTCGGCAAGACGCGCCACCAGGGCGTGGAGCTGGCGCTGGACGGCAAGGCGGGCGCGCTGGACTTCGGCGTCAACTACACGTGGCTGCAGGCGACGTATCAAAGCCGCGAAACCGTCAACGGCAGCGCCAACAGCAGCAGCGACGCGGACGCGCCCGGCCTGGAAGGCAATATCGTCATCACGCCCGGCAACCGCATACCGCTGACACCGAGCCATATCCTGAAGGCGCACGTGGATGTTCAGGGCGGACGCGACTGGACGGTGGGCCTGGCCATGACGGCCGTGTCGAGTTCCTATGCGCGCGGCAATGAAAACAACCGGCACCAGGCGGGCGGCCCGTCCTACCTGGGTTCCGGCAAGAGCGCCGGCTACGCCGTGGTCGAGCTGAACGGGAAGTACCAGCTGACGCCGCGCCTGAGCGTGTTTGCCCAGATAAACAACCTGTTCGACCGCCAGTATGCGACGGCGGCGCAATTGGGCGCCACGGGCTTCGACGCCAACGGCAATTTTGCCGCCCGGCCATTGCCCGTCGTGAACGGCGACTATCCGATGGTCAATGCGACGTTTTATGCGGCCGGCGCGCCGCGCAGCGTGAATGTGGGCGTGCGCTACGCGTTTTAAGGCTGGACGTGCTCGATGACGCCATTGCGCAGCGCCAGATGCACGAGGGCTGCGGGGCCGGGCACGTCGAGTTTTTCCTTGATGCAGGTCTGGTGGTTGGCCACCGTCTTGCTGCTCAGGTGCAGCAGGCGGGCGCAGTCGGTGGCGCTGCGGCCTTCGGCCAGCAGGCGGAAGATTTCGAATTCGCGCTGGCTCAGGCTGCTCAAACGGTCCGCCTCCATGCGGGCCGTGCCTTGCAGCACGCCCGGTGCGCTGTGCGGATCGAGGTAGCGGCGGCCCGCGTGGGCGGCGCGCACGGCGTCGACCAGGTGTTCCGGGTCCGCCTGCTTGCTGACGAAGCCGCAGGCGCCGCCATCGAGCGCGCGCGCGATCAGCTGCGGCGTGTCGTGCATGGTGAATACGAGCACGCGGGCGCCGGCATCGCGGGCCAGCAGCTTGCGCAGCAATTCCAGGCCGCCGATGCCGGGCATGGACAAGTCCGTCACGCAGACGTCGGGTGCCTGTTCCAGGTGCAGGGCATATGCCGTTTCGCCATTGCCGGCCTCGGCCACGACGGCGATGTCGCCCCCTTGTTCCAGCAGCCGGCGGTAGCCCGTGCGCACCACCGGATGGTCATCGACCAGCATCACGCGGATCGGGGTCATGGCTGCGTTCATGCCGCACCGGCCGCCAGCGGCATCGCCACTTCGATGCGCAAGCCGCTGCCCAGCGCGCTGATCCAGCGGATATGGCCGCGCAAGCCGGCCACGCGCTCGCGCATGCCCAGCATGCCGAAACCGCCTTCTTCCCTTTTGTCCTGGCGCAAACCCTGGCCATTGTCTTCGATGGCCAGGTGCAGCACGCCGTGCGCATCGGCGCGCAATTCCACCATGGCACGGTCGGCGCCCGCGTGGCGCGCCACGTTCGTCAAGCCTTCCTGCACCAGGCGGTAGATGGCGGTGGCGGTGCTGTCGTCGAGGCTGGCGGGGATGGCGTGCGGCGCGAAATGGCAGGCGATGCCGTGCTGCTGGGCCCAGCTGTCGCACAGCGCCTGCAGGGCCGGCGCCAATCCCAGGCTGTCGAGCACGGGCGGGCGCAGCCGGCGCAGCATCGTGCGCACCATCGCGTGCAGCGCTTCCGACGAGCGGGCGATGCTGGCGGCGCAGGCCTGCACGTTCGCCTGGTCGCCGTCGCGCGCGCGCAGGATGTAGCTGGCGGCGGCGCGGATGGCCGTGCAGTCCTGTCCCACTTCATCGTGCAGCTCGCGCGCCAGCGCGCAGCGCTCCTCTTCCTGCGCGCGCAGCAGGCACTGCGTGAGGGCGCGGTTTTGCGCCAGCAGCAGCGCCACCTGGCGCCCGCGCCGCACGGCAAAGCCGGCCAGCGCCAGCGCCAGCAGCAACAGGCTCAGGGCCAGTTCATCGAGTTGCCAGTGTTCCTGGCGCCAGAGCGCGTGCGTCAGCCGTTCGGCCAGGTCCAGCCTGACGGCCAGCAGGAAAAAAGCCAGTGCCAGCGCGCAGCACACGAGGATGCGCCGGGCCGTCCGCGTGCCTGCGCGGCCGCTACTGGCGAGTTGATGGTGTTCCATGATGCTGCTCCCTGAGCACGGTCGATCTCTTTGTTGTGCAAGCTTCATGCCATCGGCGCAGGGGCGGGCGTCATGCGGGGCAGGGGAGGGGATGACTGTTCCAGGATGGAACAGGTGTACCGCGATGTGACGGTGGGCACTTGCGCTGGCCGCAGGCACGGTTTTCGAGCTTATCTGAAGTCGCGCCGGCACGCTGGCGCGCACGCCTGCAGTGCGAGGCATTGTTGTTCCAATGTAACGTTGAGATTCCTCAAGCTTCCATAGATAAAACAAAACAAAGTTTCGCAGGCTTAGATAAAAAATAAATTAATGATATTAAAAATATGATATTTGTTTTATGCGATTTGCTATATTTGTTGACACTTTTGTGAAAAAGCTGAAAGCGGGCGCCAGACCTGCCGACCTATCTATCCACAACAATCAAGGGAATAGAATGAATCGTATATCACAAGCGCGGGTATCGCCCGCCACCGCCAATCGGTCCGCTACCCGCGGCCGCTCAACCGTCCTGGCCGCACTGGCCGCCGTGTCCGTGCTCGCTTCGGCGCCGGCCATGGCCGATGTCCTGACCTTCGACAGCTTGCGTCCCGACGTGTACGCCAGCGGCCAGACGCTCAATACGTCCAGCTACAACCTGCTGTTCCTGGCCGACCCGACCACGGCGGCCGGCGGCGGCGTCAGCGGCGTGGGCGCCATCCTCGATGGCCGCGTGGGCTCGTCGTGCGATATCGCCGCCTGCCCGCAGGGCGCCACCGGCAATTACCTGGCCATCCTCAACGATGGCGGCGTGAATTTCGCGCGTGCCGACCGCCAGGCGTTCAGCCTGGCCGGTTTCGACTATTCCTTCATCGCGCCCGTCTCCGGCTTGCCGAACCAGAATTGGGGCGAACTGCAGCTGAGCGGCACCCTCAGCAACGGCCAGGTGGTCAGCACCTCGCTGGCGTTTCCCGGCCAGGGCAGCGATGGCAATTACCATTTCCAGGGCGCTTCCCTGCTGGGCGGCTTCAGCAACTACGCCTTCACGGGCCTGACCTTCAACGCCTGCATTTTCAATGACACTGGCGTGTGCAGCAATTCCATCGATTTCCCCGCCTTTAACCAGGGCCAGTTTGCGCTGGACAACATCAACATCAGCGCCGTGCCGGAACCGTCGACCTACATGCTGCTGCTGGCCGGCCTGGGCGCCATCGGCATGCTGTCGCGCCGCCGCAGCGGCAAGTTCGCCGCGTTCACCGTGCAAGGAGCGTGAGATGAAATTACGTCCCGTTTCCCTCGCTATCCTCCTGCTGGCCGCCGGCCTGGCGCAAGCGGCACAGGCGCAGGAACGCCGTTCCTACATCGTGCAGCTGGTCGACAAGCCGGCCGCCACCTACACGGGCCAGGTCGACGGCCTGGCCGCCACCAAGCCCGCCCCGGGCGCGCGCATCAACGTGGGCGCCGCCGACGTGCAGGCCTATCTGAATTATCTCGACAGCAAGCAGGCCGCCGTGGCCGGCACCGTCAGCGCGGCCGAAATCACGCACCAGTACAGCGTCGTCTTCAACGGCTTTTCCGCCTTGCTGACGGACGATGAAGTGCGGGCCCTGAAGAAAAACAGTGGCGTGGCCAGCATCAGCGCCGACTCCATCCTGCAGCTCGACACCAGCTACACGCCCACCTTCCTGGGCCTGGACAAGCCGGGCGGCTTGTGGGAACAGCTGGGCGGCAAGACGCACGCGGGCGAAGACATCATCATCGGCATCGTCGACAGCGGCATCTGGCCCGAGAACACGGCCTTTGCCGACCGCCTCGACGAGAACGGCGTGCCCAGCCACAGCGGCAGCAACGTCGTGTACGGCGCACCGCCGGCCAGCTGGCATGGCACGTGCCAGACGGGCGAAGGCTTTGGCGCCGAGAATTGCAACAACAAGCTGATCGGCGCGCGCTACTACCGCGCCTCCACGTCGGCGCTGCACTGGACGGAATTCCTGTCGCCGCGCGATTCCGTCGCCGGCCTGACGGGGCATGGCGGCCATGGCACGCACACGGCGTCCACGGCCGGCGGCAACAATGGCGCCATCGCCACCTCGAACGGCGTGTCGCTGGGCAAGGCTTCCGGCATGGCGCCGCGCGCCCGCATCGCCGCCTATAAAGTCTGCTGGACGGCCGCGTCGACGGGTCGCAACGGCTGCGCCACGGCCGACAGCGTGGCCGCCATCGACCAGGCGGTCAAGGATGGCGTCAACGTCATCAACTTCTCCATCGGCCCGAACGCGGGCGGCGGCGCCTTCGACGAACCGACGGAAGTCGCCTTCCTCGGCGCGGCGGCGGCCGGCGTCTTCGTCGCCACCTCCGGCGGCAATTCCGGCCCGGCCACGCCCGCGCCCGACGTGCCGGCGCCCGTCTCGCACATCAGCCCGTGGCTGGCAACGGTGGCCAATTCCACGCATAACCGCCTGTACGCGGGCAATGTCATCCTCAGCAACGGCAGCAAGCTGGAAGGCGCGTCGAGCAATGCGAATACGCCGGCGCTGCCGCTGATCCGTTCGCGCGACGCGGGCCTGGCCGGCGTGCCGCCGACGGACGTCAATCTGCTGCGCTGCTACGGCGCGGCCGATGCCACCTCGGCTTATCTGGACCCGGCGAAAGTGGCGGGCAAGGTGCTCGTGTGCGACCGTGGCGGCAACGTGCTGGTCAACAAGAGCGCGAACGCCAGGACGGCGGGCGCGGCGGGCGTGGTCATCGCCAACGTGGCCGGCGGCGCCAACACCATCATCAACCAGGCGCACGTGCTGTCGACCGTGCACCTGGCGCAGGCGCAGGGCGACGCGCTGAAGGCCTTCATGGCGGCCAATCCGGACGGCACGGCGGCACTGGGCGAAATCCACACCATCGCCGACACCACGGTGCAGGCGCCGATCGTCAGCGACCGCTCCTCGCGCGGGCCGAACGTGGCCAACGCGAACATCCTGAAACCCGACCTGTCCGCGCCCGGCACCAACATCCTGGCCGGCGTGACGGCCGACCTGACGCCGGCACAGCGCGATGCCGTGGCGGCCGGCGGCGCGGCGCCCGTGGCGGAATGGGATTTCTATTCCGGCACCTCGATGGCCAGTCCGCACGTGGCCGGCGTGGCGGCGCTGCTCAAGCAGCAGCACCCGAGCTGGTCGCCCGCGGCCATCAAGTCGGCGCTGATGACGACGGCCTTCAGCACGTACTCCGATGGCTTGAACGGTTCCGTGTCGTGGGATGCCACGGCGAAGAACTCGGGCCAGCTGCCGTGGGGCCAGGGCGCCGGCCATATCGCGCCGAACAGCGCGGCCGATCCCGGCCTCGTGTACGACGTGTCGGAAATCGACTATGCGCGCTTCCTGTGCGGCCTGAACCTGAAGGTCTACAGCGCCGCCACCTGCCAGGCCGTCGGCACCATTGCTGCCTACAACCTGAACCTGGCGTCGCTGACGGCGGCCAACGTGCTGGGCACGCAGACACTGACGCGCACGGTGACCAACGTGGGCGCCAGCAGCGCCGTCTACAACGTCTCGGCCAGCCTGCCCGGCTACACGGTGGCGGTGACGCCAACGAGCCTGAGCCTGGCGCCCGGTGCCAAGGCGCAGTACCAGGTCAAGCTGACGCGCACCACGGCGCCGGCCAATACCTGGACCTACGGCGCCCTGAGCTGGACGGATGGCACGCACACGGTGCGCAGCCCGCTGACGGCGCGCGGCACCTCGCTGGCCGCCATTCCACTGGTCAGCAGTGAAGCGGCCACGGGCAGCAAGGTGCTGACCCTGGGCACGGGCTTCACGGGCGCGCTGGTGGGCGTCAAGTCGGGCCTGGTCGAAGCCGTGCGCGAGTCGCGCACGATCGGCCAGGCCGCGACGGGCGCTGCCGCATCGGCCGCCTGCAAGGCGGGCGGCGCCACGGGCGTGAACGTGCACAACGTGGTGGTCCCGGCCGGTACCCTGGCGGCGCGCTTTGCCACCTACGACGCGGAAACGACGGGCGGCGCGAATACCGACATGGACATGGAGGTCTACAACGCCGCCAATGTGCTGGTCGGCAGCAGCGGCAACGAAAGTTCCAATGAGCAAGTGGAATTGCGCCTGCCCGCCGCCGGCACGTACAAGGTGTGCGTGATCGGCTTCGCACCGCAAAACGGCCAGGCCGACTACACCCTGTCGTCGTGGGTGCTGGCACCCGGCTTGAACAACGGCAACTTCAAGGCGCTGATGCCGGGCACGGCCTACGTGGGCGGCACCGCATCTGTCTCGCTGAGCTGGTCCAACCTGGCCGAAGGCAAGCGCCACCTGGGCGCCGTCGGCTACCAGGTCGCTGGCGTGGTGCAGGGCGTCACGGTGGTCGAGGTCAATACCAATGATCCCGTGCCGCTGTTCCAGAACGCGCGCGGCGCCAAGCCGGTGCTGGCTGAATAAACCGTTCTTTGCGTGAACGCAAGGCGTGCCTCCGGGCACGCCTTTTTTTATAGATTCCCCCCCGTTCGGGAGGAATAGCACTTGCACGGCGGTAACGCCCCCGGTATCTTGTCGGATAGCCATGGCTTTGTGCCCTGGCATTCTTGGGGAGTCGCGCGTGACCAGTTTCCGCACCAATACCGACCGCCTGCTGGAAGTGCGCCTGCAGGATGAAAAAGTGCTGGCGATTGCCGGCGCCATGGTCGCCTACACGGGCAGCATCAAATTTGAAAAATCCCTGCTGGGCGGCGAGGGCATCTTTGGCGCGCTCAAGCGCAAGGTGACGAACGAAGGCATGCAGGTGATGCAGGCTTCAGGCAGCGGCACGGTGTTTTTCGCGCAGAACGCGGCCGAGATCACCGTCATGGCGCTGGCCGGCGAAAAGCTGACCATCGAAAGCAGCAGCCTGCTGGCCTACGACACGAGCCTGAAGACGGGCACCAGCTTTGCGGGCCTGCGCGGCGCCAGTTCCGGCCAGGGCCTGTTTTCCACCACCGTCGAAGGCCACGGCAATCTGGCCGTCATTTCGCGCGGCAACCTGATCATGCTGGAAGTGACGCCTTCTCACCCGCTGCGCGTGGACCCGGACGCCTTCGTCGGCTTCAAGGGCGATATCCGCCAGGAATTCGTCTTCGACGTCAACTGGCGCACCATGATCGGCCAGAGCTCGGGCGAATCGTACCAGCACAAATTCACAGGCCAGGGCGTGGTGTTCATCCAGCCCGCCGAACGTTAAGTCAGCGAGGACCCGTCATGCCTGTCTATCAGCAGATCAATGAAAAGATGCTTGAGGTCAAACTCGGCAATGAAGAAGTGTTCGCCCGCAAGGGCGCCATGGTGTCCTACCAGGGCGACGTGGCGTTCAGCCGCTCCTTCCTGGCCGGCCAGGGCGTGCAAAGCCTGGCCATGCGCGCCGTCACGAACGAGGGCTATGCCCTGATGTCGGCGCGCGGCACGGGCAGCGTGTTTTACGCGCAGGGCGGCCTGTTCGTCACCATCGTGCCCGTGCGCGGCGAAACTTTCTATGTGGAAAGCGACTCTCTGCTGGCCTTCGATGCGCGCCTGACGGCCGGTACCATGTTCCTCGGCAACCAGGGCGGCGTGCAGGGCGTGGTGCGCGGCATGGCCTCGGGCCAGGGCTTGTTTACCACCACCCTGCAAGGCACGGGCGAGGTGGCGATTTTGTCCGACGGCAATGCCATCGGCTTGCCCGTCACGCCGGACGTGCCCGTCTTTGTCGACCCGCAAGCGTATATCGGCCACACGGGCCAGCTGAGCTCGACCATCGTCACGGACCTGAACTGGAAAACCTTTGTCGGCCAGGCGTCCGGCGAATCGTACCAGGTGAAGTTTACGGGCCAGGGCACGGTCTACATCCAAGCGAGCGAAAGGTAAGCCATGACGATTTACAATCCCGATACCTTGCCGAAGAACGATAACCTGAACCGTTTTTCGTATGTCATCGACGTCAAGGAACAGATCTTCATTCGCAAGGGCAAGATGATCGCCTTCTATGGCGAATTGCGCTTCGAAGCCATGGGCAGCAGTGTGCTCGACTTGATCGTGCGCAATGCCTTCAATGCACCGAAATACGTGCACCATTTTGTCGTGGCGCAAGGGCAGGGCCAATTGATTTTGGGCGACAACGGCAACGACCTGGCGTGCTACGACCTGGACAACGCCAACATGACCATCCGCGCGAAAAACCTGCTGGGTTTTACGAAGGATGTGATTTGCCAGGAATCGACCTTGCCCGGCTATCTCACCATGATAGGCACCGGTAAAGTGATCGCCTCGTCGAACGGCCCCGTGCATTTCCTCGAGTTGCCGTGCCGCGTGGACGAGCAGGCCGTGCTGGGCTGGGCCGATTGCCCCAGCCCCTCGTATCACTACGACTATGCCCACGTGCAGGGCTGGGCCTCGGCCGCCGGCGCGCTCACGGGTTTTACCCTGTCGGGCGAGGAAAAGCAGATCGACTTCACGGGCGCCGGCACGGTGCTGGTGCAGTCGTCCGAGCTGGACGTGACGGGCAGCTCGGCCCTGATGCAGCTGCTGGCGCAACTGCCGCTGCTGGGCAAGGAAGACCTGGGTACCTTGAGTCTTTCCGTGCAGCAGCAGATGAAGGACAGTCGTTAAGACCAGGCAGTCCAAGAGTACCTGACAGAACCGTAGCGAGCGGAAGGGAGAGGTAGTCGAGAAGCGCAACCGTACTGAAGTACGGTGAGCATCGCAGGCTGCCTATACCGACGCGCAGTAGGTTCGGTCAGGTACTCAAGGCCGCGCCCAGCCGGGCGGCCGCTTTTCAAGGAAGGCGCTCACGCCTTCCTCCGCATCCTCTTCCATCATGTTGCGCGCCATCACGTCGCCCGCGTACGCATACGCCTCGTCCAGCGGCAGCTGGCGCTGCCGATAGAACATCTGCTTGCCGTAGCGGATGGCCGTCGGGCTTTTCGCCATGATCTGCTGCGCCAGGCGTGCCACGGCCTCGTCGAGCGCCGCGTCGGCCACCGTTTCATTGATCAGGCCCCAGTCGGCGGCCGTGTCGGCGTCGATGAAGCGGCCCGTCACCAGCATGTCGAAGGCCCGCTTGGGCGACACATTGCGCGACAGGGCGACGGACGGCGTGGCGCAGAACAGGCCCACGTTGATGCCGGACACGGCAAAGCGGGCGGACGCGCCCGCCACGGCCAGGTCGCAGCTGGCGACCAGCTGGCAGCCGGCCGCCGTGGCGATGCCGTGCACGCGGGCAATCACGGGCACGGGCAAGGCCTGAATCGCCTGCATCACGCGCGAGCATTGCGCGAACAAGGTTTGATAATAATCAAGCTGGCGCGTGGCCTGCATCTGGCGCAAATCGTGGCCCGCGCAAAACGCCTTGCCTTCGGCGGCCAGCACCACGCAGCGCACGTGCGGCTGCTGCGCGATGGCATCGAACGCTTCCTGCAGCGCGGCCAGCATGGCTACGGACAGGGCATTGAATTGCAGGGGACGGTTCAGGCGCAGGGTGACGAGGCCATCCTGCTCTTCGCGCAGCACCAGCGGTGCGTCGGTATCTTGTAAAGCGGTCATGCGGTCTCCAGTGGCCTGATGGCCTTGTTTTTATGGAAAAGCTTACTTGGCGGCGTTGACGCTGCCGATGCCGGCGATCGACTTGTGCACGATCTTCGGCTTGCCGTAATACGTCAGTTCGCCCATGCCGCGCACCACGGCGTTCAGCTCGCCCGAGGAATACACCTTGACGGAGCCGATGCCTTCGAAATTCACGTCGACGTTTTTCGCCAGCAAGGCTTTCGTATCGACTTCGCCCACGCCCTGCGCCTTCAGGCGCAGCCAGTCGACCTGGCCATCGGCGGCCAGGCGGCCCGCGCCCTTGTAGCTGATGTCGACACGTGGACCATTGAGCTTGGTCAATATCTTCTCGCCCGCGCCTTCCGCGATCAGCTTGCGCAAGGTGGGCATGGTGATGAGGATGCGCGGGTCGCCCTCGGTCTTCTTGATATCTTTATCCTTCATGGAAATTTTCAGTTCGCCGTCGACCACTTCCGTGATCACGCCGCTGAGGAATTTCTGGTCGCCGCGCAGCAGCAGGCTTTGCTCCTTGCCCGATTCCACTTCGATGCTGATGGGGCCGCGGATGTCGATGGCGTTGAAGGCGGCGACCGTGCGGGTTTGCTCGTCGGCATGCGCGAGGGTGGAAAGGCAGGCGAGGGACAGGACTGACAACAGGAACAGAGGGCGCATGGCGGTTTCCTTGAGTAGTTGATCAGTGTATTCTATGTTGCAACATCTCCAAGGTGGAGAAATTTGCGATGAGCGGCGCAAATCGCGGCGTGGATGACGCGCCGCCATCGGCCAGCCGCGCGCCCGCGAAGGCGCCGTTGGGCTATGCTATGGCGTAACGCGTCCTGGAGACTGCATGAAAAATTATCACAAAGAAGATTATCCCGTCGCCGATATCCGCCGCTTCCTCGAACCGGGGCCGGTGGTGCTTGTCACTTCAACGTGGCAGGGCGAGAGCGACGTCATGACCATGGCCTGGCACATGCTGATGGAATTTACGCCATCGTTGCTGGGCTGCTTCATTTCCGACGCGAACCACAGCCATGAAATGATCAAGCGCAGCATGGAATGCGTGATCAACCTGCCCACGGCCGACATGGTCGACCAGGTGGTCGCCATCGGCAATTGCAGCGGCGCAGACACGGACAAGTTCGCGGCCTTCGGCTTGACGCCGCAGCCGGCCGAGCTGGTGGGCGCGCCCCTGATCGCCGAGTGCTACGCCAACTTCGAATGCAAGCTGGCGCAGGTGGCGGGCAATCCGAAGGGCGGCTTCTTCATCTTCGAGTGCGTGAAAGCCCACGTGGCCACCTCGCCCAAGCTGCCCGAAACCCTGCATTACCGGGGCAATGGCGAGTTCATGGTGTCGGGCCGCACGATCAGCCGCAAGAGTCTGATGAAGCCCGAGATGTTGTAGGTCGGATTGGCGCGGCTATGCCGTGCGTAATCCGACAACACTACCGGCCGCGCCAACCATGTTGTCGGATTACGGCGCCTTGCGCCTAATCCGACCTACGCTTAAATGACACCCTGCGCCAGCATCGCATCGGCCACTTTGACGAAGCCGGCGATGTTGGCGCCATCCACATAGCTGACGGTGCCGTCGGCGCGGGTGCCGTATTGCTTGCACGCGGCATGGATGCCCTGCATGATCTGCAGCAAACGCGCGTCGACTTCCTCGCGCGGCCACGATATGCGGGCCGCGTTCTGGCTCATTTCCAGGCCGGAAGTCGCCACGCCGCCCGCATTGCTGGCCTTGCCCGGCGCATACAGCACGCCGGCCGCTTCGAAAGCCTTGGCCGCTTCGATGGTGGTGGGCATGTTGGCGCCCTCGGCCACGCACTGCACGCCATTGGCGATGAGACGGCGCGCATCGTCGATGTTCAGTTCATTTTGCGTGGCGCAGGGCAGGGCGATGTCGACCGGCACATGCCATGGCGATACGCCCGCCTCGAAGCGCACGCCCGTGCGTTCTGCGTAGTCGCTGACCCGGCCATACAGATGATTCTTGACCTCCATCAGGATGGCCAGCTTTTCCGGCGTAAAGCCGTCCTCGTCGATGACGGTGCCGCTGGAATCGGAGACGGTGATGACTTTCGCGCCCATGGCCATGGCTTTTTCCACCGCGTACTGCGCCACGTTGCCCGAGCCGGAAACGGACACGCGCATGCCTTCGAACGAGCGGCCCCGCGTCTTCAGCATTTCCTCGGCGAAATACACGGTGCCGTAGCCCGTCGCTTCCGGCCGCATCAGCGAGCCGCCGAAGCTGGCGCCCTTGCCCGTGAACACGCAATCGGCGCGGTTGCTGAGCTTTTTCATCATGCCGGCCATATAACCCACTTCGCGCCCGCCCACGCCGATGTCGCCGGCCGGCACGTCCGTATCCGAACCCACGTGGCGGAACAGTTCGCTCACGAAGGCCTGGCAGAAGCGCATCACTTCGCCCGGGCTCTTGCCCTTCGGATCGAAATCGGCGCCGCCCTTGCCGCCGCCCATCGGTAACGTCGTCAGCGCATTCTTGAACGTCTGCTCGAAGGCAAGGAATTTCAGCACGGACAGGGTGACGGAGGGGTGGAAGCGGATGCCGCCCTTGTACGGCCCGATGGCCATGCTGTGCTGGATGCGGTAGCCGCGGTTGACTTGTACCTGCCCATGGTCATCGACCCACGACACGCGGAACATCACCACGCGCTCCGGCTCGATCAAGCGTTCCAGCAAGCCTTGTTCCGCGTATTTCGGGTGCTGCTCCAGGAACGGCCACAAGCTCTCCATGACTTCGGTGACGGCTTGCAGAAACTCGGGCTGACCTGGATTGCGTGCGGCGACATGCTGGACATACTCGTGAGCAGATGCATATTTCATCAGAATTCCATGGAGGTAATCGGTTATTTGGGCAACTATCATCGCAGATTTCGCACAAAAATGGTGCGGAAATTTGGTTTTGAGGGGTTTCTGCTACATTGTGGGGCGAATTTTTCAGCCGTCCGGCGCGGAAAAACAGCCCCTGACCTGATGGAAAACTTGATATAAAAACAAAAACGCCAGCGGAAGCGCTGGCGTTGTAGACCTTCACGTCGGATGTCCGGATCGTTTCGGGCGTAGCTCGGGCAAGGGCGTCTGCTTGCCGATGAGTAGCTGCATGGCGCGTTGCCGCAGTGTGTGGCGTATCCGGTGCGGGGTCCGGCATGCAATCGTATCTAACAAAAAATAGGAAAGGGTACGCAGGCTGGACGCCGGGCGTGGCACGCTGACGCGCCAGTAGCGTACCGCCGCCGAGATGCCGGTATGGCCCAGCAGGGAGCGCAGATTGTTCAGCAAGCGCGCTGAGCGGATCCGGTTGGCCAGCGCAGGTGCCAGCCGCGCAAGGTGCGGCGTGATCATGGCGTCGATATTCAGGAAATGATCGAGCTTGCGCGACATCGCCGTCATCTGTGGATGATGTTGACGATAGTGCAGCAGGACGTTGGTACTGTAGTGTATGGACATCCCGGCGCTCAGGCAGCGTATCCAGTAGTCGTAAGCGGCGCCTTCCTTGAGCTGTTCGCTAAATGGCCCCATACGGGAGAGTAGCCGTTTGCTGAGCAGCACACCGGATGGCTGAATGGGAGAACCCAGCAGACAGGCGGGCCAGGCGGCAAACTGCCGTGGCGTTGCCCAATCCACGGGATTGCCGCCATGGCTGTTAAGCGTGGCAACTTGCGACGCATACACAATCGCATCCGGCGTTTCGGATGCTTGTACCTGTGCAAGTTGTTCAGCCAGTTTTTCAGGGCACCAGATGTCGTCGTCGTCGATGAAGGCGACCCAAGGAAAACGGGCTGCGGCCACTCCCGTATTACGCGCGGCCGCCAGACCGCTTCCCGCATTCGGCAAGACGGTGACTTGCGGGTAGGCTTGCCGTACATAGGCGGGTGTGTCGTCGCTGCTGGCATCATCGATCAGCAGGATTTCTTGCGCGGGCCAGGATTGGGCCAGCAGCGATTGCAAGCTGTCGTCAAGAAAGCCGCGCGACCAGCCATTGCGGGTGCAAATGATGACACTCACTGCCGCCGCGCCCGCATCGAGGGCGGCAGGCAGAGCGTGGGCTGCGGCTGCGCTCATGTCGCCACGGCCGCAGGCGGCGCAACACGGATGCGTACGGTAGCGCCGTCTTGCCGGATTTCATACGGTTGCAGTGTCAGCGACGGGCAGGACGATTTTCCTGTTTGCAAGTCGAACGAGATTGCACAAGCCGGGCAATACACTTTGCCGCTATCGCATCCGCCATCGGCCAGGTCCACGCCATAGTGCGGGCAGGCCGCGTCGTAGGCGCGGGTGCCGTCGCTGGTGTGTACCAGCATGATGCGATACGGCGCGGCATCGACGATGACGCGCTGCGTATCCGGGCCGGCGGCAGGCAGCTGGCCATGTATGAGGCCGCTTTGCTGCTCGAGCCGGCCGGCGATGACGGGAACGGCAGGCGGCGTCTGCACGGGTGCGTTCGCCACAGGCGGGCCGAAGTTGTCTTCGCGTCGCAGATGCAGGACTTCATCATGGCCTTGCTCGATATCGGCGGCCCGGCGCCAGAATTCGCGCGAATAGAAGCAGGCGGGATCGAACGTCGGCCTGGAAGCGTTCAGGCGCATGGAAATGGCCACGCGCGTGGCCTCTGTCGTGTTCAGATGCGTGCCGTGCAGCACTTCGGGATCGAAGACCAGCATCTCGCCTGCCGCCAGGGGCAGGTAGGTCGGCACCGGCAGGCGGTAGCCCGCTTGCAGGTACAGCGTGCGCCGCTCGCAGGGCAGCGTGACGTTGGCTAACTCCGGATACAGCACCATGCCCGCTTCCGCCGGCACCTCGCCTATGGCCCACCAGATATTGCGCCCGTCGCGCGAATGGCCGGCCCAGCTATCGATGTGCGGACCGTGCGCCCAGGCGGCGGGCGGGTGGCCCCGGTGATACTCCTTCGGCGCGTACACGGGGTCGATGACCTTGCGCATCTGGAATTTTTCGCGCACGGTAGCGCTGAGCCTGCCAATACCGGGATTCTCGCTCGCCGGATTGGTCTTGCGCGCCACTTCGTAAGGGAAGTTGATGCGCAGGATCAAATAGTCATCCACATAGAAATCGCCATCCCAGCCCAGGATCTGGCGTCCGACGGCCGTCGCCATGGCCAGCAAGGGCTGGCGCAAGCGTTCCAGCACCTGGTTGCGCAAGGAAGCCACATCGTCGGTATCGATGACTTCGTGCAGCCGCTCAATGCCCTGCTGGCGCAGCAACTGAGCCTTTGCTGCGCCCTTCATTTGTCCCACCGTGGAAATAATTTCCTCGAGCACGCGCTCGGTCATGGTTTCCCAAGGGGCGAGTTCGCGGACGTGGCACTTCAGCCACACGCCCTGCGACGAAGATGGCGAGCTCATATTCATTGCTCCGTTGCCAGGGTGCGCAAGGTGTGCAAGCCGCGCACCGTAATCTGGCGCAACTCTTGTATCAGCGGCAGGGCGTTCTGGCGGGTACGGTGATATTGATCGGCCGAGCGCGCGCGGTCCATGATGGCGCTTACGCAATCGCCATTTTCCATCAGATCGACATCCCACGATGCCATGCCGATGGTCGACAGCATCGAGCGGCCCCTTTCGTCATAGGAAAGATTGATGCTGTGCGAGCCCATGGCCAGGCACGGCAGGAAGCCGTGCAGGCGGTAGCTGACGTGCAGCTTGCAGGTGCGCAGCGCTTCGATGTAGCGGCTGACTTCGTCAAAGTACATGGGCGCCGCTTCCGGGAAGCCGGCCGCGAATTCGAGATCGATGTAATCGTGGCAGGCCAGATAGACGGGTTGCGCATATTCGGCACGCAGGGCGGCAATCAGGCGGCGCAGGTCTTCTGCGATGCGCCACTGCAAGGTGGCAGGAACGCTCATGCGCATGGGGTGACGCACCGAAATGATCACGCCGCCCCTGGCCGCTTCGCCCTCGGCATTTGGGGGCAGGTACAGCGTGGGGCAGCCGCCGACCGTCACCTTGGCGCCAAGATCGGCGAGGATTTCTTGCGAACCCGTGTCGCGCACCATGGCCACCTTGGCATGCTCGACCAGGTGCCGTATTGCAGTCGCGCTGAGGGCATCGGTGCGGTCTTCCATTTGCCCATCGCGGCCCGTGATGCGGCCATGGGACAGTCCCATCAGCATCATCGGGCGGCGCAGGGCATTGACGGCCTGCACATCATAGGACAGCTGGCCGTTTTCAAACAGATTCCCGCCGCCCACGATGACGGCGTCGGCGAGGCGGTTCATGTCATAGATCTGGCGCGCTACCAGGCCGCCGAACTGCGGCCCCTTCAAGGCAGGAATGCTGACGACATTGGTGGCTTCTCCGAATACCTCGTAAAGGAGTTCTGCGGTAGCGTAGCCGATGAGATCGTTGCCGATATTGCGAGTGGTGGGCCGCACCATAAAGATATTCAATGTCCGTCCTTCTTGTTATGGGGGTGTAGGGAAATTGGGAGGCAAGGTACGTTGCTTAGCCGCGCGCCGCGAGTTCTTCGATAAGTGCCTGAAAGCGCGATTTCAGCTCCTGATCGCCAGGATAGGCGCCACGATCCACGTCCAGCATGCGCTGCGCGCTTGCCGCATCGGCGCTGACGCCGAGCAAACCGGCGATGTCATTAATCAGTGTCAAATCGTTCTGGTTGACACGTTCGGTACTGATGACGAGCGGCTGGATGCCCCGTTGCCTGAACCAGTCCTGCCAAAGCTGGTCATCCTCGGCAATCAGTTGCATGGCCTTGCGCGCCGCCAATTTGAGGCGCCAGGTCGAGTAATTCTTTGTCACCGTCGCTTGTTCGAAACCCCAGCGCCCCGTCACCATGCAAGTCGCCAGAGACGCAGCCTGGGCGACCTTGTTGTCGCGGATTAAATGCATCACGGTTGCGCCTTCGAACAGGGTTGCAAAGTCGTGTGCATGGGGCCACTTTTGAATCTGGGCAAACTGGATGTTCGATGCGAACACGCCATTCGCGGAACGCCGGGCATAAATATGTGCCAGGTAATCATGTTTTTTGATCTGCCAGCGGTTCGTCAGTGCCTGCACGCTGTTGTCATTGAAATATTCCAGCGGCACGCCGATGCCCGCGCCCAGCAACAGGCGGGCCAGCCGCTTGCTCGAGGCGCGTGGTGCTGCAC
>NZ_JBWBYV010000075.1:0-18849 GCF_056174685.1 Janthinobacterium sp. BHSEK
GATACCAGTCTGAAGCCCGTCGATTTCGTCTCGCAACGCATCGATATCGGCGTGCGCTACGGCACCGGCAACTGGCCGGGACTGAGCGCCGACAAATTGATGGATGAAGAAGTCTATCCCGTGTGTTCGCCCGCGTTTCTGCAACAGCATGCGCCATTGCGGCAGCCGGCCGACCTGGCGCGGCAAACGCTGATTCACGACCTGTCGATGGATGGCCATGGCGATTTTCCAACGTGGGAAGCGTGGCTGCAGAAGGCGGGCGTGCGCGATAGCGCCGCCTCGCGCGGCATGAAGATCAACAATTCGGCGGCGGTGCTGCAGGCGGCGGCCGAGGGCCATGGCGTGGCGCTGGCGCGCAGCGTGATGGCGCATGACGATATCGCCTCCGGGCGGCTGGTACGCCTGTGCGGCGCGATGATTTTTCTTTCGCCGCTGGCCTACTACGTGGTCTACCGGCCGGAGTCCGCAGGCCTGCCGCGCCTGGCGACCTTTCGCGGCTGGCTGCTGGAAGAGGCAGGCAAGCAGGCCGCTGCGGTTGCACGGTAAGCCAGCCGTTGGCCGCCGTGACGCGCAGATAAGCATTGACCGCGTTTGCACGTTTGAGTATATTCATGCACATTTCTGCACGTTTTAATCTAAACCATGTCCGCCACCCTGCTCCTCAAACAACGCCACGCGCTGATCCAGCAACAATTGCATGCCGACGGACGGGTCCTGGCGCTGGACCTGGCGCGCCAGCTCGATGTGTCCGAAGACACGATACGGCGCGACCTGCGCGAAATGGCGGCGGCCGGCCTGTGCCAGCGCGTGTATGGCGGCGCCCTGCCGCTGGCGCCCGACGGCGGCACCTTGACACAGCGCAAGCAGGAAGCGCCGGAACGCAAGGCGCGCCTGGCGCAGGCGGCCGTGTCGCTCGTGCGCGCGGGCCAGGTGCTGTTTCTCGATGCGGGCTCGACCAACCTGGCCATCGCCAGCGCCTTGCCTGAGTTGGCGCTCACTGTCATCACCAATGCTCCCGCGATCGCCATGGCGCTGATGGAGCGTCCCGAGATCGAGCTGATCATGGCTGGCGGCCGGGTTGACCGCCGCGCCGGCGCCAGCCTGGGGCCGCAGGCGCTGCGCACGGTCGAGCGCATGCATCCCGACTTGTGCTTCCTCGGTGCCTGCGGCGCCGATGCGGATGCGGGCGTGACGGCGTTCAACTACGACGAGGCCGAGTTCAAGCGCAGCATCGCCGGCGCCAGCAAGGCCGTGGTGGTGGCCGCCACCAGCGACAAGCTGGGCACGGCCGCGCCCTTCGGCGTGCTGGCCACGGGCTTGCTGCAGCACCTGGTGCTGGAAGCCGATGCCGACTCTGCCCATGTGGCCGCCTTTGAACGGCTGGGCGTGCAAGTTTTGCGCGCCCGCGCCTGATCTTATCCACCCCGACTCTTGAAAAGCTCCCCCATGCATCTCACCGGCACCCTGCAACAACGCGCCACCCGCCTGGTCTTCTTCGCCGCCGGCCTCGGCATGGCCGCCTGGGCCCCGCTGGTCCCCTACGCCAAGTCGCGCCTGGGCCTCGATGAAGCGACGCTCGGCGTCTTGCTGCTGTGCCTGGGCGCCGGCTCGCTGTGCGCGATGCCGTTTACGGGCATGCTGACGGCACGCTTCGGCTGCCGCAAGGTCATCGCCGCCGCAGGTCTGCTGCTGACCGCCATCCTGCCTGGCCTGGCGCTGGCCGCCAGCCCGCTGCAACTGGGCATGGTGCTGCTGGTGTTCGGCGCGGCCATGGGCACGTTTGACGTGGCCATCAACATCCAGGCCGTGATCATCGAAAAAGCCAACGGCGGCGCCATGATGTCGGGTTTTCACGCGCTGTTCAGCGTGGGCGGCTTCGCCGGCGCGGCCTGCATGGCCCTGCTGCTGTGGCTGGGCCTGTCGCCGGCCTGGTCCTGCGCGGTGGTGATGCTGCTGCTGTGCGGCGTGCTGGGCGCGGCGCAAGGCCACTTGCTGCCGACGGCGTCCGCCTCCGGCGAAAAGACGCCGCTGTTCGTCATGCCGCACGGCGCCGTCATTTTCATCGGCTTGCTGTGCTTTATCGTCTTCCTGGCCGAAGGCGCGATTCTCGACTGGAGCGCCCTGTTCCTGACCACCACGCGCGGCGTGGAGGAAGCCAAGGGCGGCCTCGGCTACGCCGCCTTCGCCATCGCCATGACGATAGGCCGTTTCACGGGCGACAAGGTGGTCAGCCGCTTTGGCGGCAAGCGTGTGCTTACTTTCGGCGGCTTGTGCGCGGCCAGTGGCTTCTTCCTGGCCGTGCTGGCGCCGCACGCCAGCCTGGCCATGGCCGGCTTCGTGCTGATCGGCCTGGGTGCGGCAAACATCGTGCCCATCCTGTTTACGGCGGCGGGCAACCAGCATGCGATGCCGGCCAGCCTGGCCGTGGCGGCCATCACCACCATCGGCTATGCGGGCATCCTGGCCGGACCGGCCGTGATCGGCTTCGTGGCGCACGCCACCAGTCTGAATATCGCCTTCGCCATGCTGGGCGCCGCCCTGCTGCTGGTGGCCGCCAGCGCGCGCCTGGTGGCGCCGGCAAAACAGGCATCCTGATCGTCCCTCCCGCCTGTCGGACGGCGCTAAAAAAGCGCCGCCCGACAGCGTCCAAATAAGGTCCGCAGGCCTGCGGCGTGGTAAGCTTCGACCCCGCGCACATTGCTGGCGCCAGGCGGTCACCCCATCCTGTCAATTACACCCTTGTATACATCTATGGATCTCATTCTTGCGTTAAAAGCCATCATCATGGGGCTGGTCGAAGGTTTCACCGAATTCTTGCCGATTTCGTCCACGGGACATCTGATCCTGGCCGGCAGCCTGCTCGACTTTACCAAGGATGTCTCGAAAGAGGTCATGGATGTCTTCGAGATCGCCATCCAGGCCGGCGCCATCCTGGCCGTGTGCTGGGAATACCGCCAGCGCATCGGCAGCGTGCTGACCACCTTCGGCAGCGAGGCCAAGTCGCGCAAGTTCGTGCTGAACGTGGCCATCGCCTTCCTGCCGCTGGCCATCATCGGCTTAGGCGTAGGCAAGATGATCAAGCATGCGCTGTTCAAGCCAGTACCGGTCGCCATGGCCTTCATCATCGGCGGCATCATCATCTTGCTGGTCGAGCGCCGCGCGCGCACCAACCCCGTCACCGTGCGCGTCAATTCGGTCGATGAAATGACGCCGTTCGACGCCCTGAAGGTGGGCTGCGCGCAGGCGTTCGCGCTGATTCCCGGCACCAGCCGTTCCGGCTCGACCATCATCGGCGGCATGCTGCTGGGCCTGTCGCGCAAGACGGCCACCGAATTCTCGTTCTTCCTGGCCATCCCGACCCTGCTGGCGGCCACCTTCTACTCGCTGTACAAAGCGCGCGACATCCTGTCGGCCACCGACGTGCCCCTGTTCGGCCTGGGCACCGTGTCCGCCTTCATCTCCGCCTTCCTGTGCGTGCGCTGGCTGCTGCGCTATATCAGCTCGCACGACTTCACGTTTTTTGCCTGGTACCGCATCGTGTTCGGCCTGCTGGTGTTGGCCAGCGCCCACTACGGCTGGGTTGTTTGGGCAGAATAAGGCACTATGAATCAAGATCTTAACCAGCGCGCGCTGCACCTGCTGCAAACCGTTTTCGGCTACCCGGCCTTCCGCGGCCAGCAGGCCGACATCGTCGACCACGTCAGCCATGGCGGCGACGCGCTGGTGCTGATGCCCACGGGCGGCGGCAAGTCGCTGTGCTACCAGATTCCCGCGCTGCTGCGCGATGGCGTGGGCGTCGTCGTCTCGCCGCTGATCGCGCTGATGCAGGACCAGGTCGACGCGCTGGAAGAGGTCGGCGTGCGCGCCGCCTTCCTCAATTCCACGCAAACCTACGAAGAAGCGAGCCGCATCGAGCGCCTGGTGCGCACGGGCGGCATCGACGTCGTATACGTGGCGCCCGAGCGCCTGATGACGCAGCGCTGCCTGGACCTGTTCCAGGCCTCGAAGATCGCCCTGTTCGCCATCGACGAGGCGCATTGCGTGGCCCAGTGGGGCCACGACTTCCGTCCCGAATACATCAAGCTGTCGGTGCTGCACGAACAGTTCCCGGACGTGCCGCGCATCGCGCTCACGGCCACGGCCGACCCGCAGACGCGCGCCGAAATCGCCCTGCGCCTGCAGCTGGAAGACGCGCGCCAGTTCGTCTCGTCCTTCGACCGTCCGAACATCCGCTACCAGATCGTGGAAAAGGCCAACGGCCGCAAGCAGCTGCTCGACTTCATCAACACGGAACACGCGGGCGACTGCGGCATCGTGTACTGCCTGTCGCGCAAAAAGGTCGAAGAGACGGCGGAGTTTTTGAACCAGAGCGGCATCCGCGCCCTGCCCTATCACGCCGGCATGGAGTACGCCAAGCGCAGCGCCAACCAGGCGCGCTTCCTGCGCGAAGAAAACATCGTCATGGTCGCCACCATCGCCTTCGGCATGGGCATCGACAAGCCCGACGTGCGCTTCGTGGCGCATCTGGATCTGCCAAAAAGCATCGAGGGCTATTACCAGGAAACGGGGCGCGCGGGCCGCGACGGCATGGCCGCCAACGCCTGGATGGCGTACGGCTTGCAGGACGTGGTGCTGCAGCGGCGCATGATCGACGAATCCGAAGCGGACGACACCTTCAAGCGCGTGCTGGGCGTCAAACTCGACGCCATGCTGGGCCTGTGCGAAACGCTCAGCTGCCGCCGTATGCGCCTGCTCGAATACTTCGGCGAACCAGCTTCGCCATGCGGCAATTGCGACACCTGCCTGGTGCCGCCCGTGTCGTTCGACGGCACGGTGCCCGTGCAAAAACTGCTGTCGGCCATCTACCGCGTCGACCAGCGCTTCGCCGGCGGCCACGTGATCGACGTGCTGCGCGGCGTGGAGTCCGAACGCATCAAGACCTGGCACCACGATTCCCTGTCCGTCTTCGGCATCGGCTCGGACCTGG
This sequence comes from Janthinobacterium sp. BHSEK, assembly GCF_056174685.1. NCBI lineage: Bacteria > Pseudomonadati > Pseudomonadota > Betaproteobacteria > Burkholderiales > Oxalobacteraceae > Janthinobacterium > Janthinobacterium sp. BHSEK. The sequence goes on from NZ_JBWBYV010000075.1 coordinate 4,988, forward strand.
GCGAAGCGGAATGGAAATCGATTTTGCGCCAGGCCATCGCGCTGGGCCTCGTCTCGGTCGACCATGAACAATACAGCTCGCTGAAACTGACGGACGCCTCGCGCCCCGTGCTCAAGGGCGGCCAGAAGGTGCAGCTGCGCCAATACCAGAAACCGGTGAAGACCAGCAAGCGCAGCACCAGCGTGGCGAAGGGCTATGTCGAGACGGATTTGTCCACCAGCGAGCAGGCGATCTTCGACAAGCTGCGCTGGTGGCGCGTGGAAACGGCGCGCACGCACAACGTGCCCGCCTACGTGATTTTCGTCGACGCCACCCTGCGCGAAATCGCCAAGGCCAAACCCACCTCGCTCGAGCAGATGCGCGGCGTGAGCGGCGTGGGCGAGAAAAAACTGGCCTCGTACGGCGACGAAATCGTCGCCATGATCCTGGAGATGATTTGATGGAAGCACTCTCGTCCGACCTGATCTATCAGGCCGTGAAAATCCTCGGCGCCCAGCCTGACGCAGAAGACGCGGTGGAAGCGCAAGTACGTGTCCTGGTGCGGGACGAGCTCACCGTGCGCCGCCTGGCCGACGTGGTGCCTGAAGCCTTCGGCCTGGTGCTGGCGGCGCACCTTCCCGGCGCCGACAACATGATCCTGCCCGACACGTTCCGCGCGCAGGATGAGGACGGCGAATGGGTGGAGTTCCCCCTGCGCCGCGAACCGATCTTTGTCGTCGCCGCGGATATCGCCCAGCATACCTTCCACAACGGCCCGCGCGCGCTGATAAAAAATCTCGCCGACCGCAGCTCCTTGCTGTCGGCCATCAACAAGGCACTGAACGCGGGCGGCTCGCTCGATGGCACGACCCTGGGTCCGCCGTCCTTCTTCGGCCTGCCCGCCGCCCTGTACCAGCCGGCGGCCGCCCCCGATACGCCCTGACCACGCCACCTAGCCCCTGCCCTTGATAAGAGAACGCCGCCGCGATGGAAACCAAATGGCTGGAAGACTTCATCTCGCTCGCTGAAACGCATAATTTCAGCCGTTCCGCGGCCCTGCGCCACGTCACCCAGCCGGCATTCTCGCGGCGCATCCAGTCGCTGGAAAACTGGCTCGGCATCGACCTGGTCGACCGCACCTCGTATCCCACGCGCCTGACGCCGGCCGGCGCCGTGTTCTACGAGCAGGCGCTGGAAATGCTGGGGCAGATCAACGGCGTGCGCGCCCTGTTGCGCGGCAAGCGCGCGGCCACGCAAACGAGCGTCGATTTCGCCGTGCCGCACACCCTGTCGCTGACCTTCATGCCGAAGTGGCTGACGGCGCTGGAAGAAGGTTTCGCGCCCATCAACAGCCGCCTGATGGCGCTGAACGTGCACGACGCCGTGCTGCAACTGGTCGACGGCGGCTGCGACCTGCTGCTGTGCTATCACCATCCGCGCCAGCCGGTGCAGCTGGACCCGGGCCGCTACGACATGCTGGTGATGGGCCGCGAAACCCTGCGTGCGTATGCGCGCTGCGGCCAGGACAAGGTGCCGGACTTCGTCCTGCCGGGCAGCGCCAAGGAGCCGCTGCCCTTCCTTTCCTACACCAGCAACGCCTACCTGGGGCGCATGGTGGAACTGCTGCTGGCCGATGCCAAGGCGCCCCTGTTCCTGGAAACCTGCTACGAAACGGACATGGCCGAAGGCTTGAAAATGATGGCGCTGGAAGGACGCGGCATCGCCTTCCTGCCCGAATCGGCCGTCATGCGCGACGTCAAATACAAGCACCTGGCGCGCGCCGACGGCGGCGCGCCAGGCTGGGAAATCGAGCTGGAAATCCGCTTGTACCGCGAACGCCCCTCCAGCCTGCGCCCCGGCAAGCAGATCGTCGAAAGCCTGTGGCAATACTTGGTGCAGTCGCAGGAAAGCGCCGCGCGCGGCGGAAAAAAACGCCGGCGCGCAGCCTTCACCGCAATTCCATCCTGACCCCCAATCTATGCAATAAATGCATAACCGGATGCGCACAAAGCATTGGCCGGGGCATGAGGCTATCGCCTACGATGCGGTTCCGCTGCGCGCAACTCAATTGATTGCGCCTACCACAGCATTTTTGAATGCCAGGAAAAATCGTAGCGAGCGGCAGTGATTTGTGGCCGAGAAGCGCAGCTGTACGAAGGTACAGCGAGCATCGCCGGCCGCAAAGCACGACGCGCAGTAGATTTTTCGGCATTACACCACCGTTTTGTCCAGGAGCTTATCAAGCATGACCAGCAAGCACGCACTTCCTTCCTACCTCAATCCTGAAGACCTGGGCCCATGGGGCGTCTACCTCGAGCAGATCGACCGCGTTACGCCTTACCTGGGCAACCTGTCGCGCTGGGTGGAAACGCTGAAGCGTCCAAAGCGCATCCTGACGGTCGACGTGCCTATCGAGCGCGATGACGGTACCATTGCCCACTACGAAGGCTACCGCGTGCAGCACAACCTGTCGCGCGGCCCGGGTAAAGGCGGCGTGCGCTTCCACCAGGACGTGACCCTGTCGGAAGTGATGGCCCTGTCGGCCTGGATGACGGTCAAGAACGCGGCGGTCAACGTGCCATACGGCGGCGCCAAGGGCGGTATCCGCGTCGATCCGAAGACCCTGTCGCGCAACGAGTTGCAGCGCCTGACCCGCCGTTACACGAGCGAGATCAGCATGATCATCGGACCAAACAAGGATATCCCGGCGCCGGACGTCAACACGAATGAGCAAGTCATGGCGTGGATGATGGACAGCTACGCCATGATCGGCGGCAATATGTCGACCGGCGTGGTGACGGGTAAACCGATCTCGCTGGGCGGCAGCCTGGGTCGCCGCGATGCGACGGGCCGTGGCGTGTTCGTCGTCGGTTGCGATGCGGCCGCCAAGGTCGGCATGTCGCTCGAAGGCGCGAAAGTCATCGTGCAAGGTTTCGGCAACGTGGGCGGCGTCGCCGCACGCATGTTCGCTGAAGCCGGCTCGAAAGTGGTCGCGGTACAAGACCACAAGACCACCGTCGTGCATGCCGGCGGCTTGAACATTCCGCAACTGCTGGCACACGTGGCCGAAGTGGGCAGCGTCGAAGGCTTCCCGGGCGCCGAGGCATTCGTGCCGCGCGAAGATTTCTGGGGCATCGATTGCGACATCCTGATCCCGGCCGCGCTGGAACAGCAGATCACGGCTGAACGCGCACAAGTCATCCGCGCCAAGATCATCCTGGAAGGCGCCAACGGCCCGACCCTGCCGGCAGCGGACGATATCCTTACCGACCGCGGCGTATTGATCGTGCCGGACGTGCTGGCCAACGCCGGCGGCGTGACCGTCAGCTACTTCGAGTGGGCGCAGAACTTCTCGAGCTTCTTCTGGACGGAAGAAGAAATCAACAGCCGCCTGACCCGCATCATGCGCGAAGCGTTCGACGCCGTATGGCAAGTGTCGCAAGAGAAGAAAGTGTCGATGCGTACCGCCACCTTCATCCTGGCGTGCACGCGCGTGCTGCAGGCGCGCGAAGTACGCGGCCTGTATCCATAATGGCTGCCTGAGAAAATGCCTGGGGCGTTGTTGCCTGCCCCTCGCCGTACTGGCGTACTGTCTTCGGGGCGGCGCCTAGCCCCCGACATTTTTCAGGCGCCATTACTACCTTTGACGCCATTGGTTTAATGGCGCTCAAAAAAATCCCGCCACACTTGCGTGTGAGCGGGATTTTTTGTATGGGCAGCGCATGGCAACGCTGACCAGACAAGGCGCTGAAAAATCGGCGGGCGAATCACTCCATCCAGCCGCATTCAGGCATACTATTGGCACCAATATAAACAGGAATATTCATGAGCCGAATTTTAATCTCCGGAAGAACTGGCCAGGTTGGCTATGAGCTCGAACGCAGCCTGCAAGGCTTGGGAGAAATCATCGCGCTTGATCGCAGTCAAATGGATTTGAGTAATCTGCAACAGGTGCGGGACGTCATTCGCAGTGTGAAGCCTACGTTGATCGTCAACCCTGCCGCCTATACCGCAGTCGACCAGGCGGAACGCGAACCGGAACTTGCACTGCGCATCAATGGCGAAGCCCCTGGCGTCATGGCAGAGGAAGCCAAAAAGCTTGGCGCCACACTGATACATTACAGTACCGACTACGTGTTCGACGGGAGCAAGGACAGTGCCTATCTGGAAACTGATCCTACCTGTCCAGTGAATGTTTACGGCAGCAGCAAGCTGGCGGGCGAACAAGCCATTCAGGCCACGGGCGTCGCCCACCTTATCCTACGCACCAGCTGGGTATATAGCACGCATGGCAAAAACTTCCTGCTCACCATGCGCCGTCTGGCCCAGGAGCGCGACGCGCTCAATATCGTGTCAGATCAATTCGGCGCGCCGACATGGAGCCGTACCATTGCCGACACCACCGCGCATATCGTCGCGCAAAGCCTGGCCACCGCCGACCAGCAAGCGTGGTGGGACGAGCATTCCGGGCTCTACCATTTGACGGCACAAGGAAAAACCACGTGGTTTGGCTTCGCAGAAGCGATCATGGCCCATGCATCGGTCACAAAAAAGCCGCAGCTGACACCCATATTGGCATCCGAGTATCCGGTCCCGGCACAGCGACCTGCCAATTCGGTATTGTCGTCGCAGAAACTGATGGAGACTTTCTGCGGCTTACCCAACTGGCATGACGCATTAGTGCTATGCCAAAACTGAATACATCGGCCATCTCTCAGGCAAGATAGCCTTGCGGATTCTGGTGCTGCCAGCGCCAGTGGTCGCGGCACATGTCGTCGATGTTTTTCTGCGCTTGCCAGCCCAGCAATTGCTTCGCCTTGTCGGCCGAGGCGTAGCAGCTGGCGATGTCGCCAGGGCGGCGCGGCACGATGTCGTAGGGGACCTTGCGGCCGCTGGCCGCCTCGAAGGCGCGCACGGTGTCGAGCACGCTATAGCCGTGTCCTGTGCCCAGGTTGACGGTAAAGCCGCCCTCGGTGGAGAACAGGCGGTTCAACGCCGCCACATGGCCCAGCGCCAGGTCGACCACGTGGATGTAGTCGCGCACGCCCGTGCCGTCCGGCGTATCGTAGTCGTTGCCAAACACGGCCAGGCGCTCGCGGCGGCCCACTGCCACCTGGGCGATGAAGGGCATCAGATTGTTCGGGATGCCGGCCGGATCTTCACCGATCAAGCCGCTGGCATGCGCGCCGACGGGATTAAAGTAGCGTAGCACGCCGACTTGCCACTGCGCATCGGCATGCACGAGATCGGCCAGTATCTGCTCGACCATCAGCTTGGAGCGGCCATACGGGTTGGTCACGGACAGGCGCGACGATTCCAGGATCGGCAAGGCTTCCGGATCGCCATACACGGTGGCCGACGAACTGAACACAAAACGCTTCACATTCGCCGCCGCCAGCACTTCCAGCAGCGCCACGGTGCCCGACACATTGTTGTCCATGTACATCAACGGCTGGGCCACGGACTCGCCCACTGCTTTCAAGCCGGCGAAGTGGATCACCGCATCGATGGCGTGCTCACGCAAGACGGCGGCCATGGCCGCGCGGTCGCGCACGTCCGCTTCATAGAAGGGCACGCTTTTGCCGGAGATGCGCTCCACGCGCACCATCGCTTCGCGCGCGCTATTGCACAGATTATCCACCGCGACGACGTCAAAGCCGGCAGCCAGCAATTCGACACAGGTATGCGAACCGATGAAACCGGATGCGCCGGTCACGAGTATTTTCTTGGACATAATATCAATCAATGCAAAAAAGATAAGACTACCGTAATTCACCCACTTTGCCTAGCCAGCACACGATAAAGCGCGCATGAAAAAAGCCTGCGGCGTCGCCGCGGCAGGCTTGATCTCGTGCACACGGCACAGGTGGGCAAACCGCCAAAGTTACTTCTTGATGAACACCAGGTCCCACACGCCATGGCCCAGCTTCAAGCCACGGTTTTCAAACTTGGTCAGCGGACGATACGCCGGCTGCGGCGCATAAGCGTCGGCGCTATTGCGCAACTGCGGCTCGGCGCCCAGCACTTCCAGCATTTGTACCGCGTAATCTTCCCAATCGGTGGCGCAATGCAGATAGCCGCCCGGCGCCAGGCGGTCGGTCAATTGCTGAACAAAAGGCGACTGGATCAACCGGCGCTTGTTGTGGCGCGCCTTGTGCCATGGATCAGGGAAGAACACGTGGATGCCGGCCAGGGAATTGGCGGGAATCATGTGCGTCAGCACTTCCACGGCATCATGCTGCAGCAGGCGCAGATTCGTCAGCGACTCTTCGCCGATCAGCTTCAACAGGCTGCCCACACCAGGCGTGTGCACTTCGACACCGATGAAATCCTTCTCCGGCATGGCTTTCGCGATATGCGCCGTCGTCGCGCCCATGCCGAAACCGATTTCCAGGATGACCGGCGCCTTGCGCCCGAACACCTGCTCGAAGTCCATGGATTCCTTGGCGAAAGGCAACAGGAACTGCGGTCCCAAGGTCTCGAGCGCGCGCGCCTGCGCGACAGACAGCCGTCCCGCGCGGGTCACGAAGCTGCGGATGCGGTGTTCGGTCGGATCGTACATCATCGGCCGCGCCGGGCCGTTTGCTGGGGTATCAGAGGACATGGGAATGAAGAAAATAGTGGCGGCGCCGCACAAAGCCAGGCGCCAGCGGAAAATGGAGCGGGTGAAGGGAATCGAACCCTCGTCGTAAGCTTGGGAAGCTTCTGCTCTACCATTGAGCTACACCCGCGAAGCCTGCATTTTACGCGGGATGGCAAGGACTTGGCAAACTTGTGGGTTGCTTTCGAATTCATCAGGAATTCTTGCGATCTTTGACAAAAAACACATAGGATCGCATCGGCACGCCAGTGTTTTGTTGATAGAGAACAACGTCGCGGGCAGCCAGGGACGGTGATTGGTCCGGTATACGGCTAAAATAGAATAAATTATTGTTGCCATGAACTGTGTGGCACAGACTAGCAGAAGAAATGTTGCTACAATCGCGTGACAGTTTAGCATTCCCGCTGTTCAACCTAAAAGGATATCCCATGAAGAAAATTCTGATCGCTTCGGCAATCCTGTGCTTCGCTTCCGCGCAAGCCATGGCTCAATCGGCACCAGCTCCTGCTCCAGCAGCCGCTGCTCCAGCAGCTGGCGCCGCTGCCGGCACCACCGTTGCCGGCCTGAGCGTCAGCACCATGATCGCAATCGGCGCAGCAGTTGCCGTTGTGGCCGGTGCTGCCAGCTCGGATTCGACCACCGCGCACACCACCCCAACCCACCATTAATACCTGGCTGCCCAGGCAGCGACAGGTAGGCCCAGCCTGCAGCTTGATGTCGAGCCGAAAGGTGACGGCCTGGTGCCGCAATAGTTGACATAGTCAAATATATTGACTGTTGCAAAAAAAAGCCCTTTTCATTTGAAAATGGGCTTTTTTACTTTTTATCAAACATCAAAAAGATTGGCAGCAATCTTTCTGCTATGGACGAATGATGTCATATCGTATGGTCACGCCTGCGATCCTCATCTATTCATTAAGAGATCCGCTTTCATGCCATTGAAATATCCCGCAACCTCCCTTCAGTTACCATGAAGAATCAGCCCTTCTTCAAGCGCATGGGATTTGCCCTGCAGGGGATGAGCGCTGCATTCCGCATGGAGTCGAGCTTTCGCCTGCAATGCCTGGCTGCCCTGATGGTGCTTATCGTACTCTCCTGGTGCAAACCTGCCTTGATATGGTGGGCCTTGCTGTTGCTCAATTGCGGCATGGTTCTGGCTGCGGAATTGTTTAATACCGCGCTGGAACATCTGATCGATCACCTCCACCCATCCCTGCATCCCAGCATCAAGATTGCCAAGGACTGCGCAGCAGGAGCAGTGTTGCTTCTCAGCATGACGGCTGTGGGCGTGTTTGTTGCTTTTTTGCTTGAAACGTTGTGTGCCAAGTAGAAATATCTGGGCAGCAAACTACAATACAAGGCGCGCTGGAGTGCGCACCTGTCAGAGTCTATAGAGACTATACAAAATACAAAGATTTCTATAATTCATTAAAATATTGCCCCGACTGGCAATATTGACTTTTTTCTAGCACGTACGCCGCCGTATAAGAGTGCGACAAGCCGGGTAAGTTTTAATACATGACGGATTACTCTGCTCTATCCAATATTAAATTTAAATTGAAGCACAAATGACTATTTCCCTCTTACCCGTAATTCTTTGTGGTGGTTCGGGCACACGTTTATGGCCGCTGTCACGCGAGGCCTTTCCCAAGCAGTTTCTGCGCTTGTCGACGCAGGGCAGCATGCTGCAACAGACGCTGCAGCGCCTGGCCGGCATCCACACTGTGTCGCCAGCACTGCTGGTATGCAACGACTCCTCGCGTTTCATTGTCGCGGAGCAAGTGCGTGAGATCGGCCTGGAAAATAGCCGCATGTTACTTGAGCCCATGCGCCGCAATACGGCGCCGGCGATCGCTTCAGCCGCCTTGCATGCGATGGAGAATGGCGAAGATCCGTTACTGCTGGTGCTGCCATCGGACCACGTCATTTTGGATACCCCGGCTTTCCATCGCGCCATCGCGCTGGCGCGTACTGCCGCAGAGGCGGGTCAGTTACTCACTTTCGGCATCACGCCAACGGGAGCGGAAACAGGGTACGGCTATATTCGCGCCGAAGGCGCCGCTGCGGGCCAGGTCCAGCGCGTACTTGAATTCGTGGAAAAACCAGCCTTGGCGCTGGCAGAACAATATATTGCCAGCGGCGATTACTTCTGGAACAGCGGCATGTTCCTGTTCCGCGCCAGCCGCTACCTGGAAGAGCTGGCACAGTTCCAGCCCGCCGTCCTGGCCGCGTGCCGCGCTGCCATCGCCGCCGCGAAAAGCGACCTCGACTTCATTCGCCTTGACAAGGATGCCTACGCCGCCAGCCCCGATATCGCCGTTGACTACGCCGTCATGGAACGCACCAGCCATGCGGCTACCATCGCCCTTGATGCCGGCTGGAATGATATCGGCTCCTGGAAAGCCGTATTCGACGTGGCGGAAAAGGATGCCAGCCAGAATAGCACCCAAGGCGACGTGCTGATCCAGGATTGCAACGATTGCCTGGTGCACAGCAGTAGCCGCCTGGTCACTGCAATCGGCATGCGCAATACCGTTATCGTGGAAACCGCCGACGCCGTGCTGGTCATGGATGCGGATCAGGCACAACAGACCAAAACCATGGTCGCACAACTGGTCGCCAGGGAGCGTCCCGAGGCCACCATGCACCGTGAAGTCTTCCGTCCATGGGGCTCCTATGATTCCATCGGCAATGGCGAACGTTTTCAGGTCAAGCGGATCACGGTCAAGCCTGGCGCCAAGCTGTCATTGCAAATGCATCACCACCGCGCCGAGCACTGGATCGTGGTCTCCGGCACGGCCCAGATCACCAATGGCGACAAGGAATATTTGCTGACCGAAAACCAGTCTACCTATATTCCCCTCGGCATCGTCCACTCCCTGGCCAACCCGGGCAAGCTACCGCTGGAACTGATTGAAATTCAATCGGGTAGCTACCTTGGGGAAGACGATATCGTCCGATTTGAAGACCGCTACGGCCGCGCTTGACCGAGCAGGACACAATCACCCTGCATGCAGCACCGCAAGAATTCACACTGAAGTTTATAAGGTTAAGCAAGTCATCATGAAACCAATCGAAGGCATCTTTGTACAAGAAGTGAAATGGTATTGCAGCAGCAGGGCAGAAAAATATTTTCTCACCTTTGCCGATGCACTGGCCATGTTCATGGCATTCTGGCTCGCTGGCAAATGGACGCTCGATGCCACCGGCTTGAACAGCTTCGGGCTGGATAGCTCGCGCCTGCTCAGTTACAGCCTGCTCTCCGTGGTCACTGTGGCGATCTTCAAGCTGAAGGGCCATCATGCCAAACGCCGTCCATACTCGAATGAAATCAAGGAAATCCTGAAAATCGCCATGGTCATGGGCCTGATTGACGCGGCCCTGGTCTTCCTCGACAAACGCGACTCCTCGCGCGAAGCGCTGCTGGCTACCTGGTTGCTGGTGCCGTGCTGTGCCTTGCTGCTGCGCGGCCTGGTCAAATACCTGTTGATGAAGGCGGGCGGCTGGATACGCCCCATGGTCATCATCGGATGGGGTGATAATGCCTTGCAAACTGCGCGTGCCTTCGATGAGGAAGCGTTGATGGGCTATCGTCTGATTGCATTCCTGATACCGGAAGGCCAAGACCGCCTGGAACATCACTATGTGAATCGCAGCAAGCAGGTTGTGCCCTGCATTTCGTTGGGTCAGAGTCCGGAACAAACACTCAAGCTGCTGGGCGATCCGCATACGGTTGTCGCGCTGGAACAGGGCGGCATTGACGCTTATCAGGGCATGATCCAGCAGGTCAGCCGTTGCGTTGCCAATATGCAAGTGGTGCCAGCCGTACGCGGCCTGCCCCTGTACGGCATGGAAGTCAACCATTTCTTTACACATGAAGTCTTGCTGCTGACCATGCGCAACAATCTGGCGCGGCCAGGTTTGCAACTGATTAAACGCTGCTTTGATCTGACGGCCTCGATCTGCGTGATGATCGTCGGCGCCCCCATCTTGCTGTGGATCGCGGCCAAGGTCATGGCATCGGGTCGTCCCATCTTCTACGGCCACAAACGCGTGGGCCAGAATGGCAAGCATTTTCTCTGCTACAAGTTCCGCACCATGGCCGTGAATGCCGACGTCTTGCTCAAGGAGCTACTGGAGCGCGATCCTGAAGCCCGTGCCGAATGGGACCGTGACTTCAAGCTGAAAAACGACCCTCGCATCACCTCGATCGGCCACTTCCTGCGCCGGACCAGCCTTGATGAATTGCCGCAACTATGGAACGTACTGAAAGGCGAGATGAGCCTGGTCGGTCCGCGGCCGGTTGTCGATGCCGAACTGGAACGTTATGGCAACCAGATCGACTATTACCTTGAAGCCAAGCCCGGGGTCACGGGTCTATGGCAAGTCAGCGGCAGGAACGACGTCAGCTACGATACGCGTGTCTATCTCGATGCCTGGTATGTCAAGAACTGGTCTCTATTCAATGACATTGTCATCCTGTTGAAAACGGTTAAAGTCATTTTCAAGAAAGATGGCGCGTATTAACAACGCAGTCTACAAATTTAGTAATTTACAAGCAAGAAAAGGATAACAGCATGATTTTAGTGACTGGCGGCGCCGGCTTCATCGGTTCCAATTTTGTACGCGACTGGCTGGCGCTCAACGATGAGCCCGTGATCAATTTTGACAAACTGACCTATGCTGGCAATCTCAGCAATCTGGCAAGCCTGGAACAGGACCCCCGGCATATCTTTGTACGCGGCGATATTTGCGACACCGCCCACATCTCCCGCCTGTTGGCAGAACACCAGCCACGCGCCATCGTGCATTTTGCCGCAGAGAGCCATGTCGATCGTTCGATCCATAGCCCCGGCGAATTCATTTCGACCAACGTCAATGGTACCTTCAGTCTGCTCGAAGCCGCACGCGCTTACTGGTCCGGCCTGACGGGCGAAGCCAAGGATGGCTTCCGCTTCCTGCACGTCTCGACCGATGAAGTGTATGGCACCCTGGGACCGCATGACCCGCCATTCACGGAAACAACGCCATATGCACCCAACAGCCCGTACTCCGCATCGAAAGCGGCCTCCGACCATCTGGTGCGCGCGTATTTCCATACGTATGGCATGCCAGTGCTCACCACCAACTGTTCGAACAATTATGGTTCCTTCCATTTCCCGGAAAAACTGATTCCGCTCATCATCAGCAATGCCCGTGCCGGCAAAGCCTTGCCTATCTATGGCGATGGCATGCAAGTGCGCGACTGGCTGTACGTGGGCGACCATTGCTCGGCGATCCGCCGCGTGCTGGAAGCGGGGCGCCTGGGCGAGGTCTACAATGTTGGCGGCTGGAATGAAATGGCCAATCTGGACGTCGTGCATACCTTGTGCGACATCCTCGATACGCTCGATCCCAAGGCATCGGGCAGCTATCGCGAACAAATCACCTATGTGCAGGATCGCCCGGGCCACGACCGCCGCTATGCCATCGATGCGCGCAAGATCGAACGAGAACTGGGCTGGAAGCCGGCCGAAACCTTCGCTACCGGCATTCGCAAGACCGTGCAGTGGTATCTGGACAACCAGGCCTGGGTACGCGACGTCCAATCGGGCGACTACCTGAAGTGGGTGGAGAAAAACTACGGGGCACGCGATACGGCACTGGAGCAGAAATAATGGGGGCCGCCATCGAACGCAAGGGCATCATCCTGGCTGGCGGTTCCGGCACGCGCCTGTACCCCGTCACCATGGCCGTGTCGAAGCAGCTGCTGCCCGTGTATGACAAACCGATGATCTACTATCCGCTGACCACCCTGATGCTGGCCGGCATACGCGACATCCTGATCATTTCTACACCACAAGATACACCGCGCTTCCAGGAATTGCTGGGCGACGGCAGCCAGTGGGGTATCCGCCTAAGCTACGCTGTGCAGCCCAGCCCGGATGGACTCGCACAGGCCTTCATCATCGGCAAGGAATTTGTCGGCGATGCACCATCGGCCCTGATTTTGGGCGACAACATCTATTACGGTCACGACTTTGAATCGCAGTTACGTGAAGCCTCGGCACGCACCAGCGGCTCGACCGTATTTGCCTATCACGTACACGATCCGGAACGCTATGGCGTGGTCGACTTCGATGAGCAACGGCGCGCTATCAGCATTGAAGAGAAGCCACTCAAGCCAAAATCGAACTACGCCGTCACCGGCCTGTATTTCTACGACAGCCAGGTGTGCGATATCGCTGCCGGCATCGTTCCGTCACCACGTGGCGAGCTGGAAATCACCGACGTCAACCGCACCTATCTGGAACGCGGGCAGTTGACAGTCGAGCTGATGGGCCGTGGCATGGCTTGGCTCGATACCGGCACGCATGAGTCCTTGCTGGAGGCGGGCCAGTTCATCGCCACCATCGAGAACCGTCAAGGTCTGAAAGTCGCCTGCCCTGAAGAAATCGCCTACCGTCGCGGCTATATCGACGCTGCCAAACTAGAGGCATTGGCGCAACCCTTGAAAAAGAACGCTTACGGCCAGTATCTGCTGCGCCTGCTCGAAGAAAAAATATACTAACGCCTGAACGGCTCATTTCACACCATGCAAATTCAAACCACCGCCATACCTGATGTCCTGATCATCGAACCGACCGTGTTCGGCGATGACCGCGGCTTCTTCTACGAAAGCTTCAACCAGAAGCGTTTTACCGAACTGACCGGCGTCACGCGCGACTTCGTACAGGACAATCATTCCAAATCAGCCAAAGACGTCTTGCGCGGCCTGCACTATCAAATCCAGCAACCGCAGGGCAAGCTGGTACGTGTGACCGCAGGGGAGGTGTTCGATGTGGCCGTCGACCTGCGCAAAAGCTCCGCAACCTTCGGACACTGGGTCGGCGTGACTTTATCAGCAGCCAACAAACGCCAGTTGTGGATACCGGAAGGCTTTGCGCACGGCTTTGTTGTGACCAGTGACAACGCCGAATTTCTGTACAAGACGACCGACTATTGGGCGCCAGAGTTCGAGCGCAGCATCCTGTGGAACGACCCAGCCATCGGAATCGATTGGCCACTCGATGGCGAGCCGCTATTGTCAGGCAAGGACAAAGCCGGCACCCTATTGGCCAATGCGGACGTCTTCGCCTAAGCGGTACGCAATATAGCCGCGCTATCATTACGAGAAAAAATATGAGGCGGATCCTTGGTTACAGAAAAGACCATTCAGGTTGGCTACGAGCTGGAACCTAGCTTGCAAGGATTGTGAGAAATCATTGCGCTCGACCGCAGGCAGATGATTCTCACCAATCTC
>NZ_JBWBYV010000076.1:0-7985 GCF_056174685.1 Janthinobacterium sp. BHSEK
AGAGGACCGGCGCCTGGCGCATGGTGCGAACCTTGAAAATTACCTCGCGTACCCCGCCTTTGACGGTATCGCTCAGGACGTCGATCTGCGGTGCCTGCAGGCCGGCCATCCGCGGCGCCGGACTGGCCCAGTACTTGCGCGAGCCGGCGCCGAACAGTTCCGGCACCTGCTGTTTCTCGCTTATATTGGGAAAGTAGGTCTTGCTCCAGTCGTCGAGCTGATCGTCGCGCGATATCCAGTAGGCCTTGCCGGAACCGCTGTCCCAGGCATAGAACAGGTTGGCCGTGTGCGGATGGTCCGCGTCTGTGCGGGCGGTCAGCGAACCGGCCACCAGGAAGAACGCGCAGGCGGCCAGCGGTAGCGCCGGGAGTAAGAAACGGCGCGTCAGCATGCTCAGTAGCGGCGTCATGAGACCGGCCACCAGCGCCAGCATCAGCCCGCTCACCACCGATGCCTGCGGGCTCAGTCCGACATACAGATTGCGCACCGCCGGACCGCACAGCAGCACCGCCGGCACCAGGCCCAGCACCAGCAGCGCAATACGCGCGCCGGCGGTGATGTCCGCGCAGCGGCGCGAGAACAGCAGCCCCAGCACACCCAGCAGCGCCAGCAGCGGCCAGGCAAACATCGCGGTAATACCCGGCATGGCAAAGCTGCTGAGCACCAGCAAGCCCTGCCACAGCAACAGGGCGCCAAAGCCCAGTTCGAGTGGGCGCAGCCAGCGCTTGACGCCGCCCGCCATTGCGATATAGCCGGCGATCACCAGGCCGACGAAAGCCAGAAGATACCACTGGCTGTTGTACGGATCGCCCAGCACGCCGTATTCCGGATGCACCAGCGAGACCGCCCCCCACACCAGTTGGCAGGCGATGCCCAGCAAGATGGCCATCACCAGGAACACCGGCATGGCCAGCAGAATGCGGCCGGGGCGCAGGGCGCCGCGCTTGATGCCCATCACCGCAACCACGCACAGCAGCGCCGCCACTACCAGCGTCAGCGGGATCACTGCGGTCGAGGTGTAATGCACAAGGCCGATGCCGGGCAGGTCGAAGTACACGCTGTCGTGCGCCTTCAGTTCTCGCAGCGCGCCGTTGCCAAAGTGCCGCACCAGGGACAACATGGAGTCGCCCTGTTGCTGCAAGGTACGCTGGTCGAGGTTGGCGATGCTGTCGGTATGCAGGTGGTAAGCGGCAGGATTCTCGATGGCAGCGAAGTTCAACCCGGCTATGCCGGCCCGCTTGAACGAGGTCATATCGGTATCGTTCGGCATCTTCTTGTACAGCTCGTAAAGCATGGAGCTGCTCACCTGCTGCGGCACCGCCTGCGCCAAGCCGGCAATCAGCTTGCCGTTGCCGGGGCTGGTCTCGAACATCAGCATGGGACCGCTGTTGCCACGATACTCGAAGTTGAGTACCAGGCCGACGTCCTTGGTCCAGGGATGGCTCGAAACGAACAGCTCGGAACCAAGCAGCCCGGCCTCCTCGCCGTCGCTGAACAGGGCGATCAGATCATTCTGCAATGGCATGCCGGCCTTCACGGCGCGCAGCACTTCCATGATGGCTGCCACAGAAGCGCCGTCATCGGCCGCGCCCGGTCCCGTCGGCACGGAGTCATAGTGGGCCGCCAGCAGCAGCGCCTTGCGCGCAGCAACTCCGGCGCCGGCGCCGGGTATGCGCACCACGATGTTGTGGACCATGCCCACCGCGCCCCAGGGGCGGGTGTTCATCTTGCCGACGCCGGACTGGATCTCCGGTTGCAGGCCGAGCGCCTGCAGCTCGGCAACGATATAGGCGCGCACCTTGGCGTTCTCGGGCGTGCCAACCGCATGCGGTTCATGCGCGATATGCTGCAGATGGGCCATGGCGCGCGCCGCCGAAAACACGGTGGGCGCCACGGTAGCCGGCTGCGGCGCCGGCAGCCGCGTGCTGCCCAGACTCAGCGCGACGAGCAGCAGCAGGGCGAGGATGGCACCGATGCCGAGGCCCCAGCCCGCTTTGTCAGCGGCTATGGCTTCGCTTTTCTTGCCGGCCTCGCCGGCCTTGGGGAATAGCACGGAGTTAGATATAGACATGAATACACCTTCCTTGGTTCATTGGGCTGACTGCGTCCGGGCCAGCCGGGGCCACATCGTCCACAGGACGATAGCGGCCGCTGGCAGCGCCGCGAAGTGCAGGTATAGGGTGACGCGGGGATCGACGCCGGCATGCAGCACCGGCGCCCCATTGATGCTCATATACGCCAGCACGCAGGCCAGCACTTCGAACGGCCGCGGGCTGCGCGAGGCCGCGCCCAGCGCCAGTCCCCAGGCAGCCAGCGAAACGCTGGCTGCCAGCAGCGCGGCCGCCACCGCCGGCGCGGTGGCGGCGAAGCGCAGCACGGCCGGCAGCGTCAGCACGGTGCCCACCAGCACCAGCATCGCCAAGCGCGCCCACAAGATATGGCGACCGGCGTGGGCGGCGCTGAAGACCACCGGCGCGGTGCCGGACTCGCCTTCGCGCAGGGAGGCGTGGGCATACATGTCGAGGCACAGCAGCCAGGCGGCAATGGCGGCGATGCAGGCGGCGTTGGCCGGTCCGGCAATCTGCACCGCGGCCGCTCCCAGCGCCGCCAGCCACCACCACATCTTGCGATGACGCAGGGCCAACTGGATTTCGGATGCCAGCAAAGTGCCGAATACCGAGCGCTGCAGAGGGCGCAGCAGCGCGCCGAGCCAGCGCAGGCGGCTGCCGGAGTCGTCACCCACCGCGCCGCCGGCGACGCTGCTGCGGGCGGCGGCCCGATCGAGGAAGGGCGCACACACGATCACCCCCAGCGCCGACAGCAGCAGCCAGAACAGCCGCCCCGGCAAGACCTGCGGAGTCACCTGCCATTCTGGCCACTCGAAGAGGCGGACCTCGGTGCGGCGGGTGCCGCAGGCCAGGCAGAAACCCTGCTCCAGCGGTTTATCGATCTGCGGCGCGGCGCGCTGGCGCACTTCATGATTGAACACGGCAAGACCGAAAGGATCACCGATCAGGCCAGACTGAGCAGCGGCATCGGAATGGCGGATGTTCTGCGCCGAGGCTGCCAATATTGCCAGCCACACCACGAAGTACAGCACGCTGCCCGCGGTGCGCCGCAACCATGGCACCAGGTCGAACCAGACCGCGAACATCGCCGTCAGCGCCAGGCCCGGCAACTGCAACAACAGCACAGGTTTGAGCAGCTCGACCAGGTCGATCCACATATCCTCGGCGCGCACCCACTGCGCCGCCACGCCCACCGCCACGCCCGCTGCCACGACCAGCGCCAGCACCACCAGATGGCTGCACCACTTGGCCAGCAGATAAGTGTGGCGCCGCAGCGGGGTGGCGACCAGCAGTTGCCAGACCCGGCTTTCGATGTCGCGGGTGAGCGTGCCGCGCACCAGGTAAAAGCCGATCAGCGACAGCCAGATCGATGTCATGGACAGCACCATGCCGATCCACGCGCTTGAATACTGGCCGCGGTACTGGCCATTCAAGCCCAGAATCATGTATGGCGCCCCGATAGGAGGGAAACACCACCAGGCGGCCACGGCAACGGCGGCCACGGCCAGCCAGAAGCGCGGCGTGCGCACGCGCGCCAGCAGGTCGGCGCCCACAATGGAGATAAACCGGCGCAAGGCTTCCACGTCAGACCTCCCTGCTTTGCGACAACAGCCAGACGTAGGCGTCCTCCAGGCCCGGCGCCACCGCCAACGCACCCGGCCCCGGCGATTCGGCGGCGACGATGCGCACCCGCACGCCGTCCGGCAGCCGCATCGAACCGCTGACATGATGGCGGCTGCGCAGCGCTACCAGGTCCTCGGACTTGACGGTCCAGTCCCACACCCGCCCCTCGGCCTGGGCGATCAGCGTTTCCGGCGCGCCCTGATAGCGCAGAACGCCCTGGTGCATCACCGCCAGCGCGGTGGCGCTGGCCTCGATGTCGGACACGATGTGAGTGGACAGAATCACCAGGCGGCGGCCGGCAAGATCGGTCAGCAGGTTGCGGAAGCGCAACCGCTCCTCCGGGTCGAGGCCGACGGTAGGCTCGTCGACGATCAGCAGCTGCGGATCGTTGAGCAGGGCCTGGGCGATGCCGACCCGCTGGCGCATGCCGCCCGAGTAGGAGCCGATGCGCTTGTCGGCGGCGGCCTCGAGTCCGACCGCTTCCAGGCATTGATCCACGCGCGCCGCCGTCTGCGCATGCGGCAAGCCCTTGACGGCGGCGAGGTAGCGCAGGAATTCGCGTGCGCTCAGCGAAGGATAGGCGCCGAACTCCTGCGGCAGGTAGCCCAACGCGCAGCGCAGCGCGTCCGGATCGCGAGCGATGTCGACGTCCCCCCACAGGATGCGCCCCGAACTGGGACGCTGCAGAGTAGCCAGCATGCGCATCAGCGTCGACTTGCCGGCGCCGTTGGGCCCGAGCAAGCCCAGAATGCCGGGCTCGATGCGCAGGTTAAGATCGGAGACCGCCCGATGGCCGTTGCGGTAGCGATAGGTCACCGCTTCCAACTGCAGGCTCGGACACAGCTTCTGGATTTCTATGGATGAATGCAACATGGCTCACTCAATTCAATAAGGAAGATGCGGAAGACACGGCTGCGGAGGCAGCCACCGGTGCGGCTTTCGGCTGGCGTCGCCACTTGTGCGAGATCCACACCATCAGGTCGTCGACATAGGTGAACACCACCGGGATCACCAACAGACTGAGCAGAGTTGAAGTGATCAGCCCGCCGATCACCGCAATCGCCATCGGCGCCCGGAAACTGGGGTCGGCGCTAATGCCCAGCGCCAGCGGCAGCATGCCGGCCCCCATCGCCACGCTGGTCATAATGATCGGCTGGACGCGCTTGCGGCAGGCATCGAGCAGGGCACTCGTGCGATCCAGCCCCTGTTCCCGACGGGCGCGTATCGCATACTCGACCAGCAGGATCGAGTTCTTGACCGCTATACCCATCAAGGTCAACAAGCCCAGCAGAGAAGGCATGGAGAGCGCCTGACGCGTCAGCAGCAGCCCCAGGAAGGCACCACCTATCGACAGCGGCAATGCCGCCATGACAGTCACCGGCTGCATGAAACCCTTGAACAGCAGCACCAGCACCAGGTACACGCACAGGATGCCAATGAGCATGGACAGGCCGAAGCTGGTGAACAGTTCCTGCATCATCTCGACATCGCCCGACTTGCCGCGCTGGACACTCGCGGGGAGGTTCTTAACGCTCGGCAGCTTGTCGACGAGGTCCTGTACCTCGCTGATCGGCCGGCCGTTGAGTTCGACGTGGATCACCACCCGGCGGCTGCGGTCGCGCCGGTCGATACGGGTCGGGCCGCTGTCGATGCGCAGCTCGGCGACCGAGGACAACGGCACGTTGCCCTGCTTGCCCGGCACCGACAGGCGCTCGAGCAGCGACAGGTCTTGGCGCGCCGCCTCTGGGAGCCGTACGCGGATGGGGATCTGCCGCTCCGGCAGGTTGAGCTTGGCCAGCGCCTGGTCGTAGTCGCCGATGGTGGCCACACGCAGCGTCTCGCCGATGGCGGTGGCGTTCACACCGAGGTCGGCAGCCCTGGCGAAATCGGGCGTAACGATGAGTTCAGGCCGCACCAGGCTGATACTCGAATAGATCGCGCCCAGGCCGGGGATGCTGCGGATATCACGCTGGATCGCCAGCGCCGCCGTCTTCAGCGCCTCGGGATCGTCGCCGGTCAGCAGCAGTTCCAGCTCCTCGCCGGCTTCGCCGCTACTGCCGACGGTGGCGCGCACGCCCGGCACGTCGCGCATCAGCTCGCGCAGCAGGATGTTGATTTCGGTCTGCTTGCGCACCCGCTCCTTGCGCGGCTTGAGATTGATGGTCAGGGTAGCCTTGCGCACGTCCTCGCCACCGATGGCGCTGTACACCTGCACCATGTCCGGCGCGATATCCTTGTTCCGCGCGATCAGCAGGCGTGCCCGTTCGGCCGCCGCGCGGGTGCGTTCCAGGGTGGCGCCCGGCGCCAGCTCCAGCGTCACCTTGGTCTGGGTACCGTCGGCCGGCGGAATGAAGCCGCTCGGCAACAGAGGGATCAAGGCCAGCGAGGCGACAAAGAGCAGTGCCGACAGCGCCAGCGTGCGGTGGCGGTGCCGCAGGCACCAGCCCACCGCCGCCAGATAGCGCGGCAGGATCCGGCTCGGCCTGGGCTGTTGCGCCAGCAGCTTGGGCTTGAGCAAATAGGCCGCCATCATAGGCGTCAGCAGGCGCGCCACCAGCAGCGAAGCCGCCACCGCCACCGAAGCGGTCCAGCCGAACTGCTTGAAGTACTGACCGACCACGCCATCCATGAAAGCGGTGGGCAGAAAAACGGCGATCAGGGTGCAGGTGGTGGCCACCACCGCCAGACCGATCTCGTCGGCCGCTTCCAGCGCTGCCTGCAACGGCGTCTTGCCCTGGTACAGGTGACGCATGATGTTTTCGATCTCGACGATGGCATCGTCGACCAAGATGCCGATCACCAGCGCAAGCGACAACAGGGTTATCATGTTGAGTGTAAAACCCAGCATGCTCATCACCAGGAAAGTGGGAATGATGGACAGCGGCAGCGCCGCCGCGGATACCAGCGTGGCGCGGCCATCGCGCAGGAAGAACCAGACCACCAGCACGGTCAGGAAGATGCCCTCGTACAGCAGGGTCATGGAGCCGTCGTAGTTTTCCTGCACCGAATCAACGGCGTTGAAGGCTTCCTTGAAGACGATGTGCGGGTCTTTTTTCGCCAGTTGCTCGACTGCCTGGCGCACCGCACGCGCCACGGTGATCTCGCTGGCACCCTTGCTGCGTGTGATGTCGAAGCCGACCACCGGCTTGCCGTCCAGCAGAGTGATGATCGTACGCTCGGCGGTGCCGTCGATCACGCGCGCCACCTGGTCGAGGCGGATGCTGCGACCGTCCGGCAGCGCCATGTCCATGGCGGCAATCTCGGCCGTGCTGCCGACCGTGCCGATGGTGCGCACCGACTGGTTGGCGCCGCTGATATTGGCCTTGCCCCCCGAACTTTCGCGCTGCACCCGGCGCAGCTGGCTGGAAATGTCGGCGGCCGAGACGTTGAGCGCCGCCATGCGGATCGGATCGAGTTCGATCAGCACCTCGCGCTCCACGCCGCCAACGCGCGCCACTTTGCCCACGCCGGACACGCCCAGCAGCACCTTCGATACCTGGCTGTCGACAAACCAGGACAGCGCCTCCTCATCCATTTGGGAGGAAGCGACGGTGTAGGTCAGGATGGGCTGGCCGGCCAGGTCGAGTTTGGAAATCACCGGATCGCGGATATCGGCCGGCAGATCGGTGCGCACGCGGCCCACCGCATCGCGCACATCGTTGAGCGCTTCGGCAGGGTCTTTCTCCAGCCGGAACTGGACTGTAGTCTCGACCACGCCATCGCTGATGGTGGTAAACACATGGCGGACCTGGGATACCGACAGCAGCGAACTTTCGATCTTGCGCGCCACTTCCGCTTCCAGCTGCGGCGGCGAGGCGCCGGGCAGGCTGGTGGTCACGAACACAATGGGAAAGTCGATGTCAGGCTGTTCCTGAATCATCATGCGTTTGAAACTGATCAGGCCAGCCACCGTCAGCAGGATGAACAGCAGGATGGCGGGGATCGGGTTGCGTATCGAAAAGGCGGATAGATTCATCGCGTGCTCCGTTTACCGAGAGACCGAAGTGGTCCGGGCGGGCGCCGACGGCGCCGTCTGGTAGGCCAGCTTGGGCTGGGCCTGTTCGGCGGCCACCTTGACCACGTCTCCGTCGGCCAGGAAACCGGCGCCCTGGTCGACCAGCACCGCATCGGCGCCGACCCCGGCCAGCACCTCGATGCGGTCGCCGACCCGGCGTCCAAGGCTGACCTTGGTTTGGCTGACCTTCTCGTCAGGGCCGACCCTGAACACATAACCGTGGCCATCGCGCATCACGACCGCGCTCTGCTGCACCGTCAGCGCCGACGCGCGGCCAA
>NZ_JBWBYV010000077.1:0-7466 GCF_056174685.1 Janthinobacterium sp. BHSEK
GGGTGTAGATCACGCAATCGTGCCCGCGCAGATCATCGGGCGAGACCGGGACGCCGCGTTTGGCGAGATAGCCCTTGCTGGCGACGAACACGCGCTCGAACAGTCCGATGCGCCGCGCGCGCAGTGCGCTGTCTTCCAGATGGCCGATCCGAATTGCCAGGTCCGCGCCTTCATCGACCAGCCCCACATAGCGATCATTGATCTGGAGATCCAGCGCCAAGCCGGGATAGCGCTCCAGGAAGGCGGGGACATGCGGCAAAACAAATGCATGCGCCAGCGCCGTCGGGCATGCCACGCGCAGCAATCCGGACGGATCGACGTTCTCCCTGAAGGACGATTCGGACTCGTCGACGGCGTCTAGGATGCGCCGCACTTCCGCATAGTAGCGTTCCCCTTCGGGCGTGAGGGCAAGCTTGCGCGTTGACCGGTGCAGCAGCCGCGTCTGTAAATGCTCTTCCAATGCCGCCACATGACGGCTGACGTTCGGCTGCCCCAGGCCCAGGTCGCGGCCGGCAGCGGAGAAGCTCCCCGTCTCCACCGAGCGCGCGAAGCATGTCATCAAAAGAAACCGGTCCAAAGTTGCTCCTCATTCGATTCATGCAATTGGAGCATGAATCATATGCAAAGATACGATCTTATCGAATTTCAAGCATGAGCGCATAGTTCTTCCCACGGCAGGTCAGCCAACGTTGGTTGACCATGAATCACCTACAGGAGAATTTTATGTCCCGCTTGCAAGGAAAACGCACGCTTATCACCGGCGGCACCAGCGGCATCGGCCTCGAAACAGCCAGGCAGTTCCTCGCCGAAGGCGCACGCGTCATCGTCACCGGCGTCAATCCGGAATCCATCGAGAAGGCCAGGAAAGAACTTGGCGCCGAGGTTCTGGTGCTGCGCGCCGATTCCGCCAGTGTCGCCGCCCAACAGGAGTTGGCGCAAGCCGTCCAGGCTCACTACGGCCAACTGGATATCGCCTTTCTCAACGCTGGCGTATCCGTCTGGACGCCGATCGAAGTATGGACGGAGGAAATGTTCGACCGTTCGTTCGACATCAACGTCAAGGGGCCCTATTTCCTGATCCAGGCGCTGCTGCCAGTGTTCGCGAACCCCGCATCGGTGGTACTCAACACCTCGGTCAGCGCGCACGTCGGCGCGGCGCATTCATCGGTATATGCGGCAACCAAGGCCGCATTCTTGAACTTGTCGAAAACGCTGTCGGGCGAACTGCTGGCGCGCGGCATTCGCGTCAACGCGGTCAGTCCCGGCCCCGTCGAAACGCCGCTGTACGACAAGCTCGGCATCCCGGATGCCTACCGCGATCAGATCAACAAGGAAATTACCGCAACGATTCCTTTCGGCCGCTTCGGCACGCCGGAGGAAGTGGCCAAGGCGGTGTTATACCTCGCTTCCGACGAGTCCCGCTGGACCGTCGGCTCCGAAATCATCGTTGACGGCGGCCGTACGCTTAACGGCTGACGTCGCACAACTGCCGAACTATACGGATGCGCCCGCTCCGAATGCGTGAGCGGGCTTCATTTTCAAAGAGAGTATTCAAATTGCAAACGGCGGCGATGGGACGGCTCACGATTTCGAACGGGTTACTGTCGATTGGCAAGCAGGGCACAGGTGCCAGTCAGGTCGCAATACCATACTTGTGCTGCGTG
Source organism: Janthinobacterium sp. BHSEK (assembly GCF_056174685.1). Classification (NCBI taxonomy): domain Bacteria; kingdom Pseudomonadati; phylum Pseudomonadota; class Betaproteobacteria; order Burkholderiales; family Oxalobacteraceae; genus Janthinobacterium; species Janthinobacterium sp. BHSEK. Next base: position 1,665 of record NZ_JBWBYV010000077.1, read on the forward strand.
GCCGCATACTGCTGCTTGAGCGACTCCAGCTGCGGATGCCTGGGGTCGATCTTGCGGATCACCTGCATCTGGTGCTGCGCCTGTTCGGCCAGCGGGGCTTCCCAGCCCAGCATGTTGAGCTGACGCAAGATGGCCTCGACGGAGGCGAACAGCACGGGCAGGTTGCCCGGCGTCTTGCGCAGGGCCTGGCGCAGCACGAAGACGGCGCCCTTGAGTTCCCCGCTTTCCGCCTTGCTGGCCGCCTCGTGCATCAGTTCCTGCACCTGGTTGCTGATCTGCTGGCCCATGCCTTGCGCCAGGTCATGGCGTCCCGCCTTTTCAAACACGTCCACGGCCGCTTCCATCGTTACGTCGCTGTCCGCTTCGTTGACGAGTTTCATCATGACGTCGGACGCGGCCTGTTCCAGGTTGTTCTTCAGGCAGCTTTGCACGAGGCCCACCTTGAGCTGGGTCGACAGGCCGCGCGCGTCGTCCAGGGCGGCGGCGGCCAGCTGCAGCTCGCTGGCGGCGGCGATGTCGTTGCCCGAGAGTTCATGCAGCATGGCGGCCGAGATGGCGCGGCACGCTTCCACGTTGGCGCCGCCGCGCAGCGAGCGCTCCATGTCGCGCAGCACGCCGCTCGCTTGCGGCGCGTCGCCCTTTTTCACCAGCGTCTTGACCAGGTTGACGTGGTCTTCCGGGTCGCGGAATTCGGAGTACTTCGCCTTCGTCACCACCTGCTTGTAGGCCCGTTCGGCCGCGCCGATGTCGCCCGTGTCGAAGGCGATGCCGCCCAGGTGGCGCAAGCGGCGCACCATGTGCGGCGAAATGGCCACGGCATCCTCGAGGATTTTCTTGGCCTGCAGCTGCTGGCCCATGGCTACATGGTTTTGCGCCAGCAAGTCGTAGGCGGCCATGAAGCGGGGATAGGTTTCCACCAGCTCCAGCAGCGCGTCCTGCGCCTCCTCGTGGCGCTGCTGTTCGAACAGGGTGCGCGCCAGGCCCAGGTGGGCCCAGGCCATGGGCCGCGTGGCCAGCATGTCGGTGTAGATCTGCTCCGCCTCCTTCCATTCGCCCAGGGTGATATGCAGCTCGGCGCGCAGGCGGGCAAAATCGGCCGCCAGGCGCGGGTGCTGCAGTTCGGCCGCGCGGCAGCTTTTCACGGCTTCGCGCAAGTCGCCCTTGTCGATCAGCTGGTACGTGGGCAGGAAGACGGCGCGGCGCTCGATGGCGCGCGCGATGCGGCCGCTCAGCACGTCGACGGTGAACGGTTTTAATATGTAGTCGGACGGGGTCAGCTCGGCGGCGCTGATCACCTTGCTGTGGATGGCTTCGGAGGTCAGCATGATGAAGATCGTCCACAGGCCGATCAGCTTGTGGTGGCGCAAGTCTTCCAGCAATTGCTGGCCATCCTGGCCGTCCGTGCCGCTGCCAAGATCGTATTCGCACAGGATGATGTCGAACGGTTTCTTCGTCAGCAAGCGGATGGCCGTGCCGGCATTGACGGCATATTCCACCTTGGTGATGGCCGCCTGGTTCAGCATATTGTGCAGATTGCCCCGCATGCTGGGGTTCGGGTCGACGATCAGGACAGATAAGTCGCTAGTTTCTGGCATGGTTCAGCTCTCGTTCATCTGTTCGGTCATTTGCGGGAACTCTTCTTATATGTAGCTGCCTGGCAGTATTGTTTTTTATCAGCATACTGCAAAGCCGGGCGACACTGCCAGCAAAATGCATGCAATCGGGTGCGGTGCGCGAGGGCAGGGACGCCTGGCGCCGTCCGGCGTTGTATTTCATGACACGCGAGCCCCTTGCTGCGGTGTGGGCGCCTGTTTTTCCGGCCATTCCTTGACTACCGTGATAGTATTCTAAAATGCAACACCTGTTGCATGCCGCGCCACGTCGCGGCAAGGCATGCGCAAGGCTTTAACGGGCGCTTTATCTCTCTCTGGTGTTGATGCCCGTCATGCGCGTTCCTGATCTGACCACCTTGCGGCGCATCGCCGTTCCCCTTGCATTCGGCGGCAACAGCGAACAGCAGCATACCTATTTTGCAGAATTGCACCGGGTCGGCCTGGTCACGCAAGTGCTGGGCATCATCGCCTTCAGCCTGGCCTGGCTGCTGATGCCGCCCGCCTACCATCCGAACCTGGCGCACGCCGTGCTGGCCTTGCTGGGCATGTTGACGAGTCTGGCCGTGCGCTACCGCTGCACCACCTTGCCCGTGCTGACCATGACGGGAGCCTGCGCCGTGCTGGCGCTGACCTTCGGCTTGCGCACCATGGCCGATGCCGTCCAGCACGCCAGCTTCTGGGTCTTGCCCGTGGGCGTCTTCATGACCCTGGCCATCGCTTCCATCTTCAATGGCGGCCTCAGCTACCTGGCCGTGGTGGCGGGCGTGTGGTGGAACGTGGGCCACGGCCTGTATCCGGTGAACGCGGGCTTGCCCGACCAGCCCTGGGTGCCATTGATGATCGCCGTCAGCGTGCTGTTCGGGCTGGCGCTGAATGTCAGCTTCAGTTTATTGCGCTTGCGTAACTATCACGCCAAGGTGGAATTGACGCGGCTGGCCTTCCAGGACAGCCTGACGGGCTTGAACAACCGCCGCATGTTCACGCAGCGCGCCCAGCAGATGCATGGCGCAAACCACGGCGGCATGCTGCATTTCCTGATGATCGACATCGACAATTTCAAGATCATCAACGACCAGCAGGGGCACGATGCGGGCGACGTGGTGCTGGTGCGCACGGCCGCCATCATCGCGGACAAGGCGCAAGGCCATCTGTGCGGGCGCCTGGGCGGCGAGGAATTCGGCATCGTCTATGCGGGCAGCCGCGAAGACGCGCGCGCCTTTGCCGGCAGCCTGGTCAACGCCGTCAGCCAGGCTTTCCTGGCCGCGCAGTTCGTGTCGATCAGCGTGGGCGTGGCGGAAATGGACCGGGGCAGGGAGTTGGGCCACAGCTACCGGCTGGCCGACGAGGCGCTGTACTTGGCCAAGCGGCAAGGCAAGAACCGCTATGTGATCGCCTGATGGTCGGTCGCCCGCGATGGTTGTTGCAAGTTGGCAAAAACTGCTGGTTTCAGGGGCAAAATGGCCCGAAAGCCATAAGTTCCGGTAATAAAGCAGGGGTAAAACGGGTATAATGCGCGCAAAGGAAATTTGCCGTACGAAAGATATTGTCATACCTACCTTTAACCCGCAGCCACGCTGCATCAACCACCTTCCAATCATGTTGATACTGCCGGGTTCCAATGCCCTGTCCCATTTCCGTAGCCACCGTCTGTTAAGCCAACTGCAAGCCGTTTCGCCTGCGATCGTTGCCGTGCAAGCACGCTATGTCCATTTCATCGATGCCGGTGCGCCTCTCAGCAACGACGACAGCACGCGCCTTGGCGCCTTGCTGACGTACGGCGAGCCGGCCCACGCTGACAATACGGAAGGCGCTGCCGAAGAATTCTTCGTCATCCCCCGTTTCGGCACGATTTCGCCGTGGGCCTCGAAAGCCACCGACATCGCGCACAACTGCGGCATGGCGCACATCAAGCGCGTCGAACGCGGCGTCGCTTTCCGCATCAACCTGAAATCGGGCATCCTGGGCAGCGCCATCGGCGCCGGAAAATTGACGGACGAGCAAGTACAGGCCGTGGCCGACCTGCTGCACGACCGCATGACGGAATCCGTGCTGCGCAGCGCAGACGACGCCAAGGACTTGTTCCGCACCCTGGAAGCGCGTCCGCTCGAATCGATCGACTTGCTGGGGCAGGGCAAGCGCGCGCTGGAAACGGCGAACACGGAGCTGGGCCTGGCGATGTCGGAAGACGAAATCGACTACCTGGACGCCGCCTTCACCAAGGCCGGCCGCAACCCGACGGACGTGGAACTGATGATGTTCGCGCAAGCGAACAGCGAGCATTGCCGCCACAAGATCTTCAACGCCGATTGGACCATCGACGGCGTGGCGCAGCCAAAATCGCTGTTCGGCATGATCAAGAACACGCATGAACTGCAGCCGAAGGGCACCGTCGTCGCCTACAGCGACAATTCGTCCATCATGGAAGGCGCCACCGTGTCGCGCTTCTACCCGCGCGGGGCAAACCACGAATACGCGGCTTCCACGGAACTGACGCACACGCTGATGAAGGTGGAAACGCATAACCACCCGACGGCGATTTCTCCATTCCCCGGCGCGTCCACGGGCGCGGGCGGCGAGATCCGCGACGAAGGCGCGACGGGCCGCGGCGCCAAGCCGAAGGCTGGCCTCACGGGTTTCACCGTGTCGAATCTGTCGCTGCCGGACGCCGTGCGCAGCTGGGAAACGGCCGCTTCCGTGACGGCGCCATTGGCCTCGCGTACTGAGGCAGATCAATACGGCAAACCGGAACGCATCGCTTCGCCGCTGCAGATCATGATCGAAGGCCCGTTGGGCGGCGCCGCGTTCTCGAACGAATTCGGCCGTCCTGTACTGGGCGGCTACTTCCGCACCTATGAGCAGAACGTCGGCGCCGACAAAGACGCCGTGTTCGGCTACCACAAGCCCATCATGATCGCTGGCGGCATCGGCAATATCTCGGCGCAGCACACGCACAAGAACGACATCCCCGTCGGCAGCCTGCTGGTGCAGCTGGGTGGCCCGGGCATGCGCATCGGCATGGGCGGCAGCGCCGCCTCGTCGATGACCACCGGCAGCAACACGGCCGACCTGGACTTCGATTCCGTCCAGCGCGGCAATCCGGAAATGGAGCGCCGCGCCCAGGAAGTCATCAACGCCTGCTGGCAAATGGGCGCCGACAATCCGATCATCTCGATCCACGACGTGGGTGCGGGCGGCTTGTCGAACGCGTTCCCGGAAATCACCAACGACGCCAAGCGCGGCGCGATTTTCGACCTGCGCAAGATCCCGCTGGAAGAATCGGGCATGGCGCCGAAGGAAATCTGGAGCAATGAGTCGCAGGAACGCTACGTCCTGGCCATCGCGCCGGAAAGCCTGCCATTATTTAAAGCCATGTGCGAACGCGAACGCTGCCTGTTCGCCGCCGTGGGCGTGGCCACCGAAGAGCGTCAACTCAAATTGATCGACCCGGAACTGGGCAACGAACCGGTCGACATGCCGATGGATGTCTTGCTGGGCAAGCCGCCGAAGATGCAACGCGACGTGGTCCACGTGGCCAACGATTTCCCGGCCATCGACCTGACGGGCATGGACTTGGTTGACGTAGCGCAAAAAGTGCTGCTGTTGCCGACCGTGGCCGACAAATCCTTCCTGATCACCATCGGCGACCGCAGCGTGGGCGGCATGACCGTGCGCGACCAGATGGTGGGACCATGGCAAGTGCCGGTGGCCGACTGCGCCGTCACCACCATGAGCTTCGAGGGTTATCTGGGCGAAGCGATGGCCATGGGCGAACGCACGCCGCTGGCCGTCATCGACGCAGCAGCGTCCGGCCGCATGGCCGTGGGCGAAGCCGTCACCAACATCGCCGCAGCAGCAATCAGCGATATCAGCGACATCAAGCTGTCCGCCAACTGGATGGCCGCCTGCGGCCAGCCTGGCCAGGACGCAGCCTTGTACGACACGGTCAAGGCCGTGGGCATGGACCTGTGCCCGGCGCTGGGCATCAGCATCCCCGTCGGCAAGGATTCGCTGTCGATGCGCACGACGTGGAAAGACGAGGGCACGGGCGCGGCGAAATCCGTCACGTCGCCGGTGTCGCTGATCGTCTCCTCGTTCGCGCCAGTGACGGACGTGCGCAAGTCGCTCACGCCGCAGCTGAAGACGGACCAGGGCGACACGTCCCTGATCCTGATCGACCTGGGTCGCGGCA
>NZ_JBWBYV010000078.1:0-9446 GCF_056174685.1 Janthinobacterium sp. BHSEK
TCCTTGCGCCGCTTGCGTGCCGGATAGGCCGCGCCATCCGGCCCTTGCTGGGCCTTGATGCGTTGCGCCTGGCTGCGGCGCAGGTCGATGGCCACCTTGTGATTGATGGCGCGGCGCTGGGCTGGCTGCAGCTTGGCCAGCAGGGCGCCGGCCCAGGCTTCCAGCGCGTGCAGGTCGTCGCTCATGGCGTGGCCTCGGGCGTGCGCCATTCGGCCAGCAGGGTGTCGCCGTCATACAGTTTCCAGAACTCGTCCGCATAAGCCGGCATGTGCTGGATCTCGGCCAGGTGCTTGATGTCCAAGCGGCCCGCCTCGCCGGTCTTGACGGCCACGCGCTCGGTCAGGTCCAGCTTGATCGAAATATCCACCGTTTCATGGTTGTTGAAGTCCACCTCGAAGGCGATGCCGTGCTTGCGCGTTTCCTCGTTGGCCATCAGGTCGAGCTGGTGGACTTTGAGCCAGGCGATCAGGGCCACCATGATGGCGTCGGCGTCGCCCGCGTAGTCGGTGACGATCAGGTTGAGCTTGAAGCGGTATTCGAAGGAGAGGGAGGCGGTGGCCGACGCCACCACGTTTCCTTCGTCGGCGAAGACCAGCAGGCGGTCGGGGTCGCGCTGCAGGCCGGGGATGGCGTCGGCCAGGTGCTGGCGCAGGCTATTCGGCTTGTACATGGTGGGTGTCTCGTACTAGGTTGTAGGCGTCGATGCAGGCGTTCAGCTGGCGGGTGGCGTCGTCGCCGTCGCCGGCAATGGCGTCAAGAGCTGCCGCAGTCGCCGGGTCAAGTTCGGCGCGCGTTTGGTGCCGATCGCTTGCGGCAGCGGCGGGATCTGCAGTGGCGGCGCAGTGGCCGCTGGCGACGGGGATTGACAGGCGGACAGCGCCGCTGCGCACGTCAGCATTGAAACGGTCACGCTCGGTTTTCGCATGGTCTTGCTCCTGGGTGAGGTGGTCGGCGCGCAGCATTAGGGCGGCGCCGGCGGCGCGCTCCAGGGTGAGCACGCGGGCGGTGGCCTGGGCCAGCGCGGTAGCGGCGGTGCTGGCTTGGGTGGCCGCTGCCCGCTGCAGCGCGGCGATGCTGGCGCCCTTGCGCCAGCCCTGCGCCGTCCAGCCCAGCACGGCGCCGCACATGAGAACGGCGGCCAGCGGGCGCCAGGTGGTCGTGGTCACATGGCCACCCGTTCCTTGATCCAGCCGAAAAGAAACCGACGCTGGGTCATGTTGGCCTCGGTGATTTCCAGGTAGCGCGCCGCCTGCACGCCGTTCAGGGCGCGCAGCAGCACGGTGGCGCCGTCCTGGCCGCGCCATTTCAGGAAGGTACTAAGGGCGCCCAGCGACTGCGCGCCCAGGCGGCCATCGACGAACAGGGTGGGATAGCGGGCGCCTGTGTCGTTGAAACCGTTTAGCCAGCGCTGCAGAAACTCGGCCGCGCGGTGCGGCCCCATGTTCACGCCCGTGTCGATCACTTCGGCGCCGATGCCGGCATGGATGGCCAGCACCTGGTCGAACTTGGGTTCCGTGATGTAGCGCGCCGTATAGATGGCGCGCGCTACCGTCACGGGCAGATCGCGCATCGGCCCCGCGTAGCCGTTGGCGCGGGCCACGGCCACGGTGATGCCGTAATTGGTTTCGCCGCCCTTGTCTTGCGGGTCGTTCACATAGCCGCCTTCGGCGCGCAGGATGGCGTCGATGGTGCGCGCGATCAGTGGGTTGTCGGTGGTGGCCATCAGTGTTCCTTCGCGTCTTTGACCAGCTCGGCGATGTCCTTGTCGCTTCGGCGCTGGAACCACAGGGCTACGGCGCGCGATACCCACCAGCCTGGCGCGCCGACGATCAGATCGATGGCGGAAGCGTTGACCATGGCGCCGATGGCCGGGAGCTGCGCGCATAGCAGCTGGTACACGGTGCCGCCCAGCAGGCACGAGAACACGCCCGCGCACGCAAGGCGGGCGACGAATTCGCCCTTGTTGAAGGTGCCGTCGGCGTTCAAGGGCGGCAGCACGATGTACAGCATGGCCGCGCCGACCATGCCCAGCGCCGCCTTGAAGCCGTACAGTTTGACCAGGGTGGCGAAACCACCAAACGATTCTGCGGACATTGCTTGATTCTCCGGTGAGAGGGTAGATAGGTTTTTCATGATGGATAAAGGGTAAATGCCAGGATCAGTCCCATAGCTGCACGATGTCTGCGGCCTGGCCCGTGCTGGGTGCCGGCTCGGGCAGGGTGACGACCAGGCCGGCGGGCAGCACGGCGCCGTGGCGCGCCAGCGCGGGATTCATTTCCAGGGTTTGCTCGACGTATCCCGCGCCGTCGCCCAGGTAGCGCCACACCAGGGCGTCTACCGTGTCGTGCTGCCGCGTGCGTACCTGCATCAGATCAGCTCCACCGTCAGATGCGTGCGCCCGACGATATCGGCGATGGCCCATTGCGCATTGCGCCGCTGCGCGCCGGGTGCCTCGTCGAGCCACTCCATGCTTTTCTTGTCGCTGACGGACGTGGCCGTGCTGTCGTAGTCGCGGTAACGCTCGATCAGATCGGCTTTCGCCGTGCTGTAGACGGCGCGCCGGTACTGCGCCAGCAAGCGGGACTCGCGGTTGATGCGCGTGGCCGGCACGTCCACCAGGGCGGCGATGCCGGCAGCGGTCTGCTTGCCCTGCCAGTCGGCCAGCTCGCGGTTGACGTGCAGGATGGCATCGACCACGGCTTGCACCAGGCGCGCGTCGGTGACGGTGCCGTCCAGGCGCATGGCGTCGCGCATATCGGTGAGCAGGATGTCGGGAAACCAGCCGTCGTTCTCGATGATGCCGGCGGCCGGTGCTGGCGGCACGGGCGTGGTGCCGGGCGGGATGGACGGGGGCAGGGCCATGAAGGACATACGGGGCGCTTTCAAAAATGGGGCGGTGGACGGGGTTCATCAGGCAAATTGATTAGCCAGAATCCCCCCGTGCCGCCGTGCTGCGGGGGATGCTCTTTACGTGGAACCGGCCGCGCGCTTGATGCGCCGCTCCAGCCGTTCCATATCTTTCTTGACGCCGCACGACTCCGACAGGGTGCGGGCGCGCTTTAAATGACCCATGGCCGTTTCCGCTTGCGCCACCAGCGCCGGGGCGATGTCCGTGTCGTCGGCCTGATCGAGCACGGCGATCATGGCCAGGCCGATGGCCTTGTGCAGCTTGGCGCGTGCCTGGTCGGGCGCGTCGCTGCCGGCCGTCAACTGCTCGACGGTAGCCAGCACCTGGGCGGCGTGCTGCGGATCGCTGGCCAGCTTGCCGTGCAAGTAGCCTTCGGCGAACTCGTCCAGCATCAGGGTGGCGATGTCGCGGCTGTAGGTATCGGGCAGGGTGAACTTGTGCGCCAGCGCGTATTCGGCCATGACCAGGGCGCGGTCGTACTCGCCCGTGTCGATGTGCCACACCAGCAGGGTGGCGAAGACGTCATCCTGCGCACCCTTGCCACCAGCCAGCACGCCGTCGATCCACTGCGCATAGTCGGGCAGCAAGGTGGCCTTGACCTCGATCTTGCGTTCCACCGACTGGATGGATTTCAGGCGGCGCCTGTCGTCGGCCAGCTTGTAGAGCATCATTTCGTAAGCCGTGCCGGTGGTGACGCCTTGCGGCGCGGCGGCGCCGGCCGTGCGCTCGGCCAGCATGCGCGCGCGGTGGCGCAGGGCGGGGGATTGGTTCGCCATTATTTGTCTTTCAGCTCGATGTTTTCCACCAGCGCGGCCAGGCCCAGGTCTTCGATCACGTAGGCATCGTTGGACGACTCGTAATTCTCGATGCGGTCGCGCTTGGGCACGTCCTCGACGCGGCGGCGGCGCGCGCCTTCCTGGAAGTAGATCGACAGATTGTCGAAGCGCGTAATCAGGATCGCGTTATCCGGGAAGAAGGGCACGCGCGCGGCCGGCAAGCCGCCGATACGCTTCTGGCTGATGATGATGTCGGCCGCCAGCGTTTCCGTGGGCGCCTGCTTGGTGTTGACCAGCGGGAAATACTTGTCGTTCAACAGCTTGCGCCCGACGATGGCCACCAGGTTGGTGTCTTCCTGATACCACGGGTCCAGCAGGTTGACGGCATCGGTGACAGCCGCGTCCAAGTTGGCATAGTCGGCGCCGTCCACGTCGCCGATGACGACCTTGCCCGGCATGCCGTTGGCCACCAGGCCCAGCACGCGCTCGGGCGCCAGCTCACGCAGATGCTGCAGCCAGCCTTTATTGACGTCCTGCAGCAGCGGATTGGCGTCCAGATCGGTGTCGGCCATGGCTTTCACGCCATTGAAACCGATGACGATGCGGTCCAGCGCCTGGCGCGTCAAAATGGCATTGGCCACGCGCGATTGAAAATCGGGAAACTTGGCCCAGGCGTCCAGCTTGGCATAGTTCAGATGCGTGTCGAAGTTGGTCTGTTCGCAGCGGTATTTGGTGCCGTCCAGGGTGGACAGGTCGCGCGTCTTGCGTTCCTTGTCCTTGGTGTTGGTGCGGCCGGCAATCGGGCCGGACACGCCCAGGCCCAGCTTTTCGCCTTCCTGCTCGGTCACGCCGATGATGTTCACCTTCGTCAGGAACTCGCTCGATTCCTGCATCTTCGTTTCCAGCTTTTGCTGCACGCTGGGCGTGACGCTGAAGGTCTTGGCCACGTTGTCCGTGTCGTTCAGTTGGCCCAGGCGGGTTTCATACTGGCCAAAGACCTGGCGCGTTTGCTTTTTCATAAATCAGTGCTCCGTTGTTGAATGGGGTGTCGTGGAATGGCGCGGGGGCTTAAAACTCGGTCTGCACGGCGCCGTCGTTGCCGGTGGCGGCCGGGCGGCGCGGGCCGTTGCCGGGCGCTTCGTCCATCTGCGCCTTGAAGGCGGCCAGCTCGTCCTGCGTGGCCTGCAATGCCGTTTCGTTTTTTTCCAGGCGGGCCATGGCGCCCGCATAGTTGTCGTTGGCGGTGACGACGTGGCCGGCCAGCGCCTCGACGGCTTCGCTGATGTCGGCGAACTGCGCCGCGTCGGCGCCGGATTTGTTCGAAAAGCGTGACAGCAGGTTTTTCACCGCGTCGACCAGCTTGGCGCCCTGCGGCTCGTCAAATTCCAGCGTCACCTCGACGGCGGAAGTAAACAGGTTGGTGCTTTGCTGCTTGCGGCTGGCAGAGAATTGCAGCGCCTCGGTGCCCAGGCTGGCCGGGCTGTCGGTGACGCCCAGGCCGACCAGGTAGGGCTGCGCCGAGTCGGCAAAATCGGGCTGGATTTCCAGGCTGGTGTACAGCTTCTGCTTCGCCTTGTTGATGGCCACCAGCTCGGGCGTGGGTTCGATCTGCGCGAACAGGGCCAGTTTCTTGCCGCTGTCGGTGTCCACCTCTTCGGCTTTCACGGCGATCACGTCGCCGTAGGCCTTGAACTGGCTGTCGGGCAGGATGCCGCGAATGTGCTCCAGCCAGATGCGCGCGCCGTAGGTTTTCGGGTTGTAGGTGGCGGCGATCTGCTCGATGGTGGCGCGGTCGATGTTGCGGCCGTCCGTGGTGGCGCCTTCGGTGGCGACGCGGAAAAATTTCGATTTGGACATGGTGGGCGTTCTCGGTTGATCGGATAACGCCATGGTCAACGTCTTGGCGCTGCGATTCAATGCGGTGCGGGTTGCTATGGGCCATAGCGACTTTTGCCTTTCCCCGCTCCGCGCGCGCGCGGCCTACGCTGGCGGCATGCTAATCATCGAGAAAACAAGCGAACAAAGCCCCGACGAGAAAATCGCCGAACTGGCCGTGCCCGAGTCCGAGCCGCGCCGCGCCGCGCGCGCCCTGTACTGGAAGGGCTGGCGCATTTCGTCCATCGCCCGACACTTAGGGATCAAGCGCAGCACGATTAATAGCTGGAAAGAGCGCGACGAATGGGACAAGGCGCAGGCCATCGAGCACGTCGAGGCGTCGGCCGAGCTGCGCCTGGTGAAACTGATCGAAAAAGAGGTCAAGAGCGGCAGCGATTACAAGGAAATTGACTTGCTGGCGCGCACCATCGTGCAGATGGCGCGCGTGCGCCGCTATGAGCAGCCGGGCGGCAACGAGGTCGATCTCAACCCTAAGCTGGCGAACCGCAACGCGGGGCCCAAGAAGAAGCCGACGCGCAACGACTTCAGCGAAGAACAGAAAATCCAGCTGCTCGACGCCTTCCAGGATTCGTTGTTCGACTATCAAAAGGTCTGGTATCGCAACGGCGACCAGCGCACGCGCGCCATCCTCAAGTCCCGCCAGATCGGCGCCACCTGGTATTTTGCCCGCGAGGCGCTGGCCGACGCCATGGCGACGGGGCGCAATCAAATCTTCCTGTCCGCCTCCAAGAGCCAGGCCCACGTCTTCAAGCAATACATCGTGCAGTTTGCCCGCGAGGCGGCCGGCATCGACCTGACGGGCGATCCTATCGTGCTGCCGAACGGCGCCCACCTGTATTTCCTGGGCACCAATGCCCGCACGGCGCAGGGCTATCACGGCAATTTTTACTTTGACGAATTTTTCTGGACGCAGAATTTCCAGGAGTTGAACAAGGTGGCGTCGGGCATGGCCATTCACAAGAAATGGCGCAAGACGTATTTCTCGACGCCATCCTCGACCACGCACCAGGCTTATCCGTTCTGGACCGGGGAGCTGTTCAACAAGCGCCGCGCCAAGGCGGACCAGGTGAACATCGATGTGAGCCACGGCCGCCTGTCGTCGGGCTTCACGGGCGAGGACAAGATCTGGCGCCAGATCGTCACCATCCTGGACGCCGAGCGCGGCGGCTGCAACCTGTTCGACATCGACGAGCTGCGCAACTTCGAATACAGCCCGGACCAGTTCGACAACCTGCTGATGTGCAACTTTATCGACGATTCGGCCTCGGTCTTCCCGTTGGCCGAGCTGCAGCGCTGCATGGTCGATTCCTGGGTCGAGTGGGACGACTACAAACCGTTGCTGGGCCTGCGCCCGTTCGGCAACCGTCCCGTGTGGATCGGCTACGACCCGGCCTTGAACGGCGACAGCGCCGGCTGCGTCGTGCTGGCGCCGCCCATGACGGCCGGCGGCAAGTTCCGCATCCTGGAGCGCCACCAGTGGCGCGGGCAGAGCTTCGAGGATCACGCCGACGCCATCCGTCAGATGACCGGCCGCTACAACGTCGAGTACATCGGCATCGATACCACGGGCATGGGCATCGGCGTGCTGCCTATCGTGCGCGGCTTCTTCCCGGCCGTCACGGCGCTGAATTACTCGCCCGAAGTCAAAACCCGCATGGTGCTAAAAGCCAAAAACATCATCAGCAAGGGGCGGCTGGAGTTTGACGCCGGCTGGACCGACATCGCGCAGTCCTTCATGGCCATCCACAAGACCCTGACCCCCAGCGGGCGGCACGTCACCTATATCGCCGGCCGCAGCGACGAAACCGGCCACGCCGATCTGGCGTGGGCCTGCATGCACGCCCTCGATCACGAGCCATTCGAAGGCACCACCGACAACCACCAATCTTTCATGGAGATTTATTCTTGAGAAAAGCACGACACTTGCGCGCGTGCGGCCGTCAGGCCGAGAGCGCACCCCCAGCGGCCACGGCGCCGGCCGCCGCCGGCATCGAGGCGTTTTCCTTCGGCGACCCGACGCCCGTGCTCGAGCACGCCGACATTCTCGACTGCTTCGAGTGCTGGAAGAACGGACACTGGTACGAGCCACCCGTCAATCTGGCGGGCCTGGCCAAGTCCTTCAATGCCGGCGTGCACCACAGCAGCGCCATCCACTTCAAGGCCAACGTGCTGGCGTCCACCCTGATCCCCAGCAAGTACCTGTCGCGTGACGCGTTCAAGCGCATGGCCCTGGACTTCCTGACGTTCGGCAATGCCTACCTGGAAGACCGGCCCAGCCGCAGCGGCAAGGCGCTGGCGTACCAGCACGCCCTGGCCAAGTACATGCGGCGCGGCGTCGATCTGGATACCTATTATTTCGTGAACGGCTACCAGGCCGTGCACCAGTTCGACAAGGGCCGCGTGTTTCACCTGATGGAGCCGGACGTCAACCAGGAGCTGTATGGCGTGCCGCAGTACCTGAGTGCGCTGCAGTCGGCCTGGCTCAACGAGGCGGCCACCCTGTTCCGCCGCAAGTACTACAAGAACGGCTCGCACGCCGGTTTCGTGTTCTACATGACGGACGCCGCCGCCAACACCCAGGACGTGGACAACCTGCGCCAGGCCATGCGCGACAGCAAGGGGCCGGGTAACTTTCGCAACCTCTTCATGTACGCGCCGAACGGCAAGAAGGACGGCATCCAGATTCTGCCGGTGTCGGACGTGGCCGCCAAGGACGAGTTTTTCAACATCAAGAGCGTCACGCGCGACGACCAGCTTGCCGCGCACCGCGTGCCGCCGCAACTGATGGGCATCCTGCCGAACAATGCCGGCGGCTTCGGCGCCGTCGAGCCTGCCGCGCGCGTCTTCGCGCGTAACGAGCTGGTGCCGCTCCAGGCGCAGTTCGAAGCGATCAACGAATGGGCCGGCGTGGAAGTGGTGCGCTTCGCCCCGTATGACCTGGGCCTGAGTGGGGAGGGCGCGCAATGAGCGACCATATCGACAACACGGACAAGATCATCTTCGCGGAGGTGGCGCGCGGCCTGGCCGCCGTGCGCGGACGCCCCGCCCTGGTGGCGCATGGCGCCTGCCACTACTGCGACGAGGCACTGGCGCCCGGCCTGCCGTTCTGCAACGTCGATTGCCGCGACGACTACGAGAAGGAGCAAGCGGCCAAGGCCCGCGCCGGCCGCTCAGGATGACCGCCACGCCGCGCTAACCGGCAGGGCCGGGCCGCGACAGTCCCGCCGCGCCAGAGCGCCCCAGCCACCGTACAAGCCGCCCACGAGGCGGCTTTTTCACGTCCCGGCGATTGATGTTGCACCAGAAGCAAGAAAAAAGCCTATTTCGGCCCGGCGCGCGCAGTTGTCCCCCCTCCACACCTGCCCGCTATATAGGGGGCTTTTGACTCAAATTTGCACCATGGCCGAAGGCGCATGAGGACTGGCGCGGCGGGGAGAAGAGGGGGCATGCGATTTGACGCATTTTGACGCACTTTGAGCGGTTTTTTTGTTACTTTGGGGCGATGCCGTGGGCGGGGTGGAATTATCGCGATGCAGGTGCTGTATCGCGGCCTCTTGAGCTTTATCGTACATCGGTGCCTGGCGCAGATCTGGTCGCGTGGACGGCAATAGGTTGGGGAATTGGACGTGCCCGTGGTGATTGGTATTGATTCATCTTCTCCAAATAAAAAAGGATTACAAGCCGAAGCATGTAATCCTTTGATTTTCCTACTTATTCTGTGAAGGGCTGATAGGGCTTGAACCCACGACAATAGGAATCATAATCCTGGTGTATCAGGATTGATTAATTAACTGGCACGTCACCATAGGCCTGCCAGTTGGTCCGCAGCCATGCGGTGACGTTCGCTTGGCTGCGGTGGTCTGATG
>NZ_JBWBYV010000079.1:0-58085 GCF_056174685.1 Janthinobacterium sp. BHSEK
ATTAAATTATTTGATAAAAATCATGAAAAAATGGTTTTTACAGGGAACCAGTGCTTTCATACTGTATAACAAGCAAGGGCCTATTGATAAAAAGGTACTTATAGAAAAGGCTTCCATCAAGCTGTGGGACAACGCGCTCCAGCCATGATGCCCGACAGTACGTTGGCTTGTCCCAAAATACATCGACGACGCAACAGATACGAGACGGGGTCAGGTCCGCCATTACGACACGATCTCAGCCATGCCGATATCCAAACCTCTACGCAATCTCAGCGCCAATGCATCAACGCGCAGCACGCCGCTGGGATTCCAGAGTTTCTGGACAATATCGTTAGCTTGTTTCCTGATTCAAAATGTTGATGTAAGCACCGTAGGCATACACGCGGTTACGTTTTTGGCCGGTCACTTCCTGCACCATGCCCAGCGTACCTGCCATGGCATCGAGTGCCTTGCCCACTGTCGCGGCGGTCAAGCCGGTGGTCTTGCTCAGGGCGGCAATATTCAAGATGGGGTGCGCAAACAGCGCATCGAGGATTTGCCTGGCCGACCCCGCCAGGCGACCCAGTTCCGCCAACCGTGCCTTGTCTTGCGCCAGCAACTGCGTCAGCGCCTGGGCCGTGCTGACGGCCTGATTGGCGGTGGCGGCGATGGCATCGGCAAAGAACAGCAGCCATGCTTCCCAGTTGCCGCTGATGCGTACTTGTTGCAGCAAGCTGTAGTAGGTTTCACGATGTTGTTTGAAAAACACGGAAAGATACAGCAGCGGCTCCTGCAAAATACGGGCGTCAACCAGTATCAGCGGTATCAGCATGCGACCGAGGCGGCCATTGCCATCCAGAAACGGATGAATGGTTTCAAATTGCACATGCGACAATGCCGCTTTGATAAGGGCGGCAGTCGGCTGCGGCACGTCATTGATGAAGTTTTCCAGTGCAGCCCAGCAGTCAGCGAGCTGGTTGGCGGGCGGCGGCACAAACGTTGCCTCATCGGCGCGATGTCCGCCTATCCACACCTGATTGCGACGAAATTCGCCAGGGCTGCGCTGCACGCCCCTGCCCGACGTCATCAGCACTTGATGCATTTCCGTCAGTAATCGAAAACTGATGGGCTGCCCTTGCCGTATCCGTTCCACACCCAGCGACATCGCCTTGACGTAGCACGAGACCTCTTGCACATCATCGAGCGGCACGCCAGGCTGCCCGTCTATCTCATACAGCATCAGGTCGCTGAGCGACGATTGCGTGCCCTCAATTTGGGAAGACATGACGGCTTCCTTGCGCACATAGCTGTACAGGAACAGCCGTGCATCAGGCAAGAGCGTGCTGATGGCATCGAGTCGCCCCAGCGCGATCAAGGCTTCGTCCAGGCGGCTTTGCAGCTTGCCGTTCAAGTCCAGCGCCGGCACTGGTGGCAGTGGCAAGGGCACAAAGGCCTGGCACGCGACACCGCCGGCAATGGTCGATGTGTAAGTCCCTGTGAGTCCACGTTGCATAGATTCGCTGAAGTTAAAATGAATGGAGGTTTTATTTTAACTTACGGAGAAAAATGAAATAATGAAATCCTTATTTTATGTTGACGCTATCAAGCCGCCTTCGGCAACAGCACTTCCCAAAAGGTTTGCAACACTTGTTCCAACTTGCCGTCCAACCTCGCGTTAGGACGCAGACGATACTGGCGGCGATATCCTGATTGGTCTTGCTGCACCAGGCGGTTTGCCGCATGGCCTCGGTATAGCTATGTTGATCGAGCAATAAGCGCACTTCCTTCATACTGTGGCGGCACGAGGACACTGGCCGCCGATTTCCAGGCCCATCTCCCCACTGCCTCCAAGAAACCAGTACACTAGTTCCTGAGCGCAACTAATTTTGTACGCGCGCCATGCCGCCTGCCGTTGCCGGGAGGCGCCCCTGCCGCAAGGCGTGTTGTCTCTGGACAAATGCAATGTTCACTTCGCGCAGCCTGTCGCCTGCCTTCTATTACCTGTTCTTTTCAGGAGAACGGGAGCAGCAGCAGCGCTTTTTCAAGGAACTGCATTTCATTTCGATAGCCATCCTGACGTTTGGCCTGGCTTGCTGGCTGGTCACGTTCAGCCTGACCCTGCCGCGCGCTTCGCTCGATCATGCGCAGGCGGCGCTGGGGGTGACGGGCATGCTGGCCGGGCTGCTGCTGACCGTGTATGCGAAGTCCTTGCAGGCGATTATCGCCAGCGGTACCATCAGCGTGCTGTTCATCGCTTTCGGCTTTCGCGTGCTGATGCTGGGCACGGAAGACCCCGCTTTTTGGGTGTTGCCGCTGGGGGTGATGATCACCCTGACAACGGCACCCATCTTCAGCGGCATCGCGTATTACCTGGGCGTATCGCTGTGCGTGTGGGCCATGCTGGGGCTGGGACAGTTCCCCGTGCATGCGGGCCAGGCCGACCAGCATTGGCCCGTGCTGGCCGTCACCATCAGCGTGATCATCGGCCTGGCGCTGAACATCTATTTTCTCGTCTTGCGCATCCACAACTACCGCGCCCAGCGCGAACTGGCGACGATGGCCTACAAGGATGGCTTGACCGGGCTCAACAACCGCCGCATGTTCACGCAAAGCGCGCGCGCCTTGCAGCGCACGGCGCGCACGCCCGCGTATTTCCTGATGATCGACATCGACGACTTCAAGCAGATCAACGACGTGCATGGCCATGACGTGGGCGACGAAGTGCTGAAAAGGATCGCCGAGGTGATCGCGGGGCTGTCAGGCGAGCACCTGTGCGGCCGCCTGGGCGGCGAAGAGTTCGCCGTCATTTACCTGGGCGAAAAGAACGCGGCCTGCGCCTTTGCCGCGCAGCTGGTCGATGCCGTCGAGGCGGCTTTCGTACCGGAACGCAAGGTGTCCGTCAGCATCGGCGTCGCGGAATTGCTCAAGGAAGTCGACTTGTCGCACAGCTACCGGCGCGCCGACGAATCCTTGTACCTGGCCAAGAAGAACGGCAAGAACCGCTACGTGCTCAACGCCGCCTGAACGCCATCGTACGGCCCCGCATCGAGCAGCGCCAGCAAGGCTTGCGGCGCAATCTTCCACGGGTCGCGCTGGTCGGGGTCCACCCCGTACCAGCTGTCCTGCGCGCCGATCTTGAGGATGGTCAAGGGGATATCCTTGCCCTCGAAGAAGGCCAGCATGCGGCGGATCAAACGGCTCACCTTGGCATGGTCTTCCTGGTACAAAGAACAGGCATAAAAGCAGCCCTTCTCTCCCATGCGCAATTTCCTGGCCGCGCCGACACGCGATTGGAGCACATACTTGTGCAGGAACTCGGTCACGACCTCATCGTCAACGGGAATACTGCAGGAAATGGTGATCTTGGCCATGGCAAGGGGGCAGTGATTCAATAGACTAGCTTAGCAGAAAGCGTTTCATTCCTGAAATGCTAAGATCGCGGCGCGCGCATGCCGGCGCCCGGACCGGCATGGCCTCTCGACCAGGATTGCCATTGAACATACGCCTCATTTATCCCCTGCTGTCGCTGTGCGCGGCTCTGGGCACGTCACCGTTTGCGCTGGCGCAAACGCAAGCGACCGAAGACGCCGCCTTCGTGGCCGCCACCGTGCCCGTCTCCGTGCCGTCGCCGCCGCTCAGCCTGAACGAGCATCCGCAAATCCGCGCCGACGTCTTCAAGCTGCTCGGCTATGCGCGCGGCAACTACACGCAGGGCGATAGCCTGATCGCGCTTCAGGCGCTCGACAGCATGCGCTCACTGGAACACATCCAGCGCACCATGCTGCCCGACGGGCGTTCCGTGCTGGCGTCCATCAACCCCGACGCACACGGCGCGCAGCGCGCCGCCATGCTGTTCGAC
Organism: Janthinobacterium sp. BHSEK; assembly: GCF_056174685.1. Classification (NCBI taxonomy): domain Bacteria; kingdom Pseudomonadati; phylum Pseudomonadota; class Betaproteobacteria; order Burkholderiales; family Oxalobacteraceae; genus Janthinobacterium; species Janthinobacterium sp. BHSEK. The sequence goes on from NZ_JBWBYV010000079.1 coordinate 3,839, forward strand.
CCGCAACGCAAGCTGTTGGCCCTGGGCCTCGTCAACGGTCATTGCCAGGCCGCCATCGGCGATGCCGTGCCCGCCTGCCTGCCGTCCACCCATACCGTGCTGACGGTGTTTGTACCGCCGGGCGCGCAGGACGAGATGGCCGCGCCGCTGCTCGTGTGGGCGCGGCAACTGCCGCCCATGCTGGCGCAGGCTGCGCCGGAACAGCGGCAAAGCATTGCTGCGGTGGAATACATCACCACGCGTCCCGGCCAGCCCGGCTGGGAGCCGCGCGACCTGCCGCCCGGCTTTCCTCCCCGCTTGCTGCACCTGTTGCTGCCGAGCGCGGAACTGAACAGCAGCGCCAGCGGCGGCAAGCTCATTACACCGGCGGGCCTGGCCGGTTTGCCCATGCGCACGCCTACGGAAGCGGCCGAGGCCGGCGACGAGCCCCTGCCCGATGCCAGCATCACCCTGCGCAGCTATGCCGATTTCCACTGGGTGCTCAACACCTATGCCAAGCTGGCCAAGGGCGCGCAAGTGCAGGGGCATGACGACAAGGTCGTGTTCACGGGCAGCGACACGAGCGGCCGCTACACAGTCACCCTGCGCGAACCGGGCAAGAAAGACAGCGTGCTCATCACCGTGGCCAGCTGGCGGACAAAATAAGGAGGGAACAGGGAAAGCATTGCCATTACGCACAAGAGCATGGCATTTTGGCATTTTGCGGTATGATTTCCGGCCGTGCGGCGCGGCCCGATCCCTGCCTTGCCCACCCAGCCCTTCAAGCCAGCCACGCTTGCGTAGCATCCTGCCCTAAGGAGTCATATGTTCGGTTTTAACTTGCGCGTCGCCAAGATGGTGTGGACGGCTTTTCTCGTCGCTTTTTTGTTATTCCTCACGTACAAGGTATCGTCGACCCTGATCGTGGTGGTGTTTGCGGTGTTCTTCAGCTACCTCGTGTATCCGCTGATCGGGCTGCTGGAACGGTACGGGCCGAAGCGCCTGCCGCGCACGGCCAGTATCGGCATCGTCTTCCTGGTGGTGATCTTGCTGGTGGCGGTGCTGGGGTCGATCTTCGGGGCGCGCATCGAGGAAGAGGCGATCAAGCTCAGCGATCAGTTGCCGACCCTACTCAGGGGCAACAACTTTGCCGAGCGCATCCCGTTGCCGGAATTCATGGAGCCGTTGCGCGCGCGCCTGCTGTCCTTCATGCAGACGCAGCTGAGCAGCGGTACGGGCCAAGCCATGCCGCTGGCGAAGGAACTGGGCTTGACCGTCATGCATGCGGCCAGCAACCTGATCTATCTGGTGCTGGTGCCCGTGCTGAGCTTTTTGCTGATCAAGGAAGGCCCGGACATGCGCGACGGCTTGCTGTCCCTGCTGAACCGCCCGAACAAGAAGCTCTGGGGCGCCATCATCGATGACCTCGACATCTTGCTGTCGCGCTATGTGCGCGCCCTGCTGCTGTTGTCGATCGCCACGTTTGTGTCCTACAGCATCGCCTTTTCCCTGATGGGCGTGCCGTACAGCCTGCTGTTGGCAGGTGCCGCCGCCCTGCTGGAATTCATCCCGTTTGCCGGCCCGCTGGCGGCGGCCGTCATCGCCGTGGTCGTGGCCGGTTTCAGCGGTTTCGAGCACGTGTTCTGGCTGATCGGCTTTATCGCCGCCTACCGTTTGTTCCAGGATTACGTGGTCAACCCATATTTGATGAGCGAAGGCGTGGAAGTGAGCCCGCTGATGGTGATCGTCGGCTTGCTGGCCGGCGACCAGCTGGGCGGCGTGGTCGGCATCTTCCTGTCCGTGCCCGTGATGGCGGCCATCAAGATCGTCTTCGTGCGCGCGCGGGCGGCCTTGCAGGCGCGCCACGATGCACTGGAGAAAGCGGAACAGGCGGCGGAAGAAGCGCGCGCCCAGGCCCTGGCCGAGGCGGCGCTGCTGCAGGAACAGGGCAGCAAGGCGGCCCTGGAACCTCGCTAGCTTAGAACTCTTCCCATTCGCCGCTGTTGTCGGCGGCCGGCTTGGCAGCACGTGACTGGGCCGGAGCGGCTGCCGAGGCGATGCGGCTTGGCGCCAGGCGCAGCGCCGGGCGTTTCAAGGCCGCGCCTGCGGCGGCCACGACAGGCTTGCGCAAGGCGAGCTTGGCCGCTGCCGGGCCGCTGTGGGCGGCGTCGAGCTTGAAGATGCTGACCATCTCGGCCAGCGCCGCCGCCTGTTCCTGCATCGCTTCCGAGGCGGCCGCCGCTTCTTCCACCAGCGCCGCATTCTGTTGCGTCACGGTATCCATTTCCGCCACGGCCTGGTTGATCTGGCCGATGCCCAGTTCCTGCTCGTGGCCGGCGGCGCTGATTTCGCCCATGATGTCCGTCACGCGGCGGATGCTGGAGACGATCTCGTCCATCGTCGTGCCCGTCTGACTGACCAGCGCGCTGCCGGCGCCCACGTTCTGCACCGACGCTTCGATCAGCATTTTGATGTCCTTGGCGGCGGAAGCCGAGCGGTGCGCCAGGTTGCGCACTTCCGTGGCGACGACGGCAAAACCACGACCCTGCTCGCCCGCGCGGGCCGCTTCCACGGCCGCGTTCAGGGCCAGGATGTTGGTCTGGAAGGCGATGCCGTCGATCACGCCGATGATGTCGGCGATCTTTTTCGACGATTCGCTGATGGTGCCCATGGTATCGACCACTTGCGCCACCAGCGCGCCGCCTTTCACCGCCACGTCCGAGGCGGAGACGGCCAGTTGGTTCGCCTGGCGCGCATTGTCCGAGTTCTGCTTGACGGTCGAGGTCAGCTCTTCCAGCGACGAGGCCGTTTCTTCCAGGCTCGACGCTTGCTGCTCCGTGCGGCTCGACAGATCCAGGTTGCCCGAGGCGATTTCATTGCTGGCCGTGGCGATGGCGCCGCTGCCGTCGCGCACGCCGCGCACGGTGGTCGACAGACGCTCCTGCATCTGTTTCAGGCCGCCCAGCAGGGCGCCCATCTCGTCGTGGCGCGTGATGACGATGTCGTTGGCCAGGTTGCCGTCGGAAATGGCGCCGAAATGGCGCAGGGCCTGGTCCAGCGGGCCGAAGATGGCGCGCAGCAGCAAGAAGCTGGAAATAATCGTCAGCAAGGCGCCCACTATCATGCCGGCGATGGCCATGGTTACCTGAGTATGGTAACTGGACTGGCTATCCGCATACATCCTGGCGGCCGAGGTGGCCTGGTATTGCGTCAAGGTTTCGGCGGCCTGGTCCAGGGTGCGGTACAGCGGCGTCAGCCCCGCCATCATCAGCTTGTCCGCCTGTTCGATATTGTTTTCGCGCAAAGCCTTGCTCATGACGAGCAAGCCGTTGTTCATGTAGTCGCTGCGCTTCTTGTCCATGTCGTCGGACAGGCGCTTTTCGTCCGTGCTTTGCGGCAAGGCCAGGTACACCTTCCAGGACTTGCTGGACGCTTCCATGAATTGTTCCGCGCGGGCCAGGGTATCCTTGGCATCGGCCGCTTCGGGGTGCACCATCACGCGGTCCATCGTGAAGCGGGCGCGGCCCAGGGCAATTTGCGATTCACCGATCGCTTGCGTCGAGGCCAGCTGATTGCTGTAGACCTCGTTGAGACTGTTGTTGGCCGATTTCAGGCTGATAATGCTCATCACGCCCAGCAAGGCGATCAGCACGCCCAGCACGCTCATGGTAGCGATCAGACGCATTTTTATTGTTATATTCGACAGCATGCAATTTCCTTGGTAAGGGCGCGACCGTGCCACCGCCTGCCGGGTGGGGTAGCGGCAAACGCCAGATGGGCGGATCACGTGAATTGTTCAGGACAGGTCGATACGGCTTGTGCGGCGGCAGGGGGAAAGGCGGCCCGCGCATATCGTCAGGAGTGCAAGACAGGGCAACGAGGTCGAGGTTTCCTGTACTTTTAATTTCCTGACTGCAAGATACAGGGAAAGATTACTAGTAGCAACATCCAGTATGGATTTTCACGATTTGTAACAAGCGGATGATGTTTTTTGCGCAGAACTGGCATTCCGCTGCCGTGCGCGGTCGCGCGGGAATGCCATTTATGCTAAGTAACCCCCAATAAATTATTGTGATTTCTGACTGCCGTAACCGGCGCTCTGCGGCGTTGCTCACTGCTAGCAGTGCCCGCACTGCGTCGCAGCGAGCGCCTTGCATAGCATCCGGTTCTGTTCGTCATAAATTCACACTAATTTCCCGAGGATTACTTAGCCAACTAGTTAATACATGGTTTCTTCGATGAGCTGTCCATCGTCGCGGAAATACTGAAACCGGCCCGTTTTCCTGCCCATGTTGTAGGCGCCTATCTGCTTCGGTTTTCCGTTCTGGAAATGTTCGATGTTGACGCCATGCAGCACGCCCTGGTGCCAGTTGCGATGGAATTGCGGCAGTTCGCCATCGGGAAACAACAGGGTTTCCGCGCCATCGCGCTTGCCGTCGGCAAAGCTGCCCTGGTAACGCCGCTTGCCGTCCGGATAAAAACTTTCCATCGTGCCATGGAGCACACCGAAGCGGTAATGCTCGACCAGTTCCAGCTGGCCGCCGGCCGCATACTGCTCCAGCTTGCCATCGGGTTTACCATCGAGCATGGTCAACACTTGCCAGCCGCCGTCCGGCGTCGCCTTCTTCCACAGCCCCTGTTTCACATCATCGACATAGTTGCCGCCACCACCGGGCTCCACCCACTGGCCCTGCTTTTTGCCGCTCACATAAGTACCCTGCCATTGCACCACGCCACCGACGCGGCGCTCGCTGGGCCCCTCCAGGCGGTCTTTCACGAAATGGTCGTAACCGGTGAAACTGTGCATGTCCGCTGCGCGCCATTCGGCCACGCCCGGACTCACTTCCCAGCGCCCCGTGCGCTGCCCACGCCGCATCTGGCCCGTCGTCGTTTCGTCACCGCTTTCATACGTCCATGGTCCCTCCGCCTTGTCGTCGACAAAGGCGCCAGACGAGCGGATGGTGTTCGGCTCTTCGTAATGCCATACGCCGGTACGCTTGCCCTGCGCATACAGGCCGCGGGCAAACACGCTGCCCATGCAGCAATTGACGTCATACTCGATGAATAGCCCGTCCTGGCTGGCGGCAAAGCGCTGCGGCTGCGTTTCCCAGGTGATCCACTTGACGTGGTAGCTGGGCGCGAAGCCCCCTTCCCAGCCCTTGCCCAGCAGATACGTGACTGTGAGGAAATGGCCATCCTTTTCCTGATACGTCTTTTTATAGGCAAACGCGGGGGCGTCGGCCGGTTTGCCCGGCAGTAACTCGCCGTCGATATTGAAATAGCCGACCAGGGTGCCGTGCGCATGCTCGATGGCGTCGAACCCGGCCACGCCCGTGGGCGCGTAGGCGATGCTGTAATCGATCAGTTGCAGGGACGCCAGCGCGGCGCGCACCCGCGCCTCGTCCATGGTTTTGGCACCGCGCACGATGGCATCCAGCGCGGGCTGCAAGGTGGCCACCTTGAACATCTTGCCGCCGCTGCGCTCGTAGCGGTAGGCATGCAAGCCAAAGCGGTTGTCACTGCGGCTGAGCACGAACGTGGTTTCGCCTTCGCTGTCGAGATCCAGCTGGAACACGGCCTCGATGCTGGCCTGGCCGTACTTGTCCAGATTCATGCGTTTTTCACTGATGCCCTTGCACTGGCAATAGTAGCCGTTGACCTCGCCATTTTCCCGCAGGAAAGCCAGCACCACGCCGCCGTCGCGGCGCTCGACGGCGCTGGCGTAGGCCATGGACTGGCCTTCATAGAAACGCGGCGCGGCCTGGGCCGGCGCCAGGGCGCCCAAGGCCAGCGCCATGGCCATCGTGCGCATCCAAGATGTTTGCCGCATGTCAACTCCACTGCCGAAAAACCGCCATTATGCATGGCCGCTCAGGCAAGACCGGACACGCGAGGACGCCGGCGCCACAGGGGGCGCTGCACCGTCTGCGCCAGCAGCACGCCCAGCAGCGAGATGCCGCCGCCGACCAGGTGATACACATGCATGCTTTCATGCAGCCAGACGATGGCCAGCAAGGCCGTCAGCAAGGGCAGCAGGTTGACGTAGATGCTGCAGCGGTTCGGCCCCAGCAGTTTGACGCCCTCGATCCACAAATAGGACAGCACGATGGACGAGCCGATGCCCGCATAGCCGATCAGGGGCAAGGTGGTGGCGTCCAGCCTGGCGCTGCCGGGCGGCAACAGCAGGAACAGGGGCAGCATGCAGGCCAGGGCCGCCAGCGCCTGGCAATAGATGGCTTGCCAGGCGGGAATGGACAGACGCCAGCGACGCAGCAGCACGCCGTACAGGGCAAAGATCAGGCAGGCCAGCAGCATCAGCGCATCGCCCGCATGCACGCCCTGCTGCAGCAAGGCCAGCACGTCGCCGCGTCCCACCAGGTACAGCAAGCCGCCGAACGACAGCACGCCGCCGGCCGCCATGCCGACAGTCAATCGCTCGCCCAGCAGCAGCACGCTGAGCAGGGCCGTCATCAGCGGCGCCAGCGCCGTGACGATGGCCATGTTCGTCGCCGTCGTCGATTCGGCGGCGCGGTAGGACAGGCTCTGGAACAGCGCCATCGACATCAGGCCGCACAAGGCCAGCTGCCACCACTGGCGCCGCAGCGCATGACGGTTGCGCCACAGGGGGCGGGCGATAAACGGCGTCATCACCAGCAAGACCAGCACCAGGCGGTAAACCGTGATGGCCGTGGGGGCGATGCTGGACGCGGCCAGCTTCGAGACGACGACGTTGCCGGCCCACAGCAGCATGGCGAGAAACGGATACAGATAGGCGCGCACAGGCATGTATAGCTCCAGGAATAGTTGCGGGGAACCATCATGCCGCAGGCGCACCGCGCCTTCTCGCGCTAAGATGTCCATACCTATCGCAAAACTGACGCTCTTTTTATGGATTGCACTTCCCCCGCCTTTCAGGAATTGCTGCCCGTCACGGCGCGCGCCATGGCGCTGGCCGTCGACTATGCGCATGGCCACGTGATTTCCGTACACCGCCACACGCATGCGCAATTGCTGTATGCCATCGAAGGCGTGATGACCATCGAGGCGCAGGGCGGGCGCTGGGTGGTGCCGCCCACGCGCGGCGTGTGGTTGCAGCCCGGCATCGCGCACCAGGTGCGCATGAGCGGCGCCGTGAAAATGCGCACGCTGTTCGTCAACTGCGCCAATTCTCCATTGCTGCCTGGCCACAGCTGCGTGCTCGACATCAGCCCCCTGCTGCGGCAACTGATCGTGGCGGCCGTCGACATTGCGCCCGACTTCGCGGAAGGCAGCCGCGACTGGCATCTGCTGCAATTGCTGTTGCACGAACTGGGCAGCCTGCCCGTGCTGCCCCTGTACCTGCCCTTGCCTGCGGACGTGCGTCTGCGCGGCATTTGCGCGCGGCTGATGGAGCAACCGGGCGAGCAAGTGACGGTGGCGCACTGGGCGCAGGAACTGGCGATCACCGAGCGCAGCCTGCACCGCTTGTTCCAGAAGCAGACGGGCATGCGCTTCGGCCAGTGGCGCCAGCAGGCGCGGCTGCTGCGGGCGCTGGAGCAATTGGCGCGCGGCGGCAAGGTCATCGATGTGGCGATGGACAATGGCTACACGAGCCAAAGCGCGTTTACGGCCATGTTCAAAAAGCATTTCGGCACCACGCCGACGGCGTTTTACCAGGCAAAAGTCATCGCGGCATAAAAAAAATGCTGCTATGCATCAATAATTATGGGCGATCGCCGCCGGGCTTGTTATCATCGCAAGCCTTATCGCACCGCGCCCATCCTGGCAGCGGTGTTGACCTTATCTCTCACCGCCATGACACAGAATTTCTTCCAGACATTTATCCTGCTCTTGCTCGTCACCGACCCGTTCGGCAACGTTTCCCTGTTCGTCAATGCCCTGAAACGGGTACCCATCGAGCGGCGCTGGAAAGTCGTGGTGCGCGAATGCCTGATCGCCTTCGGCATTTTGCTGCTGTTCATGTTCTTCGGCCGCCATTTCCTGAACGCCTTGCAATTGTCGGAAGTGGCGCTGCGCATCGGCGGCGGCGTGATCCTGTTCCTGATCGCCATGCGCATGGTGTTTCCACAGCCAAACGCGGGCAATAGCGACCACGAAATGGGCGGCGAGCCGTTCATCGTGCCGCTGGCCATCCCCGCGCTGGCCGGCCCGTCGGCCCTGGCCACCGTGCTGCTGTTTTCCTCGCATGAAATGAACGACGTGATCGCCCACGTGGCGGGGCTGACGGCCGTGGCCGCCGTCTGGCTGGCCGTCTTCCTGTGCGCCGAACGCTTGCAGCGGGCGCTCGGTCCAAGGGTCATGACGGCGTTCGAGCGCCTGATGGGCTTGATCCTGACGGCGATGGCCATTGAAATGCTGCTGGCCGGCATACGCGCGTTTTTGAAGTCCGTTTAATATTGTCATTCATCCACTGGAGGAATCATCATGAGTCGTTGCGCCCACATTCGCCTGATGGCCGATTACAACCAGTGGATGAATGCCAAGGTCTACGCGGCGGCGGCCAGCCTGCCGCCCGGCGAGCTGGAGCGTGAGCGGGGCGCCTTCTTCGGCTCCCTGCTGGCCACCCTGAACCACGTGATGGTGGGCGACACCTTGTGGATGCAGCGCTACGCGAAACATCCGGCCGGTTTCCCCCTGCTCGATCCCATCCGCGCCATCACGCCGCCCACCTCGCTGACGCAACCGCTGTTCGCGGCCGAGGATTTTGCCGCCATGCATGCGCACCGGCTGTGGCTGGACCAGGTCATCATCGACTGGGCCGCTTCCATCCGCGAAGAAGACCTCGACCATTTGCTCGATTACCGCAACAGCAAGGGGCCGAACCGGCGCGAGTTTTTCAGCCTGCTCATGCATTTCTTCAACCACCAGACGCATCACCGTGGCCAGGCCAGCACCTTGCTGTCGCAAGCGGGCGTGGACATCGGCGATACGGATTTACTGTTTCGCATCCCCAACCATATCGAGGACTGAGGGCAGGCGATAGCGCCACGCCTTGATCCCGATCAAGGCCAGCGCCAGCGCCCCCAGCAGCGCGCCGCAAGCCAGCGCACCCCGCATGCCATAGGACTCGATGGCCATGCCGCCGGCCAGCGCGCCCAGCGTCACGCCCAGGTTGATGGCGGCGATATACACGCCGATGGCGAACGCGGGCGCCTCGCGCGCTTCGCTGCTGAGCCACACTTGCGTGACGATCAGCCCGCTCGTATGCGCCGCGCCCCAGAACAGCAGCAACACGGTCAGCGCCGCCCAGCCGATATCGCTGCCCGCATGCCGGTACAGCAGCCAGTACGCCAGCCCCAGCAGCACGGGCTGCAGCAAGACCGTGCGCAGCACGTGCGTGCCCAGCTGGCGCCCGGCGTACAGATTGCCCGCCACGCCGCCCACGCCAAACATCACCAGCGCCAGCCCCGTCTGGCGCGCCGACAAGCCCGCCACCTGCTGCAGATACGCGGCCGCATACGCATACACGGCAAACATGGCGGCAAACACCAGCACGGCGGCGGCAATGGTGAACCACAGGGCAGGTTTGCGCAGCACGGCCAGCTGGCGGCCATACGTCAGCGGCGCCTCGCGCGGCGTGTCGGGCAGAAACAGATACAGCCCCAGCGCCGCCAGGGCATTCACGAGGGCGCAGGCGAGAAACGACGCCTCATAGCCAACTTGCGCGGCGATCCACGTGGTCAGCGGAATGCCCAGCACCATGCCCATGCTGGTGCCCGTAAACGCATGCGCGCCGGCCCGCGCCGCCTGCTGCGGTGGATACAGGGCGGCGGCCGCCACCATGGCCAGCGAGAAATACACGGGGTGGAACAGGGCCGGCACCACGCGCAGCGCCAGCAGCAGCCCGAAGCGCGGCGCATACGCAGACACCACGCTGGCCAGGGCAAACACGAGAAGCGAGACGATCAGCACGGGCTTGCGGCGCCAGCGCGTGGCCAGCAGCACGAGGAAGGGGCCGCCCACGGCGATCACCAGCGCGAACAGGCTCACCAGCGAACCGGCGTGCGCGGCCGTCACGCCGTAACGCTGCATGATCATCGGCAAGATGCCCACCACGCCAAACTCGATGCAATACACGCCGAACAGGCCCAGCGCGAGGAAGACGATGGGGTGCGGGCGCGTCATGACATGTCCTTGGCGCCAGCTTCCTTGTTGCCATAAATCGCCTGGCACAGTTGCGTCACGAAGGGTCCCGCCATGCCCTCCAGCGCCGTATTCGTGAACGCCACCACGGACAATTCCTGCGCCGGGTCGACAAACCACGAGTGGCCATACGTGCCGCCCATGCGCCAGCTGCCCACGGATTCCGGTGTGGCGGCAGCAAGCGGGTCCGTCAATACCGTGACCCCCAGGCCGAAGCCCCGTCCCGGCCAGAACGGCAAATCAAAACCGCCCGTCTGGTTTGCTCCCATCTGCCGCGCCAGCGCCGGCGGCAGCAGCGGCGCGCCGCCCTGGCGCAAGGTTTCCAGCAGGCGCATGAAGTCGGGGGCGGAACCCACCATGCCGGCGCCGCCGGACGGATACGCGTGCGCGTCGAGCGCCCTTGCCGGCGACAAGGTAAAGCCGGCCATGCCGACGAGAAACGGCAGATGGTCTTCCCCCGCATCGCGCAAACGGCGCGGCCGGGCCTCGCCTGCCGCGCGGTCCGGATCCGCATACGCGACGGCCAGGCGCGCCGCGTCGGTGCTGATAAAGCCCGTGTCGCGCATGGCCAGCGGGCCTGTCACCAGCTGTGCCACGGCCTGCGCCAGCGGCAAAGCAGTCACCGCTTCGATCACGGCGCCCAGCACGTCGGTGGCGATCGAATACGCCCAGCGCTCACCCGGTGCAAACGCGAGCGGCACGGTGGCCAGGCGGCGCAGATTGTCTGCCAGGGTAATGCGGGACGCATCCATGCCGTCGGACACGCCAGCCCGTGCATACGCGCCGCGCCGCGGCTGGAAAAAGCCGTAGTCAAGGCCAGCCGTATGCGTAAGCAGGTGGCGCACGGTCATCGCCGCCACCGTACCGTCCGGCTGGCGCGGCGCGAAATACGGCAGCCAGCGCGCCACCGGGTCGTCCAGCCCCAGACGGTCCTGTCCCACCAGCGCCAGCGCGGCCGTCGAGACGATGGGTTTGCTGACGGACGCCAGGCGGAAGACGGCGTCTTCCACCATGGGCGTGCCCGCCTCGCGGTCCAGGTGGCCGGCCGCGCGGCGGTACACGTCCTGGCCGCGCTGGCGCACCAGCACCACGGCGCCCACCAGGCGCTGCTGCCGCAGCACGGCATCGAGCAAGGGATCGATGCGGGCGGACAAGGCCGCGGGAGAGAAGTTGTACATCATGGCTCAGCCTTTCAAATGATCAGGCTGCCAAGGTAAGCCAGGCGCGATCAAAGAAAAACAGGCTATAGTTTCAGTCTGTGCGGACGTTGACATCCGCAATCAAAAAGGGAAACCATGGATAATCTGGCGGGATTCACGGCCTTCGTACAGGCGGCGGAAATGCGCAGTTTCGTGGCGGCGGGCCGGGTGCTGGGGATTTCCGCCTCGGCCGTGGGCAAGAGCATCGCGCGGCTGGAAGAGCGGCTCGGTGTGCGTCTGTTTCACCGCAGCACGCGCAGCATCGCGCTCACCAGCGAAGGCACCGTGTTTCTCGAACGCTGCCGGCGCATCCTGGGCGAGATCGAAGCGGCCGAGCAGGAATTATCCAACAGCAAGAGCGCGCCGCAAGGCCGCCTGCGCGTCAGCCTGCCGCTGGTGGGCAGCCTGCTCAATCCCGTGCTGGCCGCGTTCGCGCGTGCCTATCCGCAGGTGGAACTCGACCTCGATTTCAGCGACCGCCGGGTCGACGTCATCGAGGAGGGATATGACGCCGTCGTGCGCGCGGGCGAAAGCGCCGACAGCCGTTTGATGAGCCGCCAACTGGGGCAGTTCCAGCTGCAACTGGTGGCCGCGCCCGCCTACCTGGCACAGCATGGCACGCCGCTGCTGCCAGCCGAGCTGGTCCAGCACACCTGTCTGCTGTACAAATTTCCCAGCAGCGGTAAGGTCGAGGCGTGGCCCTTGCCCGAGTGGAATGCCCTGCACGCGGCCGGCTTGCCGACTGTGCTCAACTGTAACAACGTCGACACCCTGCTGCACTTTGCCGAAAGCGGCCTGGGCATCGCCGCCCTGCCCGACTTCGCCGTGCGGGCGGCACTGGCGGCGGACCGCCTGCGGCCGGTGCTGGACGCGCACCGCCGGCACGACGGCGCCTTTCGCATCCTGTGGCCCAGCAGCCGCCACCTGACGCCGAAACTGCGCGCCTTCATCGACTTCCTCACTGCCCACGTGTTTCCCCAGCGCTGATGTTTCCTGCGGTAGCGCTCGTTGTTTCCATGCGACAACTTATTTCATTTGCCGCCAGTTCTTGAACTTTTCACGGACTTGATACAATTATTTGTATTGCAGTGCGGAATTTTGAGGAACAATTACAGGCTGGCCGCCCATACGTACAAACCCGTAGCCCCGGTCCGTCCGACGTTTCCTCACCATACCGCAACACGAAAGCAATCATGTCACTCACACAATTCAAAATCGGCACCCGGCTCGGGATCGGGTTTGCTGTCGTCCTCGGCCTGCTGGTGGCCGTCTTGCTCGTCGGCCTGTACTCGATGGGGCAACTGAGCGCCCGCACCCACGATATCGTGGCCGACAAGAACGTCAAGATGGCGGCGGCCAATACCATGAGCGACAACGTGCGCAACATTACCCTGGCGATCACCAGCGTGGTGGTGGCGCCGACGGAAGCGCTGGTGCAGGCGGAACTGGCAAAGATCGGCGAAGCGCGCAAGAAGTACGGCGCCGCCAAGGAAACCTTGCAAAAGAAAATCTCGACGGACAAGGAAACGGCGCTGATGGCCGAGCTGGACGCGGCCCTGAAATCGGGCGCGCCGCTGAACAACAAGGTCATCGAGCTGCGCAACGCGGGCCAGACGGAAGAGGCGATCGCCTTTTTGACCCAGCAGGCGGCGCCGAGCCTGAAGATCGTGCTGGGCGCGCTCGACAGCCTGGTCGCGTATGAAGCCGAGCAGGCGGCGCAGGCGGCGACGGACGCCGAAACGCTGAGCGCCAGCGCGCGCGCCTTCATGATCATCCTCGGCAGCGTGGCAGTGCTGCTGGGCGCCTTCGTGGCCTGGATCATCACGCGCTCGATCACCCGCCCCATCAATGCAGCCGTGGCCGTGGCGGAAACCGTGGCCTCGGGCGACTTGTCGTCGCACATCGTCGTCAATTCCAGCGATGAAACGGGCCGCCTGCTGGGCGCCCTGAAGGCCATGAACGACAGTTTATTGGGCGTGGTGGCGCAAGTGCGCCATGGCACGGATGCCATCGCCACGGCATCGAGCGAAATTGCCGCCGGCAACCTCGACCTGTCTTCCCGCACGGAAGAGCAAGCCAGTTCGCTGGAAGAAACGGCCTCGTCGATGGAAGAACTGACCTCGACCGTGAAGCAGAACGCGGACAATGCGCGCCAGGCCAACCAGCTGGCGAAAAGCGCGTCCGAGGTGGCCGTGCGCGGCGGCAGCATCGTCTCGCAAGTGGTCGACACCATGGGCACCATCAATGACTCGTCGAAGAAGATCGTCGACATCATCGGCGTCATCGACGGCATCGCCTTCCAGACCAACATCCTGGCCTTGAACGCGGCCGTGGAAGCGGCGCGCGCGGGCGAACAGGGCCGTGGCTTCGCCGTCGTGGCGACGGAAGTGCGCAATCTTGCCCAACGATCAGCTGGCGCAGCGAAAGAAATCAAGGAATTGATCGCCGCCTCCGTCGCCAATGTGGACACGGGGTCGCGCCTGGTCAATGAAGCGGGCCAGACCATGGGCGACATCGTCGACAGCATCGTGCGCGTGACCGACATCATGGGCGAAATCACCTCCGCCACGCACGAGCAGACCATCGGCATCGAGCAGATCAACATGGCCATCGCCCAGATGGATGAAGTGACGCAGCAAAACGCGGCCCTGGTGGAAGAAGCGGCGGCCGCTTCGCAAAGCATGCAGGAGCAGGCGGGCGAACTGGCGCATGTGGTGGGTTTCTTTAAAACCGGCAACCATGCCGCCAGCGCGCCCAAACTGACGCCTGTGCGCGCAGCACCGGCAGCGCCAGCCATCGCGCGCCCCGCGGCCAAGCCCGTACCCGTGCGCAAGGCCGTCGCGGCCGCGCCGGCACGCCGCAGCAATGCCGGTGCCGAGAGCGAATGGGAAGAGTTTTAACCAATAGCAACATCCTCCCCACGGGAAAGCCAGGCAGGAAGTTGCTGCCTGGCTTTTTTTCGTCCTCCAATACCACTTTTTTTGCGGCAAAGCCCGCGCAATAGGCAAAAGTGCAAAACGTGCAGCGTGCATACGCTTTACAATCCTCGCTCGCTTTACAAAATATTGGTCATCATGAATCAGGCAGAACAGCAGCGCCTCCTGGCTATCCTGGAGTATTGGCACAAGATCGAATTCTTTATCCCGTTTGACCTGAATCAAATCACGGACGTTGAAGACCAGTCCACCGTGCGTCTCCTCCACCGCGAACAGCTGGCGCAATTGCCGCCGCAGTTCGCCACGCAATGGCCAGTGCCTTCCGACCGCGAGATCGACGGCTTTTCGCTCTTCCTCGGCGTGTTCGACAAGGCCGAAATCAACAAGGCTTGCCCGCCGGCCAACGGCCCGGAAAACATTGCCGAAACAGAAAAAACAGAGCTGCTGGGACGCTCGTGCTTTGCCCGCCTGAACCTCAATGCGCTGGGCGAGCCGCAGTTCGACCCTGTCTCCGTGTCGACCTTGCCGTGGGCCCTGGGCCGCGCCCGCACGCCGGACTGGTCCGGCCTGAGCCTGGATGCCTTCAGCGACAGCCAGCTGGCGCTGCAGGACAGCTTGCGCAATTTCGCGGCAAGCCGCGTATCGCAGCAAGTAGCGGACGAGGCAGGCAATGTCTCGTCGCCCCTGTCCGGCGTGGAAATCGCGGCCCTGGCCGACCTGCTGCGCGACTGGGCCGGTTTCCACCCGTCCGCCGGCCAGCCGCTGGCCGTGCTGGAATTGCGCACGCGCAAGAAACGCGCGGCCGTGGCGGAAAACGACCTGGCTGAGGCCAGCCAGAACCGCAGCCTGGACTTCGGTGACACGGTGGAACCCAGCATCGATATCCTCAACAGCTTTTACCTCGATGACCTGGAGCAGATCATCCGCGCCTTGCGTGGAGGCAAGTTGCCCGCGACGGTCGCCGCCTATCTGACGCCGCTGGCGCAGGACGAGCGCATCGACCTGTACAGCCCGGCCGGACGCCAGGCGCTGGCCGCCATGCTCAATCCGGCCAATATGAACCGGGGCCACTGGCTGGAGGACGCCAGCTACGCCATGAGCCTGATGCAGCAGTTCGCCATCCACGGCGCACGCACCAGTTTGCATGAGCGCGGCATCTTTTCCGTCAACGGTCCGCCCGGCACGGGCAAGACGACCTTGCTGCGCGAATTGTTCGCCGACAACATCGTGCGCCGCGCCAGCGTGCTGTCCTGCCTGGACCGCGCCGGCGACGCCTTCATCGGCAAGGTGGCCGTGGCCTTCGAAGGCGTGCGCGACCCGATCACCATCGCCCGCTTGCGCCCGGAACTGACGGGCTTTGAAATGGTCGTCGCCTCGTCGAACAATGCGGCAGTGGAAAACATTTCCGGCGACCTCCCAAAACCGAAACAGCTGGGCAAGGAATGGGCGCGCACGCGTTACTTTGAAAGCGTGGCGCGCCGCGTGGTGGCCGATGGCAATGGCGCCAACCGTGCCTTGGGCGACACGGAAGCGCCATGGGGCTTGATGTCCTGCGCGCTGGGCAATAGCGCCAACCGCCGCCGCTTCGTCAGCAATTTTTATGACGACGACTGGGATAAAACCACGGCGCGCAAGACGCCGAACGCGCAGAATATCCGCCAGTGGCTGGCCAGCTACCAGGGCGTCAGCTTCGCCCAGGCGGCGCGCGAGTTCCGCGAGACGGAACACGTGGTGGAAAAGGCCCTGGCCGAGCACGCCCAGTATGCTGCCCTGTGGCAAGCCGTGGGCACGTGCACGGAAGCCGATTTTATCCAGGCCAGCCAGCAAGCGTTGATTGCAGCCGAGCAAGAGATGGATGCGGCGAATGCCGCCCTGTCCGGCGCGCTGGCGCAGCAGGACACCTTGCTCGCCAGCAAGAAGGAATTACTGGAAGAAGAGCGCCTGGTGGCGCTGACGCAGCCCGGTTTCTTTGCCCGGCTATTCCGCACGGCACCGGCGCGCGCCTACAAGGATGCCGTCGTGGCCAATGCCGAGGCGCAGCGCCAGGCCGCGCGCGACGTCTCCGCCATCAAGCTGCTCTTGAAGGGCGAACTGGAGCCGCGCTGCGAACGGGCACGCCATGGCCTGCACATCGCCCTGCGCACGGCGCAATCGCGCCAGCGCGAATGGGATGACAGCACGGAGCTGCTGCGCCGCGCGCGCCTGCGCTTTCCCACCATCATCGCGCCGGCCGCCCTGGACGAGCTGGACGGCGACGCGCTGCAAATTGGCGGCCTGTGGCATGAACCGGCCCTGGCGCGCCTGCGCTCGCGCCTGTTCGCCAAGGCCCTGGCCCTACATGAAGCGTGGCTGGCCGAAGTGGCGAAAAAGGGCGGCCCCGGTTTTGGCGGCAACTTGCTGGCCGTGTCGAAATTGCTGAAAAACAAGCGCGCCTACGACCAGTCGCACGTCGCCATGGTCTGGCACAGCCTGTTCATGGTGGTGCCCGTCGTGTCGACCACGTTCGCCTCGTTCGCGCGCCAGTTCCAGGGCATGGGCCCCGAATCGCTGGGCTGGCTGTTCATCGATGAAGCGGGCCAGGCCGTGCCGCAAGCGGCGCTGGGCAGCCTGTGGCGCGCCAAACGGGCCGTCGTCGTGGGCGACCCGCTGCAGATCGAACCCGTGTTCACGGTGCCGGGCCGCCTGGTGCAAACCCTGTCCGCCCTGTCGCCGCATACGCAGGATGGCAGCTACGCGCCGACCAGCGTGTCCGTGCAGACGCTGGCCGACAAGGCCAACCGCTATGGCGCGACGGTCGGCGCCGGCAGCGCCCAGCCCCTGTGGATCGGCAGCCCCCTGCGCGTGCACCGCCGCTGCGTGGAGCCAATGTTTTCGCTGGCCAACAGCATCGCCTACGAAGACAAGATGGTCTATGGGCTAGCTGAACGCACGCCGCCGGCCGGCGCGCGCGGCCTGACGCGGGGACCGAGCCGCTGGATCGATACCGTCGGCGCCGTCAGCTACAAGCAGGTGGTGCCCGTGCAGCTCGATTTCGTGCTGGAAGTGCTATTAAAACTATACCGCCGCGACGGCAAGCTGCCGGACATGTATGTGATCACGCCGTTCAAGGCCGTGCGCAACGAATTGCGCTCGCGCATCGTCGACATGGACTGGGACCGCCGCCTCGGCTACGGCAAGGCGCCCACGGCGCGCGAACTGCGCCAGTGGAGCAGCCAGATGGTGGGCACCGTGCACACCTTCCAGGGCAAGGAACAAAGCGTGGTGATGCTGGTGCTCGGCGCCGACGACAGCACGGCCGGCGCCGCGCAATGGGCGGCGGCCACGCCGAATCTGCTCAACGTGGCCCTGACGCGTGCGCAACATTATGTGTACCTCGTCGGCAACCCGCTGCTGTGGGGCCAGTTGCCGCACTTTGCGGCGGCGTGCGCGCAATTGCCGCATACGGGCATGCATGAGTTTTTGGTGGAGATGGGCTGATTGGCAGGCGTAGGTCGGATTAGCGCGGCAACGCCGCGCGTAATCCGACATCTGCGCTGCCGCCAACACTACGTCGGATTACGGCCCCTGGCCTAATCCGACCTACGCTGCTGGAGCGGGAAGGTGAGGGGAAACGTCGTGGCTCTGCATAATGCCATTTGTGTAGGTCGCGTAGGTCGGATTAGCGCTTGAGCGCGTAATCCGACATCATCGCAGCGCCAACAATATTGTCGGATTAGCGTGGCTACGCCCCGCTAATCCGACCTACGTTGCTGCGCCGGGAAAACCAAGGTAAACGTCGTGGCGGCTGCATCCGAGGCCACGCTCGCGTTGCCGCCATGTAATTGCATGATGGCCGTGACGATGGCCAGCCCTAATCCCGTGGAGGCGGCCGAGTCGCTGCGGGCGGGGTCGGCGCGGTAGAAACGCTCGAACAGGTGGGGCAAGTGACGCGCGGGGATGGCGGGGCCAAGGTTGCTTACGCTCAGTTCCACGCCCTCGTTGGTCGCGTGCGAACGCAACAGAATCGTGCTGCCCGGCGCCGCGTGGCGGATGGCGTTCGACAGCAGGTTGCCCAGCGCGCGGCGCAGCAGTTGCGGCTCGGCCGTCACCGTGCCGCTGCCGTGGCAAGCCAGCGCCAGCTCGCGTTCTTCGGCCAGGCCTTCAAAGAAATCGGCCAGGCGCAAGAACTCGTCCTGCACGGGCAATGCTTGCTTGATCAGGATCATCTCGTCCTGCTGCGCCCGCGCCAGAAACAGCATGCTGTCGATCATGCGCGACAGCCGTTCCAGCTCTTCCACGTTCGACGACACCAGCTGTTCATACTCGTGCGCGCTGCGGGGGCGGGCCAGCATGACCTGGCTTTGCCCCAGCAGATTGGTGACGGGCGTACGGAATTCATGCGCGAGGTCGGCGGAAAACTGCGACAGCCGCGCGTACCCTTCCTGCAGGCGCGCCAGCATGGCGTTCAAGGCCTGGATCAGGGGCAGCAATTCCGTCGGCGCCCCGCGCGCCTCCAGCTGCTGACCGAGCTTGCCCGGCCGCACGAGGGCCGCATGGGCGGCGATATTGCGCAGCGGCCGCAAGCCCCGCAGCAGCATCACGCTGGCCAGAATCGCCGCCACCAGCGCGCTGATGGCGACGGAGACAACGATCTGCCAGCGGTAGGCGGCAAACATGGCCGTGCGGTCGCCATAGACCCGGGCAACGGCAATGTCGGCCATCTGCGCCGGCTCGCCGATGCGCGCGCTGGCCGCCACGACCCGGGCCGGATAGCCATCGCGGCTGGTCCAGCTGACGATGTCGCTGGCCGTCACGGGCGCATCGACGGCCACGGGAACAGCATGCGCCACCGTCTCGCCGTTCGGATTGACATCGATCAACCGCGTGCCATCGGCGCGCACGATGCGCACCAGGGAATTCTCTTGCCCGCTCATGGTGTCGCGAAAATACTGGGGCCGCTCGCGGATGATGTCCAGGGTGCCCGCATTGCCGAGTAATTGCTGAATCTGCCGCAGTTTTCCCAGCAATAAAATATCGTCGCGGCGCTCGATTTCCGCCACAAATGAACGGTACAGATGCATGCCCAGTCCGGCCGACACGAGGGCCACGATCAGCACGAACACGAGCGTGACGCGCAGGGTCAGCGAGCGCCGCAGTTCTGCCAGCTTCATGCGGCCACGCCGCTGTCGGGAGCGCTGGGCGCGCGCAATTCGCAGACATAGCCCATGCCCCGCAAGGTGTGGATCAGCTTGGGTTCGAACGGGTCGTCGAGCTTGCTGCGCAGGCGACGGATGGCCGCGTCGATGACGTTGGTATCGCTCTCGAAATTGATGTCCCACACTTGCGAAGCGATGATGGAGCGCGACAGCACCTCGCCCTGGCGCCGCGCCAATAAATGCAGCAAACCGAATTCCTTGGCCGTCAGGGTGATGCGCTGGCCTTGCCGGCTGACCTTGCGTTTCATCACGTCGATTTCCATGTCGCCGATGCGGATGACGTCGTCTTCACGGGGCGGCCCGCGCCGCAGCAGGGTGCGGATGCGCGCCACCAGTTCGGCAAACGCGAACGGTTTCACCAGGTAATCGTCGGCGCCCAGTTCCAGCCCCTTGACCCGGTCCTGCACTTCGTCGCGCGCCGTGAGGAAAATCACGGGCACGTCCGCGCCGCCTTCCTGCAGGCGCAGCGCACGCAAGACTTGCCAGCCGTCCATGATGGGCAGCATGACGTCGAGCACGATGAGATCGGGTGACTCCGTACTTGCCATGTGCAAGCCGTCGCGGCCATTGCGCGCCAGGCTCACCGTGAAGCCGGACTCGGCAAGGCCGCGCAGCAGATAGTCGCCCGTCTTCGGTTCGTCTTCGATGACCAGGATACGCATGGCAGCTTTCTAAGGAGAATATAAAACCATTCTACGCCGCGCGCCGGGCGCCGCGGATGATAAAAATGTCATGCGGCGATCATCTTCTCGTAGGGCACGCCTGGCCATACTGGCGCCATTCTTTTACATGGATGCCAGATGAAAACCCTACTTTTCGGCAGTACCCTGCTGTGCCTGCTGGCCAGCCCCGCCCACGCCCAGCTGCGCAAGGTCGATGAGCTGTCGCTGGCGGCGGCCAACAAGCTGGCGAATGCGGCCATCGCCGCGTGCCAGGCGCAAGGCCGGCATATCGTCGTCAGCGTGCTGGACCGTGGCGGTAATCTCGTGACCGTGCAGCGCGCCGATGGCGTCGGGCCGCACAACACGGACGCCAGCCGGCGCAAGGCCTACACGGCCCTGTCGACGAAAAACGATACCCAGGCGCTGGCGGTGGCCGCGCGCGGCAATCCCGACATGGCCAATTTGACGACCCTGCCGGAACTGTTGCTGCTGGGCGGCGGCCTGCCCTTGCGCGCCAAGGGCGAAGTCGTCGGCGCCATCGGCGTGGCCGGTGGCGGTGGCGCCCTACCAGACCGGTCCTGCGCCCAGGCCGCCCTGGCCGCCGTCCCTGAACTCGATTCCCCCACCTTATGAAAGCAACAACGATGACCTATCTGAAAAAAACCGCTGCCGCCCTGGCCTTCGCCAGCCTGTCCAGCACGGCCCTGGCCGCCAATCCCTTGAGCGTGCACATCCTCGACTTGCAAAGCGGCCAGCCGACGGCCGGCGTGACGGTCACGCTGGAACAGAAAAAAGGGGATGCTTGGCAACAGCTGGGCAGCGCCGTGACGAATGCGCAGGGGCGCATCGCGGCCATGTATCCAGCCGATACGCCCATGCAGGCGGGCGACTACCGCATCGTGTTTAAAACTGGCGAACACTATGCGCGGCTGAAACAGGAAACATTCTTCCCGGAAATCCCCGTGCAATTCCACGTGGAAAAGACCGAGCAGCACTATCACATTCCCTTGCTGCTCAGCCCTTTCGGCTTTTCCACCTACCGCGGCAACTGAAGCTTAGCCGAGCGTCTTCGCCGTCTGTCCGAACAGCACGCTTTTCGCGTCGCCGCTGACGGTGGGCTGCACGTTGATCTCGGCCGCGCGCGCATACGCGCGCACGGTGGCGGGACGGGCGGCGATGGCCGCGAACCAGCGCGCCAGGTGCGGGAAATCTTCCAGCTTCTGGCGCTGGCGTGCGTGCGGCACGATCCACGGGTAGATCGCCATGTCGGCGATGGAATACGTGTCGCCGGCCACGAATGCGCGGTCCGCCAGGCGCTTGTTCAGCACGCCATATAGCCGGTTCGTTTCGTTGACGTAGCGCGTGATGGCGTAATCGATGGGTTCGGGCGCGTATTGCACGAAATGATGGTTTTGCCCGGCCATGGGGCCAAGGCCGCCCATTTGCCAGAACAGCCACTGCATGACTTCGGCGCGTCCGCGCACGTCGGCCGGCAGGAATTGCCCGCTTTTCTCGGCCAGGTATTGCAGAATCGCTCCCGATTCGAACAGGGACAGGGGCGCGCCGCCATCTGCCGGCGCCTGGTCGACGATGGCGGGGATGCGGTTGTTCGGTGCGATGGCGAGAAACTCGGGCTTGAACTGCTCGCCCTTGCCGATATGTACGGGAATGATGTTGTAGGGGATGCCCGCTTCTTCCAGGAACATCGTCACCTTGTGCCCGTTGGGCGTGGTCCAGTAATACAGGTCGATCATCGTGGTCTTTCCAGGTAGATGAGTAGGGGCAGGCGCACTTGGCAGAACTATTGTCGCGCCGCAACTGATATGCATGGATATAATGCCACGTAAGCGGAAAACAAGACGGCGCCCCAGCAGCGCAAGCATTCACCAGCGCCGTCACGCAGGCATTCCGACATTCCAGAGCACAAACAAAGAAAGCCGACCATGCGCAAACTCCTGATCGTCACGCTGTCCGTCCTGCTGTCAGGCTGTGTCCAGGACTTCGCCATCTACATGTTCGATGGACAAGACCATTCCCTGACCGTGCGCCGCCAGCAGCGTTATTTTTGGCAAGATACCGTGGAAGTGCAGCTGATGGCGACCAATCTGCCGCAATGCCAGCGCCTGCATACCCTGTCGACGGATGCGCCGGCCGACATCACCGTCGAGCTGTTCGCGGCCGGCGATGGCGTGTGGAATATCCGCATGGGCAAGCAGTTGTGGCAGGCGGAAACGAATACCTGCAATGCGCTGACGGAAATGGAAAACGACCCGAAAGCCGACCTGGGCCAGCCGGTCGGGCAATTCGTGGTCGTCGATGACAAGCTGGAATTCGAACCGGCGCCGCCAGCGGCGGCACCGGCCCAATAGGAACTTAGCGCGCCGCCAGGCTGCGCAGCGGTTTTTTCGCCACGGCGCGTGGCGCGCCAGCCGAGCTTGCCGCCAGGCGCGGCGCCGTTCCCGGCTCCTGCGCCGACAGTTTGAAGCGCGCCACCAGTTGCGCCAACACGGCCGCCTGATCCTGCATGCTCGACGCCGCTGCCGCCGCCTCTTCCACCAGTGCCGCATTTTGCTGCGTCACGCTATCCATTTCCGTGATCGCCTGGTTGACGTGGCCGATGCCCGTGCTTTGCTCGTGCGAGGCGGCCGTGATGTCGGCCATGATGTCGGTCACGCGCGAGACGGAAGCGACCACCTGATCCATTGTCGTGCCCGCCTGTGCGACGAGGGTGCTGCCGGCCGCGATGCTGTCGACGGAGGCGCCGATCAGTTCCTTGATTTCCTTCGCCGCGCCCGCGGATCGTTGCGCCAGGTTGCGCACTTCCGACGCCACGACGGCAAAGCCGCGGCCCTGCTCGCCCGCGCGCGCCGCTTCCACGGCCGCGTTCAAGGCCAGGATATTCGTCTGGAAGGCGATGCCGTCGATGACGCCGATGATGTCGACGATCTTGCGCGACGAGGCGTTGATCGTGTCCATGGTGCCGATCACTTGCGCCACCACGGCGCCGCCCTGGCGCGCCACGGCGGAAGCGGACTGCGCCAGTTCATTCGCCTGCACGGCATTGCCCGCGTTTTGCGTCACGGTCGAGGTCAGTTCCTCCATCGATGCCGCCGTTTCCTCCAGCGAACTGGCTTGCATTTCCGTGCGCGCCGACAAGTCCATATTGCCGCTGGCAATCTCGCTCGATGCCGTGGCGATCGTCTCGGCGCTGTGGCGGATTTCGCTGATCGCGTCGACCAGATTGGTTTGCATGGTTTTCATCGCGTACAGCACGCTGTGGCGGTCGCTGGCATGCGTGCGCACGATGCCGCTCAAGTCGTTATTCGCGATCTTTTCGGCCACGTCGGCCGCATATTCGGGGTCGCCGCCCAGCGCATGGCGCAGGCTGCGGTTGATCACGACGACGACGGCGGCCAGCAGCGCGCACACCAGCACCAGTACGCCCAGCGAGGTCAGCAGCGACTGGCGGAAGGCCGCATCGATATCATCCATGTACACGCCCGTCACGATGGTCCAGCTCCATGGCTTGTAGGCCACCACGCGGCTCATCTTCGGTTCGGGCGTCTTCTGGCCGGGACGGGGAAAGTAATAATGGACGAAGCCCTTGCCCGCATCGGTCTTGCCGACGGCAACGATGTCGCGGTACAGATAGGTGCCGTTGGCATCCTTAAAATCCGACATGTTCTTGCCATCGGTTTGCGGCGCGGCGGGATTCATCACGACGACGGCGTCAAGGTTGATAATGGACAAATAACCGGTCTCGCCGAAACGCATGCTCTTGATGACGGCCGTGGCCTGCTTTTGCGCTTCTTCCTTCGTCAAGGCGCCGCTGGCGGCCAGATCGCCGAACATCTTGACGGCGCCCAGGCCCAGGTCGGCGGCATTGCTCAGATCGGCGCTGCGCTCTTCGATGCGGATCTTGCGGATTTCCAGGGCGTTATAGACAAAAATAACGGTGATGCACAACAGGCTGCAAATCAGGGGAATCCATAACTTCTGCTGGAACGTCAATTTCTTCATGCTGTGTCTCCAACTCTCTATTGTGCGGCGATGGGGCGTGGTCCGCTTCCGGCTCGGCAAGCCGGGAATGCGGCGGCGACGGTGCTCTGGCGGCAACGTTCAGACTGCTCCAGCATACGCTCGAACGACCGATATTTACAATGCCGGTAAGCAATGAATTTTGCCCGGTGTTGTTAATGCGTTGCGACAATTGATGAGAATTGATGTTGCATTGCGATGTTGCATTGCAGTAAAAAAGGATGCAGATAGGCAGCGTCAAGGCAGGCGGAGGTGGCGGGCGTGTGTCAAAATGCACGCCAGATCGATTGAATCACGAAAGCACAGCATGACCAAGAATGAAGCCATGAAACGCATCAACGACCGCCTGGGCAAACCCACCCTGACGGACAAGAACACGCATTTTGCCAGCGTCGCCAGCTATGGCACGGACGAAGGCTGGTGGCTGAAGATCCCCTTCCTGACGTTCAAGCAGGAATTGCACTTCATCCTCAACAATGAAAAAACGAAAAGCTTCCAGCACCTGAAAATCGGCGCCAACCAGATCCTCAGTCCGGGCATGAAGTTCCGCAGCACGGGCGGCGCGGCCGACGCCTTCATGTCGGCCTCGGCGCCGAAACGCCTGGTCGACTTGCTCGACGGCGGCAGCAAGTACAACTTCACAAAACACTTCGTCAACGACTACCGCTACTAAAACACCTGACCAAACCTACTGCGCGGCGCGCTTTGCGGCCTGCGATGCTCACCGTACTAGAAGTACGGTTGCGCTTCTTGGCCACAAATCACTGCCGCTCGCTACGGTTTTGTCAGGTGCTCTTGGCGTTGTTAGTTTTCCCTTGGCGGCAGCCAGGCCTTGAGCAAATGCTGGGCGATGTCGAGCGCGTCGTCGCGGCTGGTGCCGAAATGCAGGGGATAGCCCCAGAACTGGCCGAACATGACGGCGAAGGCCTTGCCGGCCAGGCGCTTGGCGGCGCTCGGTTCGACCAGTACCATGCCCTGGATGTACGCGCGCAGGGCAGCCTTGTGCCGCTTCATCCACAGCACGGCGCGCTTGCGCGCTTCCTGCGGATGGTCATGCCCATCTTCGTCCAGGCCTTCTTCGCTGAGAATGACAAACGCCTGCTGGCGCGCCAGCAAGTCCTCGAACTGGCTGAACAGGGCATCGTCGGGGCCGCTGGCGGCGTTGTCGCGGCGCATCCAGACGAGGGGGAAATCGGTGATATCGAGTTGCATGGGAGACTCCTTCAAGGGGGTTGCCGTTCCTCCTGGCCTTCATCAGAACTCTGGCGGCGGCGGTTGCCGTTGAAGCGGGGCTGCGGATATCCATACGATACCGATGACGGCACCCGACGTCATTGCATACAATAGCCACAATATTATTCAATCCAGCCAAAGTCGTCCCATGCCCCATCCCCTCTTGCCCAGCATGCTGACGGCCCGCCTGGGTCTAGACGACGATGCCTCCATCCTCGATTTCGACGTCGACGGCGTGCTGCGTCCCTTGCTGGCCGTGGGCCTGGCCAGCGTGCCCGAGGATGCGGAACAGGCGCCGCACCAGCACCGCAAGGGGCAGCTGCTGTACGCCACGCGGGGCGTGATCCATTGCGAAGTAGAAAGTGGGGTGTGGATCGTGCCGCCCCAGTGCGCCGTGTGGATACCGGGCGGCCTGATGCATTCGGCGCAGGGCGCGGGCGAGGCCGAGTGCTATTGCCTGTTTGTCGAGCCGGCCATGGCGCCGGCCTTGCCGGCCGTCTGCTGCACCGTGGCCGTCTCGCCCCTGCTGCGCGAACTCATCACCAAGGCGGCCGGTTTTCCCACCCTGATCGCGCTGCAGGGCGCGCAGGAACGCCTGGTAGCCACCCTGCTCGATGAATTGGCGGTCGCGCCCGTGGAAGACTGGCATCTGCCGATGCCGCGCGATGCGCGTCTGCGCCGCCTGGCCGCCCTGCTGCTGGCGCGGCCCGCCGATAAAAGCACCCTGGCCGACTGGGCCAGCCGCATCGGCATGAGCGAGCGCAGCATGACCCGGCTATCACTGGAGGAAATGGGCATGAGCGTGGGCCGCTGGCGCCGGCAATTGCACGTTATCCTGGCCTTGCAGCGGCTGGCGCAAGGACACAGCGTGAAAGCGGTGGCGCTGGAACTCGGTTATGAAAACACCAGCGGTTTTGTCACCATGTTCCGCAAGGCGGTGGGCAAGCCGCCGGCGCGCTACCTGACGGAACGGGAATCCGGACGCGCATGAAAAAAGGCGGCATATGCCGCCTTCGTCACGCATCATCGCCCAAAAATCAGACTTCGCGCGCCAGGGCCAGAAATTCCGTGCGCAGCGCCAGGTTCGGCTGCATCTCGCCCAGCATGGCCGAGGTGATGGTTTCTTCGCCCGGCGTGCGGATGCCGCGGCTTTCCATGCACAGGTGGCGGCAGCGCACGACCACGCCCACCGATTTCGGTTCCAGCACTTCCATCAAGGCGTTGGCGATCTGCATCGTCATGCGTTCCTGCACTTGCAGGCGCTTGGAGAAGCAATCGACGAGGCGCGTCAGTTTCGACAGGCCGACGATCTTGCCGTTGGGCACGTAACCGATGGTGGCCTTGCCGAAGAACGGCGCCAGGTGGTGTTCGCAATGGCTGTAGACGGGGATGCCGCGCACGACGATCAGCTCGTTGTACTGTTCCGCGCCATCTTCAAAGGCTTTCAGCAAGTCCACCGGGTCCTGACCATAGCCGGACGTCCAGTGCTTCCACGCCTTGGCCACGCGCGCCGGCGTTTCCAGCAAGCCAGGACGCTGCGGATCTTCGCCAAGGCTGCTGATCAGCCGGCGCCAGTCGTTTTCGGAGAATTCTTCTTGAGACATGCTAAACCACCCTAAAATTTGCAATTGCCGCCAGTATATAGAAAATGCGGCAGGCTGCCTGAGCAGCCCCTGCTTTACGACTGCGCCGGCGGCCGGTGCGCGCCCACCAGCAGCGCGGAGATCGACACGCTCGAACTCGCTTCCGGCCACGCATCGCCGGGGCCGAACCAGCGCGCCTCGGCAATCTCGTTCTCGTCCAGGCGAATCTCGCCATCCAGGTAGTCGGCCGTAAACGCGATCATCAGCGAATGGGGAAACGGCCAGGACTGGCTCATGAAGTACTGCAAGTTGTGCACGCGCAAGCCCACCTCTTCCATCACTTCGCGGTGCACGGCTTCCTCGATCGATTCGCCCGCTTCGAGGAAACCGGCCAGCGGACTGAAGCGCTGTGATGGCGAATGCTTGTGCATGGCCAGCAGCACCTGCTCGCCCTTGCGGATGAGCACCATCATGGCGGGCGAAATGCGCGGATACGCGAGCATGCCGCAGGCGGCGCACGTAAAACAGCGTTCGCCGCGCGTGCGCTGCATGGGCGTGGCGCACACGCCGCAATGGCGGTGCGTGCGCGCCCATTCGGCCAGCTGCACGGCGCGGCTGGCCAGGCCCAGGAAGCCATCGTCGACGGCGTTGAACAGCGAGCGCATGCCGTGATACGCCAGGGGGCTATCGGCGGGCAACAGCTCGGAATCCGTCCAGACCGTCTGGCAATAGCGGCCCTGCCACCAGCCTACGGGCTGGGCGCGGCTCAGGTCGATATCGAGCGCGGCCGCCTCGGCGGCAGTGGGCAGGGTCAGGCCGGGCGTACGCAACAGCAGGCGCCCGCGGTGAAAGACGAATGTGAGCGTCTCGGCGGCGGCCGGGGCCGGTTCGGGCGCGTCGATCAGGGGAACGAAGGCAACGGGAGTGTGCAACATGCTGGGAAGAAATTTGTAAAGGTTGCTCATCATACTCCCGCTGCCGGACGCCTGCGCGCGTAGCAGCAGCTCGGCCGCAAAGCAAGCAGGTATGCGGCATTACAGTGTTTTTTTTGTGGCACACCCAATCCGTTGCGCAAATGATACTGATAACGATTCTCATTTACGAAATAGCGCCCAGTTATTACAATACGGCCTATTCCGTCTCCATCGCCAGCCACTTGCCCGCGTGCCCAAGCACTGCGGCGCAGAGCCAGCCAGGAACCACTACCCTGACCTTATCGAGAGAGCAAGATGGCAATCAAGAGCCGCAAACACGCCCCAACCCGTTTCAACCAGCACATCGGCGCCGCCCTGGCCGTGATGCTGCTGCCCGTCGCCGCCCAGGCGGCCGACCCGGCCGGCCAAAGCGCCCCGGCATCGCAGCAAACCCTGAACGAAGTCAAGGTCATTGGTTCCAAGGAAAATGATTTCAAGGCCGAAAAAGCCTCGTCGCCGAAATACACGGAAGAGCTGGTCAATACGCCGCAAACCATCGTCGTGATCAAGAAGGAATTGATCGAACAGCAAGGCGCGCTGACCCTGACGGACGCGCTGCGCAACACGCCGGGCGTCGGTACCTTCTTCCTCGGCGAAAACGGCAACACGAACACGGGCGACGCCGTCTACATGCGCGGTTTCGATTCGTCCGGCAGCATCTATGTCGACGGCGTGCGCGACGTGGGTTCCATCGCGCGCGACGTCTTCAACATCGAACAGATCGACGTATTGAAGGGCCCGGCGGGCACGGACAGCGGCCGCGGTTCGCCCACCGGCTCGATCAACCTGGTCAGCAAGACGGCCAGCATGGAAAACAAGTTCAACTCGCTGCTGACGGCCGGCAGCGGCAAGCAGAAGCGCGCCACGGCCGACTGGAACCGCATCCTCGACAGCGATACCGGCACGGCAATGCGCCTGAACCTGATGACGCAGGACAGCGGCAATCCGGCGCGCGACGAAGTCAAGAACAAGCGCTGGGCCTTCGCGCCCACCGTCACCTTCGGCATCGGCAAACCGACGCGCATCACGGCCAGCTACCTGCACGTGGACCAGGACAACGTGCCCGACGGCGGCGTGCCGACCATCGGCTTGCCTGGCTACTCGACGCCGGACGTCGCCACGAAGGAGCAACCGGTCATCCGTACCTTCCTGAACGGCGCCGCCAGGGTCGATCCGAAGAATTTCTACGGCTCCACCTCGGACTACGACAAGGTCAAGGCGGACATGGGCACCTTGCGCATCGACCATGATTTCTCGCCCAACGTGCAGATCCAGAACACCACGCGCTATGGCAAGACCAAGCAGGATTACCTGCTGACGGCCTTCATGGGCAGCATGGCCAACCTGAAGACGCCGGTCGCCGCCGATCCGTCGACCTGGACCCTGGCGCGCTCGCTGCGCACCGTCAAGGACCAGGAAAACACGATCCTGACCAACCAGACCGTCGTCAGCGCACAGTTCGACACGGGCGTGCTGAAGCACTCCGTGGTTGCCGGCGCCGAGTTCACCAGCGAAAAACAGACCAACTACAGCTATGTGCCCGCCAGCCTGGGCACCTTGCCGGCAGCGAACCTGTACCACCCGAATCCGCGCGACACCGTCACCGGCCACAATCCCGTGCGCAGCGGCGCCTTCACGGAAGGCGAAGTCAACACGCAAAGCCTGTATGTGTTCGACACCGTCAAGTTCGGCGACAAGTGGATCTTCAACGGCGGCGTGCGCTTCGACCACTTCAACACCACGTATGACGCCGTCACCCTGCAAGGGGCCGTCACTGCGCCCGCGGTACAGCCATTGCCAGTGGGCACGCCGATTCCGACCCATCTGACCCTGAGCGACACCCTGGCCAACGGCAAGATCTCGGCCATGTACAAGCCGACACCGGACAGCAGCGTGTACGCCTTGCTGGCCACGTCGAAAGCGCCGCCTGGCGTCAACTTCGGCCTGAGCACCGCCGCCAACAGCGCGCAAAACCCGAACTATGACCCACAGGAAACCATCACCAAGGAAATCGGCACCAAGTGGGATTTCCTGAAGCAAAAACTGTCGCTGTCGGCCGCCGTCTACCAGACCACCGTCAAGAATGAAGTGGAGCAAGATCCTGTCATCTCGACCATTTATTACCAGACCGGCAAGAAGCGCGTGCAAGGCCTGGAACTGGGCGTGGTGGGCGAGATCATGCCGAACTGGCTGGTCAGCGCCGGCTATACGCGCATGAATACCAAGGTCGAGTCGAACAAGGTCTTCACGGCCAGCGGCGAGAAGAGCCTCACCTACACGCCAAAACAGGCGTTCACCAGCTGGACTTCCTACACCCTGCCGTTCGGCCTGAAGATCGGCGGCGGCGCGCGTTACGTGGGTGAAATGCTGCGCGGCACCGATGGCGCCGTCGGCACGCCGGCCCGCGTGGATGCCTACTGGGTCTTCGACGCCATGGCAACGTATACCGTCAACAAGAACCTCGACTTGCAGCTGAACGCCTACAACCTGGCCGACAAGACCTATGTGGCAGCCATCAACAAGTCCGGCTTCCGCTACACGCCAGGCCAGCCCCGTTCGTTCAGCCTGACGGCGAATATCAAGTTCTAACGTCAAGAGAACACACATTGCGCCACATCAAGCCCCTCTTCGGAGGGGCTTTTTTATTGTCCTGACAATCTTATCTTTTTGTCGCAGCGCCCCCTGCCGTAACTAGCGTATGAAAAGTCATACAGCGATGGCCTGCCGCGTCCAATATTTCGCGCAAGCGTGCAAAGTTGCAACATCTAAGCAACAAAAAAGCCGCCTCAAATCAACAACTTAAGAAGTTAGGTCCCAAATTTCCATTTCAGGCATATCCTTTGCTATGTACAGGTTTTGCTGCAAATAATCGCTGGCACGCAAGGGCTTGTTTTTGAGAAATACTGACTCCAAGCTTGAGTTGCTCGCTATCAATAATCCGCTCATAGCGGCGTTTCACCGGAGGAGTCAAAATGAAAAAGAAACGGCCATTAACCCTGTACATCCTGATTGCCATGATCCTCGGCATTGCCGTCGGTTATGGATGCAACACCGCCTTCCCTGATGCCAAGCTCAGCGCTCAAATCGCTGGCAATATTTCCATCGTCACCGACGTCTTCCTGCGCCTGATCAAGATGATCATTGCGCTGCTGGTGTTTTCCACCCTGACGGTCGGCATCGCCCACATGGGCGACGGCAAGACGGCGGGCCGCATCGGCCTGAAAGCCATGTGCTGGTTCGTCGTCGCCTCGCTGGTCTCGCTGGCGCTGGGCATGGTGCTGTCGAACCTGATGCAGCTGGGAACCAACCTGGGCTTGCCATTGCCGGACGTACACGCTTCAACGAATCTGAAAACGGCCGCCTTCACCTTGAAAGATTTCTTCACGCACCTGGTGCCGAAGTCGCCGATCGAGGCCATGGCCAACAATGAAATCCTGCAAGTGCTGGTGTTCTCGATCTTCTTCGGCGGCGCACTGGCCGGCCTGGGCGAATCGGGCAAGACCCTGACGGCCGTCGTCGACCAGCTGGCACAAGTCATGCTGCGCATCACCGGCACCATCATGAATCTGGCCCCGCTGGCCGTGTTCGCTGCAATGGCTTCCGTCATCACCACGCATGGCCTGGGCGTGCTGGTCACGTTTGCCAAGTTCATGGGCGGCTTCTACCTGGGCCTGATGTGTCTGTGGGCACTGCTGATCGGCGCCGGCTTCGTCGTCATCGGCCCGCGCGTCTTCAAACTGGTCGGCCTGATCCGCGAACCATTCCTGCTGGCATTCTCGACGGCCAGCTCGGAAGCGGCGTATCCGAAACTGCTGACGGCGCTCGACCAGTTCGGCGTGGACCGCAAGATTTCCAGCTTCGTGTTGCCGATGGGCTACTCGTTCAATCTGGACGGCTCGATGATGTACTGCACCTTCGCCGTGCTGTTCATCGCGCAAGCCTACGGTATCGACCTGTCGATCGGCACGCAGATCACCATGCTGCTGCTGCTGATGCTGACCTCGAAAGGCATGGCCGGCGTGCCGCGCGCCTCGCTGGTGGTGATTGCCGCGACCCTGAACCAGTTCAATATTCCGGAAGCGGGCCTGCTGCTGCTGATGGGCGTCGACCAATTCCTCGACATGGGCCGTTCGGCCACCAACGCGGTCGGCAATGCCGTCGCCACGGCCGTCGTCGCCAAGTGGGAAGGCGGCCTGGCCACCGAGGAAGAAGCAGCCGCGGCCAACGCGGCCAACCAGAACACGGAAAGCCATTGGGGCGAAGCGGATCACGCTAGCAAAGCCTGATAGCGCCATGGCCCGCCACAAGCGGGCCATTTATTTGTTGTCCATGTTGAGTAACAAGCAGTCAGGTAGTGCGATCAGTAGTCATTCCAA
Organism: Janthinobacterium sp. BHSEK; assembly: GCF_056174685.1. Taxonomy (NCBI): domain Bacteria; kingdom Pseudomonadati; phylum Pseudomonadota; class Betaproteobacteria; order Burkholderiales; family Oxalobacteraceae; genus Janthinobacterium; species Janthinobacterium sp. BHSEK. Next base: position 36,157 of record NZ_JBWBYV010000079.1, read on the forward strand.
CCTATTAGAGAGATTTTCATGAAAAAAGTCCTGTTTACCCTGCTGACCCTCGGCGCAGCCTCCACCGGCGCCATGGCCCAATCGAGCGTGACCGTCTACGGCGTGGCTGACGCCGGCCTGGTGTTCGACAAGGATGCGGCCGGAGACCGCCTGAACCGCGTCGCTTCCGGCGTCGCCTCGGGCTCGCGCATCGGCTTCAAAGGCAAGGAAGACCTGGGCGGCGGCCTGGCCGCCACCTTCGTGCTGGAAAGCGGTTTCAATATCGATACCGGCACCTCGGGTCAGGGCGGCTTGCTGTTCGGCCGCCAGGCGTATGTCGGCCTGACCGGCAGCGCCGGCGCCGTCACCCTGGGCCGCCAATATTCGCCGTACTACCTGGCCCTGCGCGACGTGGCCGATCCGTTCGTCATCGGTCTGGCCGGCACGGCATCGAACCTGATGGTGACGAATATCCGCGTCGACAACATGGTGCAATACAGCACGCCGACCTGGAGCAAGCTGTCGGCCGACCTGGCGTACGGCTTCGGCGAAGTGGCCGGCGACAATGCGAAAAACCGCAGCATGGGCGGCGCCGTGCACTACATCGATGGCCCGCTGAACGTGACCCTGACGCACCACCGCAAGGAAAATGCGCTGGCGACCCAGCAAACGCGCAACACGCTGCTGGCCACGCGCTATGACTTTGGCGTCGTGCAAGGCAACTTCGGCTACGCCGACAACCGCGCCCTCGACAACAGCAAGAGCAACGACATCCTCGTCGGCTTCAGCGCCCCGTTCGGCGCCACCAAGCTGGTCGCTTCGTACATCCGCCACAACGACAAGAGCAACCTGAACCGTGACGCCCAGCAATGGGCCATCGGCGCGTTCTACGCCCTGTCCAAGCGCAGCGACCTGTACACCGGCTATGGCCACATCAGCAACAAGAACGGCGCCACCTTCGTCGTCGGCAACGCCACCGACAATGGCACCGGCAACAGCGGTTTCAACCTCGGTATGCGTCACACGTTCTAATCGCGGCTCACGCTAGCGCAGGCCGCCGGATGCACATCCGGCGGCTTTTTTATTTCCGCGATTACTTAAATGCGATACTGTGGGTTCTTGCAAGTTGGCAGCTGATTTTATGAATAGCAGTACTACCAAATCCTCCCTTTCCTGGCGCCAGCGCCTGTCGCAACGGTCGGGCCGCGAAACGCTGGCCTGGGGCGTGGTGCTGGCCGCCTGCCTGGCCACCGTCTGGCTCGTGTATTTCTGGACCGAACGCATCGCCATCGGCAAGCTGCAGGCGAGCGGCGCGCAGCGCCTCGAGGTGTATGTGAGCAGCCTGGAAAATGCACTGGAGAAATACGACTTCCTGCCCAAGACCCTGGAGCTGAACCGCGACGTCATCCGCCTGCTGCAGCACCCGGAGGACCCGGTGCTGGTCGACACGGTCAACCATTACCTCGAGCAGATGAATGCCCAGGCGAAATCGTCGACCATTTTCATCAGCAACCTCGACGGCAACACGCGGGCAGCCAGCAACTGGCAGCAGCCCGACAGCTTTATTGGCGACAATATCTCCTTCCGCCCCTACGCCCAGGATGCGCTGCGCGGCACGCCGGGCCGCTTCTACGGCGTGGGCACGACGCGGCTGGAGCCCGGTTACTTCTTTGCCCACGGCATCTACCAGAATGGCCACATGCTGGGACTGGCAACGGTGAAGGTGAACCTGGAAAACCTGGAAAAACGCTGGGTGCAGGGCGCCGACAAGGTCATGCTGGCCGACGAGCACGGCGTGATCTTCCTCAGTTCCATGGCGGACTGGAAATACAAGACCCTGGCGCCCCTGTCGCCCGCCATCGTCGAAGAACTCAACCGCACGCGCCAGTATTACTCGAAGCAGCTGGAAGCCATTCCCTTCGTTTCCGACCGCCAACTGGGCAATGGCGCGCGCGTGATCAGCGTGCGCGAGCAGGAACACGCCGACACGCAGCCGAAGACCAGCTCGAGCGTCATGACGCAGATCAAGCTCAAGTCGCCGCAAGGCTGGACCTTCATCTACCTGTCCGACCTGGCGCAGGCCAAGGCCAGCGCCCGCGCGGCGGCCGCCTTTTCTTGCGTGCTGCTGGGCTTTTTCATGCTGCTGTTCTTTTACCTGCGCCAGCGCCGCGCGGCCGTGGCGCAAAAACTGCGCGCCCGCGAAGACCTGCAGCATGCCTACGACAACCTGGAAGCCATGGTCGAGGAACGCACCTCGGAACTCAATGCCATGACGCAAAGCCTAAGCCAGGAAATCGAGGTGCGCAGCAAGGCCGAGCAAAAGCTGCACATCACGCAGAATGAACTGTTTCAGGCAGGCAAGATGGCCGTGCTGGGGCAGATGTCGGCCAGCATCACGCATGAACTCAACCAGCCGCTGACGGCGCTGCGCACCATGTCCGACAATGCCGTCATCCTGCTCGAACGGGGCCGGCTCGACGATGCGCGGCGCAACCTGGCGAAGATCTCGCAAATTGCGGCCAGGATGGGGACCATTACGGGGCAATTGAAGATTTTTGCGCGCAAGTCGACGACCAGCCTGACCTCCGTCTCGATACCCACGGCGATCAGCAACGCCCTGTTCCTGGTCGAACGCCGGCTGCAGGTGGAAAATGTGCGTTTTACTTTGCAACTGCCGCCCGACGACATCTTCGCCATGTGCGAAAGCAACCGCCTGGAGCAGGTGCTGGTCAACCTGTACGCGAATGCGCTCGACGCCATGAACGGCAGCGAGGTGCGCAGCCTGCGCGTGGCCGTCGAATGCACGCCGGAGCACGTGCTGATCCACGTGGCCGACACGGGGCCGGGCCTGTCGACGGAAGTGTATGAACACCTGTTCGAACCGTTCTTCACCACCAAACCCCAAGGCCTGGGCCTGGGCCTGGGCCTGGCCATTTCCGAACAGATCACGCGCCAGTTCGGCGGCGTGCTGCGCGCCGAGAACGCCCCCGGCGGCGGCGCCATCTTCACCATCGAACTACAGATTGCAACGCAGGAGGAAAAACATGTTTGACGGCTTGAAGGTCTTGCTGGTCGAGGACGACCCCACCGTACGCGAAGGCAGCGAGCAGGCATTGCAGCTGGCCGGCCTGGACGTGCTGGCCTTCCACTCGGCCGAACTGGCCTATAAACTGCTGACGCCGGATTTCCCCGGCATCGTCGTGAGCGACGTGCGCCTGCCCGGCATGAGCGGCCTGGAATTGCTGCAAGCGGTCAAGACGCTCGACGCCAACCTGCCCGTGATCCTCGTCACGGGCCACGGCGACATCACCATGGCCGTGCACGCCATGCGCACGGGCGCCTACGATTTCATCGAAAAACCGTATTCGTCCGACCAGCTGGTTGACGTCATCCTGCGCGCGCTGGAAACCCGGCGCCTGACCCTGGAAGTGCACAGCCTGCGCCGCCAGCTCGAGGACGGCGGCGGCATCGAAGCGCGTCTATTGGGCAATTCCGTGGCGATGCGCGACATACGGCGCTTGATCCTCGACGTTGCCAACGAACCGGCAGACGTGCTGATCTATGGAGACACGGGCACGGGCAAGGAAATGGTGGCCCGCTGCCTGCATGACTTCAGCCACCGCCGCAAGCACAACTTTGTCGCCGTCAACTGTGGCGCGATTCCCGAGAGCATCTTCGAAAGCGAAGTCTTCGGCCACGAACCGGGCGCGTTCACGGGTGCGGCCAAGCGGCAAGTCGGCAAGATCGAGCATGCGGACCAGGGCACGTTCTTCCTCGACGAAATCGAAAGCCTGCCCCTGTCCCTGCAAGTGAAATTGCTGCGCGTGCTGCAGGAACGCTATATCGAGCGCCTGGGATCGAACGTGCCCACGCCCGTCGACGTGCGCGTCATCGCGGCGGCCAAGCTGGACCTGGAAGACTTGTCGCAGCAACAGAAATTCCGCAGCGACCTGTACTACCGTTTGAATTTGATCGTGCTGCATCTGCCGCCGCTGCGCGAACGGCGCGAAGACATTCCCATCCTGTTCGAACACTTCGTGCTGGCCGCCGCCGCCCGCTACAACCGCGCCGCGCCCGTGGTCTCCAGCGCACAGATGCGCAACCTGATGGCCCATTCCTGGCCCGGCAACGTACGCGAGCTGCGCAATATCGCCGACCGCTTCGTGCTCGGTATCGCCGGCGGCGCCTCGAGCCTGCTGGCGAGCGGCCAGGCCAGCCCGCTGTCGCTGGCGGAGCAAGTGAACGGCTTCGAACGCGCTCTGATCGAGCAGGAACTGCGCGCATATTCGGGCAACGTCAGCGAGGTAAGCGCCGTGCTGGGCCTACCGAAACAGACCCTGTATCACAAGATGCAGAAGTACAACCTGGTGGCGGAAGAGTTCCGCTAGGGAACGGCACGGCGACAGGCTTGTCAAAAAGAGCAGTAATGTCTTGCCTTATGGTATATGTTGTTTCTTTTTGATAATTTTTTAAGCCAATGAAAAAACCTGCTTTCCTCTTTTCCCTCTTGCTCAGCGCCACCAGCTTTGCCCAGGATATCGCCACCACCGAAGTACCCGCTGCCGCCGCCGAGGCGGCCAGCGCGCCGGCGGCGCCGGCAACATCCACCGTCAGCCGTCTGCGCCTGTTCGGCCAGAATGGCGCCACCGCCTTCCTGTACCGCGACAGCAGCTGCATCCGCGGCATGTTCAGCGATGGCGTGGAAAAGGCCAGCGGCGGCATGAGCTCCGCCTTCGGCTCCCTGATCGGCACGGTCAGCAATACCAGCCTGGGCATTCCGGAAACGGAAACGTCGCAAAACCTGGCGCGCAAGGACGGTTTTTTCTCGAAGGCCTATTTCCGCGAATATGAGATTCCTGCGGGCAAGCCCAGCAGCCTGCGCCTGGGCTTCCAGGATGTCTCGCCGTTCTACGTGGCCAACGGCGTGCGTTTTGACAGCGTGTCGCCCAGCTGCCATGGCGACATCACCTTCACGCCGCGCGCCGGCGAGGATTATGAAGCGGCTTTCTCGTGGGAAGGCAAGCGCTGCAGCATCAGCATCAACCAGGTGATCGCCAGGGAAGGCAAGACGGCACTGGTGCCCGTGCCCGTCACCCGCGCGCCGAGCTGCTGATACACCTCAGGCGGCGCCGACGTAGCCCGTGCGCAAGGGCGTGACCCAGTCGGGCCGGCCGTTGGCCAGCGCCAGCCGGGCCGCCTTGTCCCAGTCATATTCCACGGCGTGCAACTGCGCCGTCCAGGCGCCGTCCGCGCCCTGTTCGGCGATGGCATAGCGCGCGTGCGGCGTGCCGTTTTCCATCAGGTGCGGATAGCCGTGGTCGTCGTCGTAGGCTTGCAAGCCCACGCTGCCCGGATTGACGATCAGCCGCCCATCGGCCAGGCGCATCTGGCGCGGCATGTGCGTGTGGCCGCACAGGATCAGGGCCGCGTCGGCCTCACCGGCGCGTTCGGCCACCTCCTGCGGCGTGGCGGCGCGGCTGCCTTGCGGCGTGACGCTGTCGAGAAAATACACGAGGTCGCTTGCCGGTGTGCCATGCACGAGCAGCACGTCCTTGCGCAAGCGCAAAGTAGCGGGCAGCGCCGCGATCCAGTCCAGTTGCTCGGGTAACAGTTGCGCGCGCGCAAAAGCGTCGGACACGCCCATGCGCGCCGGATCGCCGAACAATTGACGCTCGTGGTTGCCGCGGATGGTGGGCAAGCCGAGGCCCATCAGGCGCGCCGCCGTGGCGCGCGGCTGCAGATGGCCCGAGACGATATCGCCCAGATTGACGGTCACGTCCACGTCACGCCGGGCGATGTCGGCCAGCACGGCCTCCAGCGCATCGAGGTTGCCGTGGATATCGGAAATGGCGGCGATTCTCATGTTCCCTCCTGTGCGCACCATTCTGCGCGCGTCAGACGATACAGGCAATGTGTACGTAATGCGTGTCCTGGCGGCAGGGCCGGATGCTCGAAGGTGGCAGCATCGCGGCGCATGCCCAGGCGCGCCATCAGGGCGCTCGAGCGCACGTTGGGCAAGGCCGTGAACGAGACGATCTCCGGCAGTTGCAAACGCCCGAAACCGGCCTGCAGGACGGCGTGCGCCGCTTCCTGCGCGTAACCTTGTCCCCAGTAATCGAACGCCAGGCGCCAGCCGATTTCCACGCATGGCGAACACGGCAATTGCGCGTCGGGACTATGCAGCCCCGTCATGCCGATGAAGGCATTGTTTTCACGCAAGGTTACCGCCCACAAACCCCAGCCCCGCCCGGCGATCAGTCCGCTGCAGCGCCGCGCCATGGCGTCGCTGGCTTCGCGCGACAGGGTGGATGGGAAAAATGCCATCACGCGGGGATCGGCATTCAGGGCCGCGAACGGCGGCAAGTCGCTGTCGCGCCATTGGCGCAGCAGCAGACGCGGTGTCGCCAGTTCGATGATTGCTTGCATCGTTTTCTTCTCCTCTAACCAGGATTTACATACGGTAGGACAAATCCGACGGCAATTTGCGCCGTGCGGCTACGTAATCCAAAAGTAACAATTGCTACCATTTCCTCATTGCACTGTTGCCCAACACATCGCGCCAGTTTTCACTTTATCTTGAGGAGTTGTCCCATGGTTGTTACGTCCGTCCCCGCCCGCCTGTCCCCACTCCGTTTCCAGCATCTCGCCTTGCGCGGGACCATGATGCTGGGCGTGCTGGGCATGGCCACGGCGGCCGCCACGGCGCGGGCCGAGCCGTCGCCCGCCCTGGACCGTGTCAGCATTTCGGTGGGGGCATTTTCCGCCGATCCGCGCATCAATATCGGCGCCGACACCCAGTTTGGCCGCATCGACGCCCCCGAGTCGAAGCAAAGCCACACCACCATCCCGCGCATCAAGGCGGACTTGCTGATCGGCGACCGCCACGGCCTGGCATTCGACTACTACCGCTACGACAAATCCTACACGCCAAGCTTGACGGGCGAAACCATCATCAATGGCCAGCCCGTCACGGGCACGGCGACGGCGAATGCCGATTTAAAGCTGGACCTGGCCAAGCTGGCCTATAAATGGTGGCTGGGCAGCGGCAACGACACCTTCGGCATCGGCCTGGGCGCCGCCTACTACCACGCCAACCTGAACGGCACGGCCACCGGCGTCGTCAATGGCGAAACGGCCACGGCGCGCGACTCCATCGGCGAGCACGCGTTTGCGCCGCTGCTGGAAGTGGGCTGGCGCCACGCCTTCACGCCGGACTTGCGCATGTATGCGGAAGCGTCGGGCATCAAGAAAAATGGCGGGCGCATCAACGGCCACATCTACGGCGGCAATGTCGGCGTGGAATGGTTTCCGTTCAAGAATATCGGTTTCGTGGCCGATTACGGCATCTCGAAAATCAAGCTGCACCGCGACAGCGAACGCGATGCCGACCTGAACATCCGCCTGACGGGACCGTCGGCATATGTCAAAGTGCGCTTTTAAGTGACCGCCGCCGGTTTCAGCAAAGTCAGCTGAAACTGCGGCAAGTCCGGATCGTCGTACGCCTCGACCCTGGCAAACGGCAGGCGCGCAAACGCCTGCCGCCAGAACGCATTCGCATGCGCATCGGCGCGGAACATCGCCACCAGCCACGTCTGCTCGCCATCGAGCAGCACGCGCCGCACCACTTCCAGCGCCAGCCCCCGGCGCCGGTATTTCTGCAAGATGAACAAGTCGCTGAACTCCCGCACCGGCAGCGCGCCCGCCATGCCGGGTTCCGTGACGAAGAAGCCCGCCAGCGCGCCATCGACCTCGATCCAGACGGCCGTATGTCCGGGTGCATGCACGTACTCGGCCAGCCCCGCATCGCACACATCGTAGCGGCCGTCGGCCAGCACGTCTTCGCCGCTCCAGGCGGTATTCTCGTAGCAGTACAGCTGGAACAGCCGCGCCAGCGCCCCTACTTCGTCCGGCGCAACGGCGCGCAATGTCATGTTCTGTGCGACTGGCATGGTCCCCTCTTTCCGACGCCCGGCGTCGCTGAAAATGGCGAGTGTACCACCACGTCATTCATCCCTCTCTCCCGCATTCCAGCCCCGCATTTCCACCCCTGGTCGCAAAAACATTAATTTTCTTCCAGTTGGCTATATATTATTGTTTTTGAGTAACATCCGCCACCGCGGCTGAAAAACAAGGGGGATCCCCTTCCACAGACCGGCAGACATGTATCTGCCGGCTTTCATACCCAAGCTCTGGAGAGTGCTGCACATGCTATCGATCAAACAGCTGAACAAAACGTATGCCAATGGCGTCAAGGCCATCAACAATGTCAGCCTGGACATTCCCAACGGGATGTTCGGCTTGCTGGGACCGAATGGCGCGGGCAAGTCCTCGCTGATGCGCACCATCGCCACCTTGCAGGATCCCGATAGCGGCAGCATCCACTTCGATGGCGCCGATGTGCTCAAGGACAAGGCCGGCTTGCGCCGCCAGCTCGGCTATTTGCCGCAGGATTTCGGCGTGTATCCGAAGGTCAGCGCGGAAACCCTGCTCAACCACTTTGCCGTGCTCAAAGGCTTGACGGAAAAGGGACCGCGCAAGGAAGCCGTGGAAGCCTTGTTGCAGCAAACCAATCTTTGGGAAGCGCGCAAACGCAATCTGGGCACGTATTCGGGCGGCATGCGCCAGCGCTTCGGCATCGCCCAGGCGCTGCTGGGCGCGCCGCGCCTGGTGATCGTCGACGAGCCGACGGCCGGCCTGGACCCGGACGAGCGCAACCGCTTCCTGAACCTGCTGGCGAAGATCGGCGAGCAGGTGGTGGTGATCCTGTCGACCCACATCGTCGACGACGTGACGGACCTGTGCCCGCGCATGGCGATGATCGTCAAGGGCCAGGTGCTGGTGCAGGGGGAACCGCAGGCGGCCATCGACACCCTGCACGGCAAGGTCTGGCGCCGCAGCGTCAGCATGGACGAGCTGGCGCAGTACCAGCAGTCGCACAATGTACTGTCGACGCGCCTGGTGGGCGGCAAGCCGCAGATCAATGTGTTTGCCGACAGCCAGCCCGACAGCGGCTTCGCGCAGATCGCCGCGGACCTGGAAGACGTGTACTTCCTGCACGTGCGCAACGCCGCCCGCAGCGGCGCCGCCGCGTAAGGGGCCGCCATGTGGAAGGAATTTTTCAAGTTTGACCTCGGCTACCAGCTGAAACAGCCGCTGCTGTGGATATTTACCGTCATCCTGGCCTTGCTGGCCTTTGGCGCCAGCAGCAGCGATTCGATCCAGGTGGGCGGCGCCATCGGCAACATCAACCGCAATGCGCCCACCGTGGTGGCGCAGCTGCTGACGATGTTCAGCCTGCTGTCGATGTTGCTCATCACCATTTTTATCGCCGGTGCCGTGCTGCGCGACAGCGAAGTGGGCATGGCCGACATGCTGTTCGCCACGCCCATGCGCAAATGGGACTACCTGTTCGGCCGCTTCGCCGCCGGCTTCGTCGCCTGCCTGGTGATCTTTGCCGCCATTGCCGTCGCCATCATGCTCGGCCCCCTCATGCCCTGGGTCGACCCGCAGCGCGTGGGCGCGTTCTCGCCGCATGCGTATGCGTGGAGCTTCGCCGTGATGGTGATCCCGAACCTGCTCTTCATCGGCGCCCTGCTGATGCTGCTGGCGGCCACCACGCGCTCGATGCTGCTCGTCTACGTGGGCGTGCTGGGCTTTTTCGTGCTGTGGGGCATGGCCGGCGCCTTTACGCGCGACATCAACAACGAATGGATCGCCGTCCTGCTCGACCCCTTCGGCATGCGCGCCCTGGGCCGCATGACGCGCTACTTCACGTCCGCCGAAGCGAACGCGGGCCTGCCGCCGTTCTCCGGCTTCCTGCTCGCCAACCGCCTGCTGTGGCTGGGTATCACGGTGGTGCTGTTCGCCGCCACCGTGCTCCTGTTCAAGCCGCAGCGCACGGGCACGGGCAAGCGCCTGTTCGGCAAGCACAAGGCCGAGGCCGCAGGGCCGGCCGTGGCGGCGCCGCTGCACCTGCCGCGCAGCGTCCCCACCTTTACGGCCGCGACAGCCTGGCGCCAGTGGTGGCAAATCCTGCGCTTCGACGCCGTCGGCGTGTTCAAGAGCGTGCCCTTCCTCGTCATGCTGCTGTTCGCCGTGATCAACCTGATCACCGGCGCCAATGTCGCCAAGAACATGTATGGCACGGCCGTGTATCCGATGACGCATTTGCTGTTGCAGCAGATCAACAACAGCTTCAGCTTCATGCTGATCATCATCGTCACCTTTTACGCAGGTGAACTGATCTTCAAGGAGCGGCAAGCGCGGATCGCCGACGTCAGCGACGCCATGCCCGTGCCCGGCTGGGTACCGCTGCTGGCCAAGTGCACGGCCCTGGTCGGCGTCATCGCCGGCTACCTGCTGGTGGGCGTCATCGCGGCCATCGGTTTTCAGCTCTACAAGGGCGGCGCGCCCGTGGAACTGGGCTTGTACCTGAAAGGCAGCTTGCTCGGTTCCCTCTTCTTCGTGCTGATGGCCTTGTGCGCCCTCACCCTGCAAGTGTTGTCCAACAACAAGTTCATCGGCTACCTGCTGGTGATCCTGCTGATGGTGGCGCAAATGGTGCTGGGCATGCTGCACTTCGAACACAATCTGTACGCCTTCGGCGGCACGCCGGCCATCAAGTATTCGGACATGAACGGCTATGGCCACTTCCTGACTGGCTGGGCCTGGTTTGCGCTGTACTGGAGCCTGTTTACCGTGGCCCTCGTCATGCTGGCGCAGGCATTCTGGGTGCGCGGCCTGGCAGCCGGCTGGCGCGCGCGCCTGCGCCTGGCCCGCCAGCGCCTGCAGGATGGTGCAGGTATTGCGCTGGCCGTGGTCCTGCTGTGCTGGGCAGGCACGGGCGGCTGGATCTTCTACAACACGAATGTGCTGAACCAGTATGAAACAGCCAGCATCGGCATGGACAAGCAGGCCCGCTACGAGAAATTGTACAAGCAATACAAGGACTTGCCGCAGCTGAAGATCACGGATATCCAGGCCGACGTGGATATCTACCCTGAACAACGTAAAGTCTTGATCAAGGGCCACTACGTGCTGCAAAACAAGACGCAGCAGCCGCTCGATACCCTGCGCATCCAGCTGAACCCGGACCTGGAAACACGGTGGTTGAACTTGCCGGCGCACAAGATCGTGCTCGATGACAAGGAACTCGGCTTCAGCATCCTCAAGCTGGCCCAGCCCCTGGCGCCGGGCGCCACCCTGCCGCTGGACTTCACGGTGGCCGTCACGCATGAGGGCTTTACCAACAGCGGCGCGCCGGACCAGGTCAACCTGAACGGCAGCTTCTTCAACAACCAGGCCTTCTTCCCCCACTTCGGCTATGCCAAGGAAATGGAGTTGACGGACCGCAATGAGCGCCGCAAGCGGGGCCTGGGCGAACCGCAGCGCATGGCCAAGCTGGAAGACACTGCGGCGTATGGCAATGCGGTGCTGGGCGGCGATGCCGACTGGGTCCATTTCGACACGACGGTGTCCACCAGCGGCGAGCAGATCGCCCTGGCGCCCGGCTATCTGCAAGACAGCTGGGAAAAGGATGGCCGCCGCTATTACCGCTACAAGATGGACCAGCCGATGCTGCCCTTCTTCGCCTACCTGTCGGCGCGCTGGGAAGTCAAGAAAGACGCGTGGCGCGGCTTGCCGATCGAAATATATTTCGATAAAAAGCATGGCTACAACACGCAGCGCATGGTGACCTCCGTACAAAAGTCGCTCGACTATTACACCACCCAGTTCACGCCCTACCAGCACAAGCAGGTGCGCATCCTGGAATTTCCCGGCTACCAGAGCTTCGCGCAGTCGTTTGCCAATACGATTCCGTATTCGGAAGGCATCGGATTCATCGCCGACCTGCGCGACCAGGATGACATCGACTACGTGTTCTACGTCACGGCGCATGAAATGGCGCACCAGTGGTGGGGCCACCAGGTGATCGGCGCCAACGTGCAGGGCGCCACCATGCTGATGGAGTCCTTGGCGCAGTATTCGGCCCTGATGGTGATGGAAAAGGAATACGGCCGCGACAAGATGCGCCGCTTCCTGCGCTATGAACTGGACCGCTACCTGAGCGGACGCGGCGGCGAAGCCATCGAGGAGCTGCCGCTGGCACGCGTGGAGGGACAGCAATACATCCACTACAACAAGGGCAGCCTCGTGTTCTACCGCCTGCGCGACGAGATTGGCGAAGAAGCCCTGAACCGTGCCCTGAAGCGCTATCTGCAGGACAAGGGCTACCAGCAGGCGCCGTTCACCACCTCGCGCGAACTGCTGGCGTACATCCGCGCCGAGGCGCCGCAGGACAAGCAGGCGCTGATCACGGACCTGTTCGAGAAAATCGTCTTCTACGACAACCGCGTCACGCAAGCGACGGCCGTGCAGCGCAAGGACGGCCAGTGGGACGTCACCCTGCAGCTGCACCTGGCCAAGCTCGAGTCCGACGGCAAGGGCAAGGAAAGCCCGCGCATCTACGACGAACCGGTGGAGATCGCCATCTTCGCGCGCGCCCCCGGCGCCAAGGAAAAGGATGAACAAGTCCTGTACACCGCCAAGCGCATGCTGTCGGGCAGCGAGCCTGTGCTCACCATCACGGTGAAGGACAAGCCGTTCGAAGTGGGCGTCGATCCCTACAACAAGATGATCGACCGGGTCCCGCGCGATAACCGCAAGGAAGTGAGCATCAAGTAATCCTGGATGCAACGCAAACAGGCCGCGCTGTCACCGATAGCGTGGCCTGTTTTTTATGCCGTCAGTGTTTTAACGGTACACGAGACCAGCCCCGCCATGTCTTCCGGCATCTCGGCACGTCCCAGCGCGATGCCGTCCACGTATTGCTTGTACGTTGCGTCCAGCTCGGCGCCGGTCAGTTCGGCCATGCGCTTGTCGATGTCGAGCCACATGTCGGTGCCGACAACGCCGGGGCAATACGCGTTGACGGTAATGCCGTCGGCCGCATCTTGAAACGTGCGCAGCTAAAAAAAGTACCCAGGTCAAGAAAGCGGGGGGGGAAACCATCCGCGAACTGGCCATGCTCGCGCTGCCGTACAGGCGCTTGGCAAGCGCTGGCGTAAGATGGGCGGCATCACCATCGCCTGCTTCTTCATCCAGTTTGAAAGGAAATGCCATATGCCGCGTCGTCCACTGTCCCTCCGCGCCAGCCTGCTGCTGGCGGCCCTCGTTTTTACCACGCCCGCCTGGAGCGCCGATCCTGTCCACAAGGAAAACGTCGAATTGGCGGCAGGCAAGAACGCGCACAGCGTGAAAGGCAAGATCAAGGGCTACGCCACGGCCGAATACACGGTCACTGGCAAGGCCGGCCAGACCCTCAGCGTCAAGCTGAAAACCAATCAGCCATCGAATTACTTCAATATCCGCCAGGCCGGCCAGGAGGAAGCCCTGTTCATCGGCTCGACCAGCGGCAACAGTTACCAGGCGAAACTGCCGGCCGATGGCGAGTACACGGTGCAGGTGTATTTGATGCGCAACGCGGCGCGCAGGAATGCGGTGGCGAATTACAGCCTGGAGATGCGGCTGCGCGATTGAGTTTCCGGCAGCATGACAGCAAGGGGCGCAAAAGAGTCGAGAGCACGGCCCCAATCTTATCTGGCCGGATTCGCTGTCTGCTGGCGGGCGGCCACAAGTGACTCAAGCACCAAGCCCGCCATCACTGCCAGGATCGGCATGATGGGTTCACGGTATCGGAATATCACGTAGAACAACATGTGAACGCCGGTGTAGCACGCAAGCGCCAGCCAGAGCAGGGCGACCTGCCGATTTCTTGGCCTTGGAATCAGCACCGTTCCAATCGCACCGGCAATCAGGAGCAAGAACTGTATCGTCCACAAGAGACGAACTAGCTTTTCCGCCGACGACTGATCTCCTTTGCCCTCATGGAAGGGGGGCGTCCAGAAGTAAGCCGCTTTCTTCACTGCCAACGTCAGGAACGCCGCCGGATGGGCCTTCACCCAAGAAATAGCTTCCTGTTTCAAGGTCTCGGAGGCCTGCACTTCCCCCGTTTTCCGAAGGGCATCCCAGGTAGGGCCACGTGGTGTCTCCGAGATGGAAACAAACATGCCTGTCGCAGCCGGGTTGTTCCCCAAATAGAGATTGAAGCCGCCATTGGTGTTCAAGACAGGGGCGCCTATCACTTGCATGTTCCTGAGCAGCCATGGGCCAGATATCAGCAACGCAACTGACAGCGCGAGCATGGCCATGCTTGCCCGCTGAGCCATCGATGCGGGAGACAGCAGCAATGCCCATGCAAGGACCGCCAGCAGTGACAAGGCTGCATTGCCAGTCAACGCCAACAGGGCACAGAGTGCCCCGCAGCCGATTGCCACTGTATTCGAGGGCTGACGTGTCAGTCTCAGGGCACACCACATGACCCCCAGCATCAGGGGAATCATCAGGTTTTCCTTGGCCAGATACATCCCATAGATGCCGTTCGGAAGATATAGCGCCCAGGCGAGTGCGGCGATGAGACGCCCCAACCTGCCTGCGCCGGCTTCCTTGGCCACCAGATAGCACAGCACGATTGCCGCGCCTCCCAGGCACATGTTCACCACGCGAACCGCCAGGAGGTCGTCGCCAAAAAGAAAAAAGACAGGCGCGAGTATCAACAGGGGATAGCCCACGTTGTACATCGCATGGTTGCCCATGCTGTCGACGATGCCATTCCCGCCAAGCAAGTTGAGCGCCATGCTCCTGTAGGCAAGTTCATCGCCTTCCGGCACATGCTGGTAGCCCGCAATCACCGCCGCCCTCAGGGCGAGGCCGATGCCTGCGATGATTGCCAGCCACAGCCAATCTTGCTGTTGTTGGGTAGCATGTTTATCGTTCATTAACTCCTCCCCACCAAAAACACCCCCGCACAAATCAGCGCCACGCCAATCACACGGGGCATGCTTATCTGCTCCCCGAGCAGGTAAGCGATTGGCAGGGTGAGCACGAATCCCAGGCCTGCCAGAGGGTAGGCCTTGCTCACCTCCCATTGCGACAGCACGCCCAGCCAGGCCAGCGCTCCCAGGCCATAGAGGAGGAAGCCTCCCAGGACATATTTGTCCGTGAGGATATTGATGAGGGTCATGAAGGACTTGGGCTCAGCCATCATCGCCTTCACCCCAGCGCCGGACACGCCGCTCTTCAATGAGAACTGCGCCATGACGGATAGCGCGATGCTCAGGATGGCAATGCAGAGCGTTTTCATGGGTAGGTACCCAATACGAGGAAATGCGCCCCAAGCATGATGGCCACCATGGCGCATACGGTCATGCGGCTGCCGTGGTCCTTGAGGGCGTAAATCACCGGATCATCGTGCATTTCACCGCGGGAGGTTTTCACCCACAGGCGCGCAAGCCAGTAAATCAATCCCAGGGCAACCAGCCACAGCATCTGCGGGGTGCCATAGCGCCGCTGCGTTTCCGGCGCACTGATGAACAGCCCGAACACCACCACGGCAGAGAGGGCCGCCCCGCCCCCCAGGGGCCACAACACCGCCAGGTCGGTCACCCGGTAATCCCGTCCACGCGTGGCTGCCTTGCCATTCTCTTCCAGGGTGACCAGCTCCGCACAGCGCTTCACCAGGGCGAGGCTGAGGAACATGAAGACCGAGAAAGCCAACAGCCAGGAACTGGCGGCGGCACCAATGGCAACCGAACCTGCCAGGATGCGCAAGGTATACAGCAGGGATAGCATGAGCACGTCAATCAGCACGTATTCCTTGAGCACCCAGCTATACGCGCTGGTCAGCACGAGGTAAAGCAGGAGCATCAGAAGGAAGGCATTCGACACGAACCAGGCCAGAACGAGGGCCAGGAGCAACGCCGCCGCTGCCACGACCAGGCCCTTCAGAATCGGCAGGCGGGCACTGGCAAAAGGGCGAAGCCGCTTGCGGGGGTGTGCCCTGTCGCTTTCCAGGTCCCACAGGTCGTTGACCATGTAGGTGGCGGAGGCCGCCAAGGAGAAAGCCAGGAAGGCCACGGCCATGGTGATCAACTTGCCCAGGTCGAGGAAGGAGAATGCCGTCAGCAGGGGTACGAACAGCAACAGATTCTTTAGCCACTGGTGGACACGCAGGGCTTTCATCCACACGCCTAGCCCGCAGCTCTCCCCCGGAAACTCGCGTTCGATCGGTACATGCCGTCGGACGGTTTGGACCGTACGCCAGGCAACATCCACCAGCACCGCCGCCTTGGCGGCCTGCCAGATGGGGACATCCGCCTTGCTGTCGCCAGCATAGACAAAGCATGGCCCTACCTGCTCCTGGATGGCTTGCAGCTTGGCCCTGCCCTTGAGATTGTGACCGGCTTGCGTCGCCAGCACCTTGTCAAACAGACCCAGATGCCTGGCCACGTCGCTGGCAATAGAATGGTGGGCCGCCGTCGCCAGGACAATCATGCGGCCCTTCTGCTTTTCCTCGCGCAGGTAATCCAGCAGGGACGCACGGTAAGGAAGGTGTTCGCCCGAGATGCTGGCATGCGCCGAAATGGCTTCCTTGAAGCCTGCCCGCCCTCTCATGAGCCAGAACGGCAAGCGGAGCAAATTGAGCGGGGATTGCTTCACCACCTTAATGACGGCTTCAACCAGGGTATCGGTTGGCGTCAGCGTGCCGTCAAGATCGACAACCAGGGGCGCTTCGGTCGAAATAGCCACCATTTTCTCCCTGTTCTGGTGTGGCATTGCGGACGGGATGCTGAGGGCAGTGATTAAATTATAGGGGGAGTCATGATGGCGCTAACCAACATAGATCAAGGAAGAGAGCGGTTATCTGCTTGAGCTGAACGCCCGTAGCACCTAAAAGACACCCGTAACAACAAATAAAAAACGCCTCGCAAATCAAGGATTTGCGAGGCGTTATGCAGCAATGAGCCGTAGTGCGTCTTAGAACGGAATATCGTCATCCATGTCCGAGAAGTTCGGCGCCGGCTTCGGTGCCGGGCGTGGTGCCGGGGCTGGTGCCGGACGCGGGGCTGGCGCCTGGCGCGGGGCCGGGGCTTCGTAGCCGCCGCCACCACCGTAGCTGTCATCGCCGCCGGCATCGCCGCCGCCCATGCCGGAACGGCCGCCCAGCATCTGCATCTGTTCCGCAATGATGTCGGTTGCGTACTTCTCGACGCCGTCCTTGTCCGTGTATTTACGGGTTTGCAGACGGCCTTCGACGTAAACGGACGAACCTTTTTTCAGGTATTGGCCGACGATTTCCGCCAGGCGGCCGAAGAACGAGATACGGTGCCACTCTGTCAATTCTTTTTGTTCGCCCGTGTTGCGGTCCTTCGATTTGTACGAAGTGGCCACGGCGATGTTGGCGATCGCGTCGCCGCTAGGCATGTAGCGGATTTCCGGGTCACGGCCCAGATTGCCGACGATGATGACTTTGTTGACTGATGCCATGAATAACTCCTGATGAACCGCAGCGGGAGCCGGAGTCCCGCGCGTGAGATTTTTTACCAAACGACGATTATAAGCGACCACGCGGCGCAAAGCATCCGCTTTCTAACGGACGCCAGCTACCGCACGGCAACACGTTTTTTTCACGGCAGGTGAAAACAAGAAACTTGAATACTGGTATTATATACAGTGTTTAATCGTCTGCACGCATCTGTATCAAACTTTGCCGGGGCACGTTCTCGGGGTGGCGCAATCCGCCCGTGACTGCCTCAGGCATGCAGAGCAAAACCCGGCTATAGTAACAGGTTGACCCGTTGTGGCTGCCTCATCTGGCAGTTCCCGCAATGCGCCGGCCGCACCACTCACTGAAAGCAAGGCAATCACATGGAACAGATCCGCATTCGCGGCGCTCGCACGCATAACCTCAAGAATATCAATCTCGATTTGCCGCGCAATAAGCTGATCGTGATTACCGGCTTGTCCGGCTCCGGCAAGTCGTCGCTGGCCTTCGACACCCTGTACGCGGAAGGCCAGCGCCGCTACGTCGAGTCGCTGTCGGCCTATGCGCGCCAGTTCCTGCAATTGATGGAAAAACCGGACGTCGACCTGATCGAGGGCCTATCGCCCGCCATCTCCATCGAACAGAAGGCAACGTCGCATAACCCGCGCTCGACCGTGGGCACCGTGACGGAAATCCACGATTATCTGCGCCTGCTGTATGCGCGCGTCGGCACGCCCTACTGCCCCGACCACCCGGAAAACGCGCTGGCCGCCCAATCCGTATCGCAAATGGTCGATGCCGTGCTGGCCATGCCGGAAGACACCAAGCTGATGATACTGGCGCCCGTCGTCGCCAACCGCAAGGGCGAACACGTGGATCTGTTCGAGCAGATGCAGGCACAGGGCTTCGTGCGCTTCCGCGTGCAGAGCGGCACGCATGCGGCCAAGATCTATGAAGTCGATGACCTCCCGAAACTAAAGAAAACGGAAAAACACACGATCGACGTCGTCATCGACCGCGTCAAGGTGAACCAGGATATCAAGCAGCGCCTGGCGGAAAGTTTCGAAACGGCCCTGCGCCTGGCCGACGGCCGCGCCATCGCCTACGAAATGGATACCGCCCAGGAACACGTGTACTCGAACAAGTTCGCCTGCAATGTGTGTGGCTACTCCCTGCAGGAACTGGAACCGCGTCTGTTCTCGTTCAACAACCCGATGGGCGCCTGCCCCGAATGCGACGGCCTGGGACACATTGAATTCTTTGACCCGAAACGCATCGTCGCGTTCCCCAATCTGTCGCTGGCGTCGGGCGCCGTCAAGGGCTGGGACCGCCGCAACCAGTTTTACTTCCAGATGCTGTCGAACCTGGCCGCCTTTTACGAATTCGACCTGGACATGCCGTTCGAGCAGCTGGACCTGAATTCACAGCAAGCCGTGCTGTACGGTTCCGGCAAGCAAGTGATCCCGTTCAGCTATGTGAACGAACGGGGCCGCACCGTCATCAAGGAACACACGTTTGAAGGCGTGGTCAACAATCTGCAGCGCCGCTACCGCGAAACGGATTCGATGGCCGTCAAGGAAGAACTGGCCAAGTTCATCAATGAGAAATGCTGTCCCTCATGCGATGGTGCGCGCCTGCGCGTGGAAGCGCGCTTCGTCAAGGTCGGCACCGGCAAGCAGCAGCGCGCCATCTATGAAGTGGCGGGCAAACCGCTGCGCGAGACGCTGGAATTCTTTGAAAAGCTGAAGTTGACGGGTGCCAAGAAAGAGATCGCCGACCGCGTGGTCAAGGAAATCATTTCGCGCCTGAAATTCCTCAATAATGTGGGCCTCGATTACCTGTCGCTGGACCGCAGCGCCGACACGCTCTCCGGCGGCGAAGCACAGCGCATCCGTTTGGCATCGCAGATCGGCTCCGGTTTGACGGGCGTCATGTATGTGCTCGATGAGCCGTCGATCGGCTTGCACCAGCGCGATAATGACCGCCTGATCGAAACCTTGAAACACTTGCGCGACATCGGCAACAGCGTGCTGGTGGTCGAGCATGACGAAGACGCGATACGCACGGCCGACTACATCGTCGACATGGGCATCGGCGCGGGCGTGCACGGCGGCGAGATCATCGCCGAAGGTACCTTGTCCGACATTCTCAAGAACAAGAAGTCGCTGACGGCGCAGTACCTGAACGGCAAGCTGAAGATCGCCGTACCGGCCAAGCGCCACGCCAGCAATCCGGAAAAGCAGCTGGTCATTACTGGCGCGACGGGCAACAACCTCAAAAAGGTCTCGCTGAGCTTGCCGGTGGGCCTGATGACGTGCGTGACGGGCGTGTCCGGCTCGGGCAAGTCATCGCTGGTCAACGATACCTTGTATCCGGCCCTGTCGCGCCATCTGTACGGTTCGCAGACGGAGCCGGCGCCGCACGAGTCGATCAGCGGCCTGGAGCACTTCGACAAGGTCATTTCCGTCGACCAGGCGCCGATCGGCCGCACGCCGCGCTCGAATCCCGCCACATATACCGGCTTGTTTACGCCGATCCGCGATTTGTTCTCCACCGTGCCGACGGCCAAGGAACGGGGCTACAGCGCGGGCCGCTTCTCGTTCAACGTGAAGGGCGGACGCTGCGAGGCGTGCCAGGGCGATGGCGTGATCAAGGTCGAGATGCACTTCCTGCCCGACGTCTACGTGCCGTGCGACGTGTGCCATGGCAAGCGCTACAACCGCGAAACGCTGGAAGTGCAATACAAGGGCAAGAACATCACGGAAGTGCTGGGCATGACGGTGGAAGAGGCGCATGAATTCTTCAAACCGGTACCCTTGATCGCGCGCAAGCTGCAAACCCTGCTCGATGTGGGCCTCGGCTACATCAAGCTGGGCCAGAGCGCCACCACCCTGTCCGGCGGCGAGGCGCAGCGCGTGAAACTGTCGCTGGAGCTGTCCAAGCGCGACACGGGCCGCACCCTGTACATCCTCGATGAACCGACGACGGGCTTGCATTTCCACGACATCGACTTGCTGCTGAAAGTCATCCACCGCCTGCGCGACCAGGGCAACACCCTCGTCATCATCGAGCACAACCTGGACGTCATCAAGACGGCCGACTGGATCGTCGACCTGGGCCCCGAAGGGGGCGCCGGCGGCGGCCAGATCATCGCCACGGGCACGCCGGAAGACGTGGCATTGAACCCGGCCAGCGTGACGGGCAAGTACCTGGGGCCGCTGCTGAAGCAATAAGCGGCGTCTCCCTCTCAATCCCCCGGCCAATGGTCTTGTCCGGGGGATTTTTCTATGGGAAACTATCTTGCTCGGCAATCAAGCCGCTTCGTCAAGAGAGACCATGCAAACCAGACCATCGCGATTCAGCTGGACCCGCTGCATGGCACTGGCGTGCTTGCTGCTGCCGGGCAGTGTACTGGTCTGTTCCTGCATGGGAGATGAGCCAGGAAAATTCCTGCATGCAACACCTGCGACCAGCGCAGGCCCCGCGACCATCAGCCTGCCGGCCAATGCGCGCGGTGTCCTGTTTCTGCCTGAAACTTATCCGGATTACGTGCTCAGGGATGAAGGAAGGTATAGCATTGTCAGGCAACCAATCGCCCTGTCCACAAAGAATTTTCGTATTCAGGAGCATGGTTTGGGTCGAAAACTGACACCGGTCGTGGTACGGCTACGCGTGGAAAAGCAAATGGGGCAACAACTGCAAGGCTATTATCTGGCGAGCCCGGAAATGCAGCAATGCACCGGCCAGAAAAACGCTTCCCTGCCGATATGCCGCAGCTTGAAAGCCGTGGATTCGGACTGGAGCGAACCGAAGCAACAACAAACTGGCGACAAGATCAAGCGCTTCGCCATGCAGCAGGGCTTGCGCGACATCAGCGAAGAAGTCGATGCAGCCTACGGTTTGTATCGGATCGAGGCCCGCGAGGGCTTCAAGCCTGGTAAACAATATGATATTGAATACCACGATGGCGCACGGCGCCTGAAACTTGCATTGCGCATGGAATCCCTACCGTTGAGTCTGAACCAGCCCGCCCCGTTTGCGATCCATCCACAGGGGCCACCGGGACGTGAAATCCTGCCCGTGGCGAGCAACGACGGCAGCTGCGGCAGGCGGATCAAGGTAGCTACCCAGCCGTTGCGCCTGGCACTGCCGCCGTCCTACGAGCGGCATGCCTCATTGCTGCTATATTTCATGCAGCAAAAATTACAGCCGGCAGATCAACAACACATGGCGGCGGCAGCACAATTTACTCCATTTCATTATTGGCCGGCGCTGTGCACCAGTATTGCCTACGGTGGCAGCTTTCATGGCGAAGGACGCGAACTGGCAATCGGTGATTGCCAGTCGCCCGCGCCACGCCAGGTGAAAGCGTATGCCGGCGTGCTGGAAGTGGAAGACCGCCTGCATGAAACGACGCTACTGCCGCTATCCTTTCCGGCAGCAAAACCTGGCCAATGCCCGAAAATGAACGATGACGCCAACCTGCGCTATTTCGTGCCGGCCATGTCTCGCTGAACCGACAAGCCACAATAAAAAACGGCGCGGATTGCTCATGCAATCCGCGCCG
>NZ_JBWBYV010000080.1:0-65595 GCF_056174685.1 Janthinobacterium sp. BHSEK
GCGCAGAGGCAACATTTGATGGCGGCAAGCCAGCGCAGCGGCATGCGGCGGCCGGCACCCTGGCGCCACTGGACGAAGGAATGGGAGGGCATTGCCGTGTTGACGGGCAATATTGTCATGCAGTAAATTAAAATGGCTATGCTTTCGCTAGTCAGCCGGCGCCGCCTATATTTTCCTGCTGCGCTTTAGGTGCAGGGGCAGCAGCCACCACATGCAGACGATCAGCGTGCCCATCAGCACGCTGGCGACGATGCCGGCCACGTGGCCGA
This sequence comes from Janthinobacterium sp. BHSEK, assembly GCF_056174685.1. Classification (NCBI taxonomy): domain Bacteria; kingdom Pseudomonadati; phylum Pseudomonadota; class Betaproteobacteria; order Burkholderiales; family Oxalobacteraceae; genus Janthinobacterium; species Janthinobacterium sp. BHSEK. The sequence continues at coordinate 270 of NZ_JBWBYV010000080.1, forward strand.
AGACTTCCGACATCACCAGATTGGTGCCCAGAATAAACGCCAGCGCCAGGGAAAAGGCGCCGCACATCATGATGCGGTCGGCCACGCGCTTGAAGCGTTCGCGGTCTTGCAGGGGACGCATCACGCGGTGCTGGATGGCCGGCGCGCTGAGCAGCACCAGGCTGGTCATGGACAGGAAAAACGTCAGCAGGAAGACGATCTTTTCCGCCTGCACGATCTTCGCGAAGCCGCCGTTGAAGGGCAGGATGATGAGGAAGGCCGTCAGCATCTGCGCGCCCGGCAAGAGGATGCGCAATTCGCTGAGCAGGTCGGACAGGTCGCCTTCGTCGCCCGGCTGGTCATCCTCGTGCTGCTGTCGCGCGTGTGGCATGGCGTGGTCCTCGTGGTGGTGGTGGTGGTGGTGGTGGTGCCAATCTACGCGCAGGCACCCGCGCCGACTGTGGGCGCGCGCACCTTCAGAAGCATTGCGCGATGCCTTGGCGCAGGCGCCACAGGGGCGTCGAGACGATGGCCGTGGCGCTGTGCGAGGCGTCGTGGCCGCAATGGCCGCAGCTGTGGCGGCGGTGCGGCGCCAGCGCGAAGCTGCCCAGATCCAGGTGCGGATGGCCGCAGCGGGCGCAGTCGCTGCAGCCGAGCGGGGTGCCCGCCTGCAAGGCGGCGGCGAACGCCTGCGCGGCGGGCGGCGTGATATTCAGCTGCGCGACGTCGGCAGGGAACAAGCCGGGCAGGGCGCGGCAATCGATGGCCAGCGCGGCCGCGTCGCGCGCCAGCAGGGCGCCGCCGTCATCGGCCCGGGCGCGCAGTTGCAGCAAGCCATCGGGGCCCAGGCGCAAGGTGGTGGCGTGAAAGCGGCCGGGGTCGAACAGTTCCGGATACAGCACATAGCCCATGGGGCTGGCGTGCTGGCGGCAACGCATCTGCCGCGTCGCCTGCCGCTCGGTCAGGTCCGCCTGCGTGCCCCAGTAGCACTGGTGCGTGCGGCACCAGTGGCGCGCCGCGCCATTGCGAAACTTTCCGGCTGGCAGCAGATCGCACGCGATGATGGCGTCTTCGCCCGCGCCGGCGCGAAAGTGGCCCGTGATGTGCTGCGTGGTGACGGCAAGGTGGCCCGTGCTCGCTTGCAGGGGCCAGCAGATGCCGGGCAGGGTCAGCGGCGTGGGCAAGGGCGCCTCCGCGCGGCTAGCGGCTTGCGAGCCGCTAGCGGGCCGGCATGAAAAAGCCCGCCGACTGGGGCGGGCTGTGCTGACGGGAATGCCTGCGGCATGGCCCGGTTTATTCTTCCGTATCGGCCAGGGTGACGATGGCGCGCGCCCACTTCGAGTATTTCAGGTTCGCCAGATCGCGCACGGTCTTGATATTGAACGCTTGCTTGAGCAGTTCCGCATCCTTCTCGCTCACGCCTTGCAGCGCATCGACGGGCGCATCGGCGATTTCCTTGAACGTCTTTTTTTCGTAGGCCTTGTCTACCGCTTTATTGATGTTCATGTGTTGATACTCCTCAGTAAGTAGGAAAATTAATTCTACACGTTTTTGTAAATCGTCAATTTACGCTTGCATGTTGTGCCGAACTAAATATGATGGAGGTGGGTGAGGCTGCGGCCGAGCCTGTTTTTGTTCCGCCTGTTAAATTGCAAATATAGCATTTTAATTATATATAGTATAATTGTTATGTATGTCGGCGATTATGCGCCGGCCTTACCGGACGCCGCTCTACGCGGCACCAATCGACAGCGTTCAGGAGAATACGATGAGTTTGCTAGACCAACTTGCAGGACAGGCGATGAGCGCTTTGGGCAACAAGGGTGCTGACGGGGAAGCCCCATCGGGATTGATGGCCAGCGTGATGGAGCTGGTCAACCAGCATGGCGGCTTGCCCGGCCTGCTGCAGAAATTCCAGGAAAGCGGCCTGGGCGACCAGGTGGCCAGCTGGATCGGCACCGGCGCCAATGCGCCCGTCTCGGGCGACCAGATCAAGGATGCGCTGGGCGCCGACACGATCACGCAGATCGCGGAAAAAGCGGGCGTTGCCCCGGACGCGGCCTCGGGCGGCCTGGCCGCCTTGCTGCCCCAGCTGATCGACAAGCTGACGCCGAACGGTCAAGTACCTGAAGGCAATGACCTCGTCAGCCAGGGCTTGAATATGCTCAAGGGCAAGATATTCGGTTGATATTTATTGCCGCAGAACTCAAAAACCTCGCAGCGATGCGAGGTTTTTTGTTTTCAGGCGGCGGCCATCATGCCGAAACGCTGAGGTTCGCTGGTCAGCCTGGCCGTACTCCCCTCCACCAGATACGAGCAATAGCGGCGGCGCTCGGCGATGCCGCCGCGCCGTTCCATCAGCTCGCTCAGCATGGCGACGGCATCGGTGGCCATCTTTTGCACGGGCTGGCGCAGGGTGGTGATGTCGTAGCTGAGCCAGCCCGACGCTTCCAGCGCGTCGAAGCCCGCCACGGACATCTGCAGCGGCACCTGGATGCCCATCTGGTGGCGCGCCGTGTCCAGGCAGCCGATGGCCATGATGTCGTTGCCGCAAATGACGGCGTCCGGCACGCGGCCCAGGCGGTCGATGACCTTGCGCAAGCCGCGTCCGCCGCTGGCGTAATCGTAGTTGCCGCTGACGACGATGGGCGCGGGCAAGCCCAGCGTGAACAGCCGGTCCAGCACGCCGGCCTTGCGTTCCTGCGCCACGGCCGAGTCGCCGGGACCGTCGATGACGGCGAACTGGCGGTGGCCGGCCTCGGCCAGGCGCGAGACGAGCAGGCGCGCCGCTTCCCCCTGGTCGCACAGCACGGCATGCACGGCGTGCTCGCGGGGGCTGCGGTTGAACAGCACCAGCGGCACGTCGCGCCGGGCGAATTCGGCCATCTGCGCGTCCGACAGGAAGGCGGCCACGACGGCGCCATCGACCTGGTATTGCCATACATCGCTCAAGACCCTGCCGACGTCCGCTTCGCGCTCCAGCGTAAACAACAGTAGACGCTTGCCCTGGCGGGCGATTTGCTGGCTCAGGTCGGACAATACTTGCGGATAGTACAGATTGGCCAGGTTGGAAATGATGACGGCCACCAGGTTCGAGCGCCGCGTGATCAGGCTGCGCGCGGCCGCGTTGGGGATGTAGTCGAGGGTGATGGCCGCCTGCATGACCTTGGCGTGGGTGGCGGGCGAGACGCTGGCGCCCGGCTTGAAGCAGCGCGACACGGCCGATTGCGACACGCCGGCCAGCAGGGCCACGTCATACGAAGTCACGCGCCGTCCGGTGCCGGGTATGGCGCGGGCGGCGGTGCTGGGTGTCCGGGCTACAGTATTCTTTTTTCGCATATTGGTTTGGCAAGCAACCTGTCTCAAAGTATTCCTGCAGGCCCGGCCGCTTGTGGCGGCCTGGGCGGGCAGAATGAGCATAGCGAAAATATTTCCATGTGGCAAGACTGTTTTATTGTCTATGTTGCAAAAATTTTGATTGAATGGCAAGTGGTATGCTTGTCCTTCAATCGGGACTGTCGCAGGGGCCGCTGCCATACGGGCTGAGGCGTCCCGGCGGGTCCACGCGGCGGGCGCTGAAATCGCTGGCCAGGGCGGGCAATGGCAGATCCGCCGTCGTGCTCGCTTCCGTGCCGCTGACGCTGCCGCGCACGGTCAGGGCGACGTCCACCCAGGAAGCAAAGTTGCGCGGATAGCTGATGGTGACGGTGGCCATGCCCAGCGCGTCGCTCAGGCCGCTGGCGCTGACGGTCAGGGGGATGCCCGGGTCGAGCACGCCATTGCCGTTGCGGTCGTAGGCGGCGTCAAAAATGCCATTGCGCAAAACGTCCTCGTTGGCGCAGCTGTAGTGGGGCAGGGCCAGGCGCCAGACGCCCGTGTCGGGGAATTCGGGCTTGTCCGCTTGCCACGTATACAATCCCTTGGCATAGCGGCTGGGCCAGGCGGCGGCCGTGATGGCGACGCCGGGCACGGCATTGCCGGCGCTGTCCGAGACGAACACGGCAAAGTCCTTCTGCAGCACGCTGGCCGAATATTCGCGTAACAGGCTACCCGTGCCCAGCTTGATCGACAGCGCTTGCCGCGCCACCGTCAGGCGCACGAGTGCCGTGGCCGCCGCTTGCGGGGCGCCTTCGATTTGGGCCTGGATCAGCACGCCGTCGCGGCCGCTGTCGGCCGGTCCCGCCACGTATTCGGCGCGCGCCAGGCCGTCGCTGCCCGTCAGCACCCGGCCCGCCTGCCGCAGGTAGCCGCCGCTGGGGTCGCTCAAGATGGTAAACACGACGGGCGCCTTCTTGACCAGGTTGTTCGCCGGGCCATCGCGCACCACGGCGCTGATTGTGCTGATACTTGTGCTCATGCTGGTGCTGGCGTTGTCGGCCGTGGCCGCCGAAGTGGCCGTATTCGCGCGCAGCACGGCCGGCTCCGCCTGCACGGTCAGCTTGCTGGCAGGGCTCAATGGCGCGACGAATTCCAGCCGCGTCTGCGCCGAGGGGCCGCCCGCCACGGAAACCGTGATGGTGGCCACGCCCGCGTTGGCCGATTGCACATAGCTGCGCGGCAAGTTGCCATTGCTAAAAGTCAAGCTGGCAGGCAGGGCCTGGCTGCAGGCGCTGTCCGCGAACAGGCCGCCGCGCGTGGTCGACAGGCTGGCGCTGCCCGATTGCGCCACGCCCGCCTTGTCGTAGCGCGCGTCGATGGGCTGGCATGTGAGGGTGGCCACTTCCGGCAGCACGTCCGCGCCATTGGCGTCCTGGCCCACGGCCGGACTCAGGCGCAGGTCGCTGCCGGCCACGGCATACGCTTGCGTGGCGGCGGCGCCCAGCGCGCTGACGGACACGGCATCCTTGCCCAGGCTGCCTGCCGTCAGGCGCAGCACCAGCTGGCCTTGCGCATTGCTGAGCGCCGCGCCGCCGTCCTTGACACGCACGCCGTTGCCGGCGCCCGTGCTGTAGGCGATGGCGGCGCCGGCCACGGGTTTGCGCGCCGAGTCGCGCACGGTGACGGTAAGGTCGGCACCCTGGCCCAGCATCAAGGCGGACGGTCCCAGCAATTCCACGCTGCTGCCCGTGACGGCCACCGTGCCCTTGCCGCTGCGCGTGCCCACATGCGCCGTCACGGTGATGCTGCGGTTGCTGTTGGCGCCGCCCGTGCCCAGCAGGGCGCGCGCCTGGCCGTTCTTGTCCGTGACGGTGTCGACGCTGCCGAGGATGCCGGAATCGGCCGCAAAGGAAATCTTGGCGTTTGGCAAGGCCAGGTTGGCGCCATCCTTGACGAGGGCCGTGACGGCCACTTCGCTGCCGGCCAGGCCCGCGGAGGCCAGTTCCGTGCTGGAAAACACCAGGTTGACGGCGCTGGCCAGGCTGGCCGGCTCAGGCGGCGTGACGGGCGGAATCACAGGGGGCGTCACGGGCGGGGTGACAGGCGGGGTGACGGGCGGCGTGATCGGCGGCGGCAGGCTGCCGCCGCAGCCTGCCGTGCTGTGCAGCGAGCAGCCGCCGGATGCCTGCGTATCGGTGCCGCCCCCGCCGCCGCAGCCGGCCAGGCAAACGAGGAAGGCGGCCAGGCTGGCGGCGGGCAGGTGGCGCAGGGGGGCGAGGGACATGATGATCTCCGGGAACTTGCCGAGTTGCTCGGCATCAATTTCCAAAGAGTAGCTTTTGCGCGCGGCGGGTACTTGATGCAAAGCAAGCTTGTTGTCTTGGCCCAGCCGGAAGTATTTTTCTGGTGCAATGGCGTGCGTTCTGATAACATAACGCCCCTTTATTCAGGGAAGGGTCGACATGGCCAATGCTTGCGGCGTCGATTTCGGCACGTCAAATTCCACGGTAGGCTGGGCACGTCCCGGGCAGAGCACCATGCTCGGTCTGGAAGATGGCAAGACGACCTTACCGTCCGTCGTCTTCTTCAATGCGGAAGACGAGGAAGTCAGTTTTGGCCGCGCGGCGCTGGCCGGCTATCTGGCCGGTTACGAGGGCCGTCTGATGCGCTCGCTGAAAAGCTTGCTGGGTACCAGCCTCATCGATGGCCAGACGGAAGTGGGCGGCCGTGCCTTGCCGTTCCGCATGTTGCTGGCGCAATTCATTGGCGAAGTGAAGCGCCGCGCCGAGCAGTCCGCCGGCCGCGAATTCTCGTCCGCCGTGTTCGGCCGTCCCGTCTTCTTTATCGACGACAATGCGCAGGCCGACCAGCTGGCGCAGGATACCCTGGCCGAAGTGGCCCGCTCCGTCGGCTTCAAGGACGTCGCCTTCCAGTTCGAACCGATCGCCGCCGCCTTCGACTACGAGTCGCAGATAGCCAAGGAAGAACTGGTACTGATCGCCGACATCGGCGGCGGTACCTCCGACTTTTCGCTGGTGCGCCTGTCGCCGGAGCGGGCGAAAAAGGCCGAGCGCCGCGACGATATCCTCGCCACGGGCGGCGTGCACATCGGCGGCACGGACTTCGATAAATACCTGAGCCTGTCTTCCGTCATGCCCTTGCTTGGCTATGGCAGCCGCCTGCACAACAATAGTGAAGTGCCGTCCAGCTATTATTTCAACCTGGCGACCTGGCACACGATCAACCTGGCCTACACGAAGAAGATATGGGTGCAGCTGGCCGACGTGTGCCGCGATGCGCGCGAGCAAGACAAGATGGGGCGCTTGCAAAAGCTGATCGACGAGCGGGCCGGCCACTGGCTGGCCATGAAGGTGGAAGAGGGCAAGATCGCCCTGTCCGACGCGGCCGAGGTACAGCTGGAGCTGGACCGTTTGTCGCCCGCGCAAAGCCTGCTGCTCAAACGCACGCAATTCGACGACGCCATCGGCCACCTGTGCGGTTCCGTGGAAGAAACCGTGCTGCGGCTGCTGCGCGACGCGGGCGTGGCGCCGGAAGCCGTCGACACCGTATTCTTCACGGGCGGCTCTTCCGGCGTGCGCTTGCTACGCGAAAAGATCGCCGCCCTGGTGCCGGCCGCGCGCAAGGTCGAAGGCGATTTGTTCGGCAGTATTGGTGCGGGACTCGCGCTGGACGCCGTGCGCAAGTTCGGCTAAGCTGGCCCACCGCAGCATTGCAGAAAGAGCCTTACCCCATGAATGTGTTTGACAAACCGATCGTCATGATCGACTTCGAGACGACCGGCTTGTCTCCCGACATGGGCGACCGCATCACGGAAGTGGCGGCCTTGCGCATCGAGGGCGGGCAGATCACGGACCGCTATGTGACCCTGATCAACTGCAATGCCCGCATTCCCGCGTTCATCACGGGCTTGACGGGCATCACGCAGGCCATGGTGGACAAGGCGCCGCCCGTGGCCGAGGTGGTGCCGCAATTGCTGGATTTCATCGGCAGCGACGCCTTGTCGGCGCACAATGCCAGCTTCGATGAGAAATTCCTGCGCGCGGAAAGCGCCAGGCTGAACCTGACGCCGGCGCACCAGTCGCTCGTGTGTTCCTTGAAACTGTCGCGCCGCGTGTTCCCCGGCATGGCCAGCTACAAGCTGGGCTTGCTGTCGAGCCAGCTGGGCATCGCCTTCAAGAGCGCCGCCCACAGGGCCGAGTCCGATGCGGAAGTGGCGGCGCAAGTGCTGATCCATATCGGCCGCCACCTGCGCAGCAGCTATGGCATCGCCGATGTCGACGCCGACCTGTTGGTGTCGCTGAACAAGCTGGCCGCCGCCAAGGTGCCGCAATTCCTGCAAAAGCACCCATCGCGCCGCTGACCGGCGTATCGCATCCAAGCGGGCTCATCAAAACGATATAATTTTGTTATTTCATTTGAGCCTGCTCAAGTCATTTCCCCGCATCGAATTTAAAATTTAAGCAACACACGATTTCGCCGCCCTGGGCCGCCGTTTTGCGCGTGCTGCCGGCAAGCGCAATGTGGATGGGGGCGCACATGGACAAGCACCATACTGCCAGAGATAGCCACGAAGCGTATATCTGGTTCCGCACGGCTGCCGAGCAGGGCAATGCCTATGCCCAGTTCAACCTGGGATTGATGTACAAGAAGGGCGAGGGCGTGGCGCAGGACGATGCGCGCGCCTTTGTCTGGCTACGCCTGGCCGCACTGCAGGGGCTGGCTTTCGCGCAGAACCACCTGGGCGCCCTGTATTACCACGGCCGTGGCGTGGCGCAGAGCGACGAAGACGCCGTGCTGTGGTTCCGCCGCGCGGCCGCCCAGGGCGATGCCTCGGCCCAGCAAAACCTGGGGCAGATGTACCGCAAGGGGCGCGGCGTGCTGCAGAGCGATGAACTGGCCCTGGCGTGGTTTTACCGCGCCTCCGAACAGGGGGTGGCGAGCGCACAATCCTTGCTGGGAGAAGCCTATGCGCAAGGGATGGGCGCGAAGAAGAACGATGCGCTGGCCCTGGCCTGGTTCCGCAAGGCCGCCTTGCAGGGCGATGCGCAGGCGCAGCTGAACCTGGGCCTCGTCTACAAGCGGGGCCAGGGCGTGGCGCAAAGCGATACGCAGGCGCTGGCCTGGTTCCGCCAGGCTGCCGCCCAGGGCCTGGCAGTGGCGCAGCGTCAGCTTGGCGTGGCGTATGCGGAAGGCCTGGGCGTGGCGCCCGACCAGCTGCGCGCCTACGCCTGGCTGCAGCGGGCGGCCGAGCAGGATGACGCCGACGCCCAGTTCAACCTGGGCCTGATGCTGGCGCGCGGCCAGGGCGTGGACCGGGACGAGACGCGCGCCGTCGCCTGGTACCGGCGCGCCGCGACCCAAGGCCATTGCATGGCGCAATACAATCTGGGCGGCATGTTTGCGGGCGGGCGCGGCGTCGCCCGCGACTTGCGCCAGGCGCTGGACTGGTATGCGAAGGCGGCGGCCCAGGGCGCGTCGAATGCGCAGTTCAACCTGGGCGTGATGTATGCGAATGGCCAGGGCGTGGAGCGCGACGAGGTGTGCGCCGTGCGCTGGTACCGCACGGCGGCCGAGCAGGGCGATGCCAGCGCGCAAAACAACCTGGGCGTCATGTATGCGAACGGCCATGGCGTGCCGCAAGACGATGGCCAGGCCGTGCAATGGTATGCGCGCGCGGCCGGCCAGGGCCATGCGCTGGCGCAGTACAATCTGGGCGGCATGTACAACAGCGGGCGCGGCGTGGAAAAGGATCCCGTCTGCGGCTACATGTGGCTGGCGCTGGCGGCCGAGGGCGGCGACAGCGGAGCGGCCAGGGCACGGGAAGCGGCGGCCGCCAGGCTGGAGCCGGCACAGCTGGAAGAGGCGCAGCGGCGCATGCGGCAATGGCACCAGGTGCGCTCGCCGCCGCTGCCGCCCGACTGAAGCGCCAGCCCCGTGCGCGCAGGGATGCGCACTGCATGCGATAATTGCCGAAGAGCATGCCGCGAAGGCGGCGCGGTTTTCGGCACAGTGAAAGGTGGAACATGGTAAGGCAGGCAGGCGAGGATGCATCCGAGCAAAAAGTCATCGACGACATCGCCACGCACGGCTGGCATGGCGTGCATATCAGCGCTGACGAAGAAGGTCCCGGCTATGCCTTCACGATAGGCGCCGGCCACAGCTTTGGCCAGCCGGAATTTCTCATCATGGGCTTGCCGCGCTCCATGGCTCACCAGATACTCGACGTGGCGCTCGATGCCGTGCGCAGCGGCGCCATCACGGATTTCACGGCCACCACGGACGTCTTGCTGGAAGGCCATCCGTGCGCCTTCGTGCGCGTGCCCGTCGAGCAATACCGCAACTATGTCGGCTATGCGCGCTGGTATTACCAGGGCGATGATTTTACCGTGTACCAGATCGTCTGGCCGTCGCGCGATGGCCACTTCCCGTGGCAGGCGCAAGCGAGCGCGCAGTACGTGGAGAGCCAGCCCCTGCTGGGACCGGCGCCTCCGGCCGCATGACGGCAGGCATCTCCGTCCGCATTGTGACCGGCACGGCGACCTTGTGCGTGTTCGACCCGGCCCTCCTGCGCCACAAGCTCGACGATGACTGCGACTGGTGGAGCCTCCCCAGCGCGGAACTGGCGGCCGTGAATGCGGGCCAGGCGGCGTTTTTCAACGTGGGCGGCGACGGCGCGTATGACATCGCCTTGCACGCCGAACTTGCCGAGCCGCATGCGAGCGTGCACCTGGCCGTGGCCTCGGGCCGCGTCTTCATCGGCGCCGGGGAAGACGTCACGGGCGGCGGCCTGGAACCGGACACGGCATACGGCGGCCTGTTCGTGGACGTGCGGGCGGGCAGCTACCGCGTGCAGGCGCGCCGCGATGGCGCGCACGTCAGCCTGGCATTCGTGCCCGATGCGCGCAGCAACAATGCGTTTTCCGACCTCGTGCGTATTTGATGCGCCGTTGAACCCTGGCTACCCATCCATACGGGCCACGGCCGCGCCTTGCCGCCGCTCCAGGAACAGGCTGTTGCCGTGGATTTTCTTCGCCTGTTTCTTCGCTTCCGCCGCCTGCGTGGCGATCTGGTGGTGCGTGTAGTACTGGTGCGCCTCGACCTTGATCACGCCCAAGGATAGGCTGATCAAGGAATAAAACACTTTCTTGCCTTGCCGGTCTTCGCTGATGTAGCCGCCCCGTTCGCAGTCGCTGCTGCTGTAGTAGGCGAGGATGGCGGCCGCGAAGTCGTCCAGCATGGCCTGGCAGCGCGTTTCCCAGTCTTCGCTCTGGAACAAAATCATGAAATCGTCGCCGCCGATGTGGCCGATGAAGTCGCGGTTCGGGTCGCAATGGCCGCTGAGGATTTCTCCCGTCAGCTGGATCACGTCGTCGCCCTTGCGGTAGCCGTACACATCGTTGAAGGGCTTGAAGTGGTCGAGGTCGCAATAGCAGACCCAGAAGCGGGCAGCGCTGTGCAGCAATCGGTCGATATGCTCGTTGATGGGCACGTTGCCGGGCAGTTGCGTGAGGGGGTTGGCGTAACGGGCCGCATTGATCTGCATCTGCGTGATTTCGCGCATCAGGTCGTGGCCCGTGCCCATGCCCAGGTAGCGGCCGTGTTCGGTAATGATGAAGCCGTTGAACAGGTGGTGGGCATCGGACTGCACCATGGTGTAGCTGAGTTCCTGCAAGCTCGTCTCGTGGTCGGCGATCAGGGGCGTGGCATCCATGAACAGGCTGCACGATTTCTTGCCGTACAGTTCGCGCTGGTAGGGGCGGGCGAAGTGGTCGATCATTTCGAAGCGGCTGATCAGGCCCAGCGGCACGCCGTCGTCGACGACGGGGATGATCATCAGCTTCGGTTCCTTCAGGAAGATGTCGTACACCTCGTTGTTGTTGAGTTGCGGCGACACGGCCGCCACGCGGTGCAGCAGCTTGCGGATGGTGGCGCCGTTCTTTTCCAGGCTGCTGCGCTGCGGATACACGGCCACGCCGTTGCGTCCCAGCGCCTGCACCACTTCGGCCGGCAGGGCGCGCGCCGGCACCATGTTGGGCCGGCCCAGGTGATAACCCTGGCCGAACGCCACGCCCAGGTCGCGCAAGACCAGCAATTCCGTCTGCGCCTCGATGCCTTCGGCGATCACCAGGGTGCCCGATTTCTCCGCGATTTCCTGGATCGAGCGCACGAACTGCAGCTTCACGGGGTCGTTATTGATGCCCTGGATGAAATGCATGTCGATCTTCACGTATTCGGGCCGCAGTTCCGACCACAGGCGCAGGCTGGAAAAGCCTTCGCCCAGGTCGTCGATGGCGATCTGGAAACCCATGTTGCGGTAATGCAGTACCGCTTCGCGCATCAGCTCGTAGTCATAGGTGGGCTGGTTTTCCGTCAGCTCGATGATGACCCGGTCCGGATTGATGCCGATGTGCTCGATGTATTCCAGGGTTTCGCCATGGCGCGCATTGCGCAGCAACAAACACTCGGGGCTGACGTTGAGAAACAGTTTTCCTGGCAGTTGCAGTTCGGCAAAGCGTTCGAGCACCACTTGCCGGCATAGGTGTTCCACTTCCAGGGTCAGGTCATGCGCGCGCGCCACCTTGAACAGATTCATCGGCGCGTGCAGGGGGCTGTCGGACGGCCCCCGTATCAAGCCCTCGTAGCCGATGATGTCGCCGCTGTGCATGTGGATGATGGGCTGGAACAGCGCGCTGAGCTTGCGGCCCGCCAGGATCTCGTGCAAGGCATCCGTCCCTTCGATGGTCATGCTGGCCGATGGCGGCTTCAGGTAAGCCACGTTCGATGGCGTCGCGGGGGCAGGCGCGGCGGTGGCGGAAGGGAGGGCGAGAGTGTACATAGGCGGATGTGGCGGCACGGCCTCTGGACGGGCCATGAACATGTTGCCGATAGTAAAGAAGATTTATGACAGCTTGATGAAACGACTTTTCTTTTGATAAAGTTTCTTGTATGAACGTCAGTTTGCCGATTCCGCCGAAAGCGAGATTTATCATGGCAATCCATCTAAATTTGCCAAACAAAAGATGGTAAATCCATCGGATAACTGTGCTTTAAAAGTGGCAATCCGCGCTATGATTTCTCTTGGCGAAAGTCAACATGGGCAGCCGTGGCATGTGTGCGCGGCCTGCTTTCCTCGACATCCAACAATGAGACAAACAACCCATGCAATTACGTAGTGCAACCCTCATATGCAGCTTGCTGGCCGCTTTCGGTGGCAATGCCCTGGCACAATCCTGTCCTGCCGGCGATGGCGCCCCCGTGACGTATCCGGTCAGCAAAAAAGTCGATCAGCAAGACAGCTATTTCGGCACCACCATCGCCGATCCGTACCGCTGGCTGGAAGACGCCAACAGCGCGGAAACGGGCGAATGGGTGGCGGCGCAAAACAAGCTGACGCAATCGTACCTGGGCACGATCCCCGAGCGCGCCGCGATCAAGCAGCGCCTGACCAAGCTGTGGAATTATGAGCGTTTCTCTACGCCAACGAAACAGGGTGGCCGCTACTTCTACAGCCGCAACGACGGCTTGCAAAACCAGGCCGTGCTGTACACGGTGAAAAAGCTGTCCGACGAGCCGCGTCTGCTGCTGGACCCGAACACCCTGTCGACGGACGGCACGGTAGCGTTGGCCGGCACCTCGATCAGCCCGAACGGCAGATACCTGGCCTACGCCACGTCCGCCTCCGGTTCCGACTGGAACGAGTGGAAAGTGCGCGACATCGAATCGGGCAAGGATTTGACGGACCACATCAAGTGGGCCAAGTTCTCGGGCGCCTCGTGGACCAAGGACAACACCGGTTTCTTCTACAGCCGCTATGACGCGCCGAACGAAGCCACCAAGCTGGCCGATATCAATTACTTCCAGAAATTGTACTTCCACAAGATCGGCACGCCGCAAAGCGACGACGTGCTCGTCTTCGACCGTCCCGACCAGAAGGAATGGGCGTTCGGCGGCAGCACCGTCAGCGACGATGGCAATTATTTGATCATCACGGCCACGCAGGGCACGGAACGCAAGAACCGCGTCTTCTACAAGGACTTGCGCCAGAAGAACGCCAAGGTGGTGGGCTTGCTGGAGGAGTTCGACGCTTCCTACTCGTTCATCGACAACGACGGTCCCGTGTTCTTCTTCAAGACGGACAACAAGGCGCCAAAATCGCGCGTGATCGCCATCGACACGCGCAAACCTGCGCCTGCCGACTGGAAAGAGATCGTGCCGCAAGCGGCGGAAACCCTGGTCGCCGTCAACCTGATCAACAACCAGCTGGTGCTTAACTACCTGAAAGATGCGCAAACGCAAATCAAGATCGTCAATCTGAAAGGCAAGCTGGTGCGTGAAGTGGCCTTGCCGGGCATCGGTTCGGCCGGTGGTTTCGCGGGCAAGCGTGGCGACACGGAAACGTTCTACTCGTTCGCCAGTTTCACGACGCCGGCGACCATCTACCGCTACGACATGAAATCGGGCAAAAGCACGGTGTACCGCCAGCCGAAGGTCGATTTCGACCCGAACGCCTTTGAAACGCGCCAGCAATTCTTCACCAGCCGCGACGGCACCAAGGTGCCGATGTTCATCGTCTCGAAAAAAGGCATGAAGCTGGATGGTTCGAACCCGACCTATCTGTACGGCTATGGCGGCTTCAATATTTCGCTCACGCCAAACTTCTCCGTGGCAAATCTCGCCTGGGTGGAAATGGGCGGCGTCTTCGTGATGGCCAACCTGCGCGGCGGCGGCGAATACGGCGAAGCCTGGCACCAGGCTGGTACCAAGCTGAACAAGCAAAACGTCTTCGACGATTTCATTGGCGCGGCGCAATGGCTGGTGGACAACAAGGTCACCTCGCCATCGAAGCTGGCGATCGGCGGCGGCAGCAATGGCGGCTTGCTGGTCGGCGCGGCCATGACGCAGCGTCCGGACCTGTTCGCCGCGGCGATTCCGCAGGTGGGCGTGCTCGACATGTTGCGTTTCCACAAGTTCACCGTGGGCTGGGGCTGGGTGCCTGACTATGGTTCGTCGGACGACGCAGAGCAATTCAAGGCGCTGGTGAAATACTCGCCGCTGCACAACCTGAAGGCGGGCGGCTGCTATCCGGCCACGATGATCACGACGGCCGACCACGACGACCGCGTCGTGCCGGCCCACAGCTTCAAGTTCGCCGCCGCCGCGCAGGCAGCGCAAGGCGGTCCGGCGCCCGTGCTGATCCGCATCGAAAGCAAGGCTGGCCATGGCGCCGGCAAGCCGACGACCAAGCAGATCGAAGAAGTGGCGGACCGCTGGGGCTTCCTCAGCCGTTCGCTGAAGATGACGCCGGTGACGGCGCCTGAGCCGGCCAAGGTGGCGGCGCAGTAATCAGGTAGTAAGGCGGTAGGTCGGATTAGCGCGCAGCGCGTAATCCGACACCGCCAGCGCCAACAATGTGTCGGATTACGTGGCGTGCCGCCGCTAATCCGACCTACGCTGGCCTGCTTCCGCAATCCTCGCCAGCACCCCCTCCCCAAACACCGTCTGAAACGGCAAATCCTTGCGCTGCGCATAGCCGATATAGCAATCGCACTTGAAGCGGGGGCAGGAGCGTTCCTGCAGCATGTCTTCCAGTTCATCCACGTACAGATTCCCCAGCCGCTCGGGCACGAAGTGGCAGCGCGCCAGCTCGCCGTCGCCGTCGACGGATAGCGACGTCTCGCCCGCCAGGCACGGTTTGCCGCGCGAGGGCGGCGGGCGGCGGTTGTGCGCGAACCACGGGTCGATGGCGTCCAGTTCGGCCAGGTCTTGTTCGCTGTAATAGCCGGGGCCACGCCGGTCGTAGGCGTTCAGCCACAGATAGACGTGGGCGGGCAGGGCCGCGCGCAGGCCGCGGATGGCCTCCAGGTGCTCGTTCATGGCGACGACGCCGACGGAGTAGCGCACGCCCATGGCATCGAGCCGCGCGCAGCGGGCGAGAAAGCGGGCCAAGGTCGTCTGGTCCGGGTGATAGGTGCACCACAGGCCGACCTTTTCCAGCCCGTCCATGTTCTCCAGCCAGTCCAGGGGGCCGGACAGATTCGTCTGCAGCGCCACCTGGCGCACGTGCGGCAGGCTGGCCAGGGTTTGCATCGCGTTCCGGTAGTGGCGCCGCACCAGCGCTTCGCCCCAGGGCGTAAACAGCACGCTGATGTTCCGGTCTTGCGCCGCCACCCAGCTGCTAAAGCGCGCCACTTCGCGCGCATCGCGGGCCAGTGTGGCGCGGCTGTCGCGCTTCTTGGCGAACGGGCAGTAGCCGCAGGCGTAGTTGCAGCTCGATAGCGTGCCCCGGTACAGCAGGGACAGCGTTGGTGCTTGCGCTGTCAGCACGCCTGGCCGCCTTCGGCCATCAGCGCGCGCACCGTATCGGATGCCAGCCAGGGGCCGATGGTGTCGGCGTAGCTGTAGCCCCGGTCATTCAGGCGCAGCAGCGGACCGTCTTCCTCCACCAATTCCAGCGCGTGCAGCTCGGCCAGCTGCGGCAGGTCTGCTTCGCAGCGGGAGCCGAAGCGCGCCGCGTAGGCGTCGCGGTCCAGGCCCGGTTCCGTCAGCAGCGACTGGATCACGTAGCGCCGGCGCTGTTCTTCGTCATCGAGCTGGTAACCGTGTTCGGCCTGCGCGAAGCGCGCCTCGTCGAGCGCCAGGTAGTTGTCGATGATGTTGATGGTATCAAGCCGCGCCACCGCGTATTGGCTCGAATAATGCAGGCGCGATGTGTAGGAGCGGGCGCCTGCGCCCAGGCCCACCATGCCGTCGTTCTGGCAGCAGTACGAAGGGCCGTCTTGTTCCGGTGCGTGGGGCGCGCGGAACATGCGCATCGACACCTGCTCGTATCCCTGGGCGCGCAAATGGTCGCGCGCGGCCGCATACAGGGCCAGGCGGCTGTCGCCGTCGCGCGCCAGCATGATGGGGTTGAGCGACTGCGCGCCCTGGCGCCGCGCCACTTTTCCAAGACCCGTCTGCTCGCGCACGTACAGCGGATACAGGTAGATTTCCTCGGGCCGGAAGGCCAGCGCGCTGTCGATGGACGCGAGCAGGCTGGCGACGGTTTGCCCCGCGATGCCGTAGATCAGGTCCAGGTTCAAGGTGGGAAAGCCGGCGTCGCGTATCAGGCCGATGGCGTGCTGCACGGTGGCGTTCTGCTGCGGGCGGGCCAGCGCGCGCATTTCGCCGGCGGCAAAGCTCTGGATGCCCAGGCTGACGCGGTCGATGCCATGCGCGCGGCAGACCGCCAGGCGTTCCGCCGTGATGGTTTCGGGCGAGGCTTCGATGCCGGCCGGCGTGTGCTGCAGGTCGATGCCGAGGATGTCGCGCGCGCCGCACAGCAGGGTGTCCAGCTGCGCGGGCGACAGGTAGGTGGGCGTGCCGCCGCCCAGCGCGAAGCGGGCGAAGCGCCGTTCGCCCAGTGCGCCGTTGAGTGCGCGCATCTGCACCAGCACTTGCCGCACGTAGCGCTCGACCATGTCGGCGCCGGGGCGGGCCATGGCGAACAGGTTGCAGAAGCCGCAGCGCATCTCGCAAAACGGGATGTGGATGTAGGCGAAGAGGGCGGAGCGGTCCTGCCGCGCCCACAGGGGCGCCAGGGGCGCCGCCTGCGGCAAGGCGCGGTAGGCGGCCTTGTGCGGGTAGGAATACGAATACGCCTGGTAGGGCGTGTGGCGCATGCGCTGCGCCAGGGTGCCCGGTTGTTCGGATGGATTCACGGTGGGGACTCCTTGGGAGGTATATCGGTATCGGGGGCGATGAAAAAGTGCGCATACGGCACGTTCCACACGCTGTCGTGGGCGACCCTGTGGCCGCGGTAGCCGTCTTCGCCGTAGGCGCTGCCGTGGTCCGAGCAGACGATGGCGAACGTGGGCGCGCGCGCGGCGCAGGCGGCAAACAAGGGCGCCAGCGCGCCGTCCACATAGCGCAGGGCGGCCGCGTGGCTGTCGAGGTTGTCGGCGCGGCAGCCGGGCAGGTAGGCGCGGTTCGGCGTATGCAGGGCGGCCACGTTGATGAATAAAAAGGTGTGCTGTGCACCGTCCGCCAGGCGGTCGATGGCCAGCGCCACCTGTTTTTCGGTCGAATGGCGGCCGGCCACGCCCATGCCCGCACTCCAGTGGCTTTCCTGGAACAGCGAAGGCAGCACGGAGCCCAGCGCCGTCTGTTTGTTAAAGAATCCCACGCCGCCGATGCAGATGGTGCGGTAGCCGCGCGCGGCCAGCGCGGCGGGCAGGTCGGCTTCTTCGAAGGCAAACGTGTGCGGCGACGTCGTTTCGCTGCCGGCGAAGGCGGAAGCGAACAGGCGCGGATGGCGGCCCGGCGCGGCCGGCGTGGGCAAGAAGCCCGCGAAGAAGGCCTGGTGCGCCGCATACGTGAACGTGGCGGGCGAGTGGCGCCGTTCCCAGCCGCCGGGCGGCAAGAAGCGCCCCAGCACGGGCAATTCGCCCGCCTCGTACAGCGCTTGCGCCACGTCGTAGCGCAAGGTGTCGAGCGTGATGAAGACGATGTCGTGACTGCCGACGACGGCGTGCATGTCGGGAATGGTCGGTGTTTCTTTAAGCATGGGCCAGTTGCGCCGTGTAAGTATCGATGCCTTGCCACAGCAAGCCTGGCAGCAGGTCGCCGAAGGCGTTCGCCTCCAGCACATGGGCCTGGCCGTGGCGCACGACGAGGTCGTAGCCCGTCACGTGGCTGGCGGGGAAGGCGCGCGCGGCCAGGGCGGCGGTTTGCTCCAGCGCGGCCAGGTCGGCTGCGTCCAGCAGGCCGGACGCGTCGCCGCGCCGGTTGTCGAGGTGCAGATTCGTCATCATCTGCGGTCCGATGCGCGCCACGCGGTGCGCGGGCTGGCCCGCCACGGTCACCACGCGCAGGTCGTAATGGCTGTCGCCGCAGCGCGGCTTGTTCAGCCACCTTTCCGCATACAGCTCCTGCGCGGCCAGCGCGTTGACGAGGGCCGCGATGTCGGCGGTCGTCTCGTAGCGCGCCATGCGTTTGACGTTGAACAAACGCGTCCGGCCATCCGCCCGCGACAAGGCGGCCGAGGTGGCGGCTTGCTGGCGCCCGGCCTTGTTCCGGCGATAGGCGACGACGCCGGATGCGGACGAGCCGTAGCGCGGTTTCAGGTAGACGCGGTCCAGGTCATGCTGGTGCAGCAGCGCCTGCAGATGCTCGTAGCCGTGCACGGGGCCGAGCAGGCTGGGAATGGCGATGCCGTGTGCGGCCAGGTGGCGCTGGCAGGCCAGCTTGTCCGTCATGCGGCTGATTTCGGCCGGTGCATTGAGCACGCGCGTTTGCGGCAAATCAGCCAGTTGCGCCGCCACGGACGCCATGGCCGCCGTAAAGCCGGCAAACCATGCATCCATGGCCAGCAGCTCGCCGTGTTCGGGCGCAGCGACCGGCGGACGCTCCAGCAGCCTGCAGCCCGCCTGCAGCAACAGCATATGGGCGGCGGCATCGTCGCCGGGCGGCTCGATTTTTAATATGCCTGGCTGGCGCAATGCATCATGCAGCAGCGCAGGCTGCGCCAGCCAGTCGCGCCATTCCAGCACCTGCGCGGGCGGCAGGCGCAGTTGGGCGCGCGCCGCCTGCATCAGGCGCACGCGCTTGCTGCCCTGTGTCGCCAGCAGGGTGAGTTGCGTGTGCAAAGGGCGAAGCTCCGCTTATTCGCCGACAGCCACGTAGCGGTAGCTTTCGCCGTCGTCCTCGTCCGCTTCCTGCGGGTCGTCCAGTACCACCTCGAAGGGCAGCGCCTTCAGCTTGGCCTGGTTTTCTTCCGAGATGTAGTGGTGCGACAGGTCCAGGCGCTTCAACTTGCCCAGCTGCGTGTGATTGAGCACGGCCACGGCGCCCAGGTCGCCGATGGTGCCCAGCGACAGGTCCAGCGTATCGAGTTGCGCCGCCAGCGGTTCCTCGGCCAGCCAGACGGCCAGGTCGTCGGCGATTTCCGCGTCGCGCAAGCCCAGATATTTCAGGGTGGGCACGGTCAGCTGCGCCAGCACCTTGCGGTACAGGTCCACGTCGCCCGAAAAACCATAGTCGTCCGTGCCCAGCCACAGTTCCAGGTGTTCCAGCTGCGGCATGCTCGATTGCGCCAGCGCCTCGGCGATCTTTTGATCGAGGCCGCCCGCTTCGATGGTGAAGCGGCGCAGGTGCTGGTGCGCGAACGGTTCGATGACGAGCTCATTGCCGCCGCGGATGCGCAGTTCTTCCAGCAGCGGGAAGGCATCCAGCAGGGGCTTGTAGCTGCCTTGCACGATCCACGAGATTTCGCATTCCTCGTACGTCATGTCGCCGATGAACAGGGCGCGCAGCTTCGGCAACTGCGGCGCCTGGGCGATCAGCGCGGCCATCACCTCGTCGGCGCCCGATTCGTACGGGTCGCCCCACATGCCGATGATCAGCGCTTCGAGCGCGCCCTTGTCGGCCTTGCCGAGAAAGCCGGCGATCAGCTCGTCCATCTTGCGCTTGTCGTCGTATTCGAGCGACAGGCGGTAGACGATGCCGGGCGAGGCGTCGAATGGCAGGTCCGGGTCGTACTGGACGACTGTCTTGTTGTGGAAGGTGGTGGTGCTGTCGGAAATGGTCATCGCTGTGGCTCCGTGTAGGCGGTGGAGGCCTGGATGCCGCGCGCGGCGTGGCGGAGGGACGAGCCGGGATGTGCCGCGACGCTCTGCGAAGACATCCAGGCCTGGAAATCTTGTCTATACTAAAATCTTAGCATAGCCATATGGACATATTGCGCACTGCAGGCGTGCCTTATCGATGGATCACCACCAGCAGGGCCTTGCCCTCGGTTTTCCCAAGATTACGGATGATATGCGGCTGGTCCGCCGGATAGCGTGCCGTGCCGCCATTTTTGACCTTTTTCTTCGCCGCGCCCACTTCCAGTTCCAGGTTGCCGTGGATCACCGTCAAATGCTCGGTGGTGCCCGGGTCGTGCGGCTGCGAGGCCAGTTCGCCACCGGGCGCCAGGGTCACTTCATACCATTCGTATTTGCCGGCCAGTTCCATCGGCCCCAGGATGCGCAGCACGTAGCCCGCGTGGTCGCCGGGCAGGGTGGGGGTTTCGTGGGCATCCGTGATGCGGATGGTTTCCACGGCTTTTTCGGCGCTCGACAACAATTCGCCGATCTGCACGCCCAGGGCGTTGGCCAGGCGCCACGTAATGGCGATGGTGGGATTGGCTTTTTCGCGCTCGATCTGCGACAGCATGGACTTCGAGACGCCCGCGATGCGCGACAAATCCTCGAGTGTCAGGCCGCGCGCCAGGCGCAGCCGTTGCAGGGTGGCACCCACTTCAGGGGGAGAATTGGTCGAAACGCTGGTTTTCATCGGCAGGTGGCTTGCAAAGTTCAAAAGGCTTGGGTAATATCCACTATATTGAATTTCAGTTCGAAATAGTGGATTTTGAAGGAAATCACGGAAACGTGTAGACTTCAAACAGCGCTTCACGGTACAGCATACCGCGCGCACCGGTCAAGCGACGGCTTTTCCCCTATGACGGCCAATACAACACGCATACAACAGGGACACACAAGGATCATCATGAGCGAGCAAGCGAAGAACACCTTTTTCAGCGGTCTGCAACAGAACCTCGATCAACTGCGCCAGCAAGGCTTGTACAAGCCGGAGCGCGTGATCGCCTCGCGCCAGGGCGCTGAAGTGGTGTGCGACGACGGCCGTACCCTGATCAATATGTGTGCAAACAACTACCTGGGCCTGTCCGGCGACTTGCAGACGCAGGAAGCATCTATTGCCGCCACGCAAAAATACGGCTACGGCCTGTCGTCCGTGCGTTTTATCTGCGGCACGCAAACCGTGCATAAAGAATTGGAACAGGCGATTTCCGCCTTCCTGGGCACCGAAGACACGATTTTGTACGCGGCGGCCTTCGATGCCAACGGCGGCGTATTCGAGCCCCTGTTCGATGAAAACGACGCCATCATCTCGGACGCGCTGAACCACGCCTCCATCATCGACGGCATCCGCCTGTGCAAGGCCGGCCGCTACCGCTATGCGCACAACGACATGGCCGACCTGGAAGTGCAGCTGCAAGCGGCGATTGCCGCCGGCAAGCGCCACAAGGTCATCGTCACGGACGGCGTGTTCTCGATGGACGGCACGATCGCGCAACTGGACAAGATCTGCGACTTGGCCGACAAGTACGGCGCGCTGGTGATGATCGACGAATGTCACGCTTCCGGCTTCATGGGCGCGACGGGCCGCGGCACGCACGAGCACCACAATGTGATGGGCCGCATCGACATCATCACGGGCACCCTGGGCAAGGCCCTGGGCGGCGCCATGGGCGGTTTTACCTCGGCGCGCAAGGAAGTCATCGACACCCTGCGCCAGAAATCGCGCCCCTACCTGTTCTCGAACACCCTGGCGCCATCGATCGCCGGCGCTTCGCTGTCGGTATTGGAGCGCCTGGCCAAATCGACGGAACTGCGTGACCGCCTGCATGACAACACGGCGTTCTTCCGCAGCGAGATCGAACGCATCGGCTTTACCATCAAGCCGGGCACCCATCCCGTGGTTCCCGTGATGCTGTTCGACGCGCCCGTGGCACAGAAATTCGCCGCCCGCCTGTATGAACTGGGCGTGCTGGTGACGGGCTTCTTCTACCCGGTCGTGCCGATGGGCCAGGCCAGGGTGCGCGTGCAGCTGTCCGCCGCCCACACCCGCGCACAGCTGGTGCAGGTGCTGGCCGCCTTCGAGCAGGCCGGCAAGGAACTGGGTCTGCTGACCACCACTACCACGACCAACTAACAAGAATTCAGGAAAATAGCATGGAACGCATCTTAGTCATTGGCGCAAACGGCCAAATCGGTAGTGAACTGGTGGGCGCGCTGGCGCAGCAGCACGGCGCGGACAACGTCATCGCCAGCGACATCGGCACGAATAATCTGTACCAGGCCAAGCGCTACGCGCAACTAAACGTGCTGGACAAGGACGGCCTGGCGAAGATCATCGCCGACGAGAACATCACCCAGGTGTACCAGCTGGCGGCCATGCTGTCGGCCACGGGCGAAGCGGCCCCGCTGAAGGCGTGGAGCCTGAACATGGATGGCTTGCTGAATATCCTGGAACTGGCGCGCGAGCGCGGCGAGGCGGGCAAACCGCTGCGCATCTTCTGGCCATCGTCGATCGCCGCCTTCGGCCCGAACACGCCGCAAGTGAACACCCCGCAAATGACGGTGATGGACCCGACCTCGATGTACGGCATCAGCAAGCTGGCCGGCGAGCGCCTGTGCGAATACTACTTCAACAAGTATGGCGTGGACGTGCGCAGCATCCGCTACCCGGGCATCATCAGCTACAAGTCGCCTCCGGGCGGCGGCACCACCGATTACGCGATCGCCATCTTCCATGCGGCCTTGCGCGGCGAGCGCTATGACTGCTTCCTCGATGCGAACACCACGCTGCCGATGATCTACATGCCCGACGCCATTCGCGCCACCATCGAACTGATGGACGCGCCGGCGGCATCGATCAAGATCCGTTCTTCCTACAATGTGGCCGGCGTGTCGTTCAACCCCGAGCAGCTGGCGAAAGCCATCGTGCGCATGGTCCCCGATTTCAAGATCAGCTACAAGCCGGACAGCCGCCAGGCCATCGCCGACAGCTGGCCGCAAAGCCTGGACGACAGCACGGCCAGCGCGGACTGGGGCTGGAAGGCGCGGATCGGCGTCGAGCAGATGGTCACGGACATGCTGGCCAATGTCGATGCGGGGCAGGCGGCCAAGGCGGCTTGAATTCCCACGACCACTATATAGATAACTAAAACACAAGCAAAGAGACACTACATGGATATGAGCGTATTTGACCTGTTCAAGATTGGCATCGGGCCGTCGAGTTCCCACACGGTGGGGCCGATGGTGGCGGCGCGGCGTTTTCTGGTCGAATACGGTCCGCTGGATCAGGTAGTGGGCGTCGAGGCGGCCCTGTATGGCTCGCTGGCGCTGACGGGCGTGGGCCATGCCACGGACAAGGCCGTCATTCTTGGCCTGATGGGCGAGACGCCGCAGGACGTGGCGCCCGATGCCGTCGACAGCAAGCTGGCCGCCATCGAGGCGGCCGGAGAAATCGCGCTGCTGGGCACGCACGTGGTGCCGTTCACGGCCGCCACGGGATTGATCTGGCACAAGAGCGAATCGCTGCCCGAGCACCCGAACGGCATGCGCTTTACCCTGAAACTGGCCGACGGCAGCCGGGTCGACAAGGTGTATTACTCGATCGGCGGCGGCTTTATCCGCGAGGCGGGCGAGGCCCAGGCCGAAGCGGCCGTGGAATCGGCCGCTGCCGCCCGCGTCGTCTTCCCCTTCGACACCATGGAGCAATTGCTGGCGCATGGCGTGGAAAGCGGCCTGTCGATCCCTGAAATGCTGCGCGCGAACGAGTGCGTCAAGCGCAGCGAGACGGAGCTCGATGCAGGCCTGGACCGCATCTGGCACGTCATGCGCGACTGCATCGCGCACGGCCTGGAAACGACGGGCAACCTGCCGGGCGGCTTGAACGTCAAGCGCCGCGCCGCCAAACTATGGCGATTGGCGCAGGAAGCGAAGGCGTCGGACAACCGCGCCAACGACTTGCCGCACGACGCCGTCCACCTGGTCAGCCTGTACGCGATGGCCGTCAACGAGGAAAACGCGGCCGGCGGCCGTGTGGTCACTGCCCCGACCAACGGCGCCGCCGGCATCATCCCGGCCGTGCTGCGCTACTACGCGCAGGATTGCCGCCCCAGCGATCCGGTCGGCGGCGTGCGCCGCTTCATGCTGACGGCCGCGGCCATCGGCATGCTGTGCAAACGCAATGCCTCGATCTCGGGCGCCGAAGTGGGTTGCCAGGGCGAAGTGGGCGTGGCCTGCGCCATGGCGGCGGCCGGCCTGGTGGCGGCCCTGGGCGGCACGAACGAGCAGATCGAAAACGCGGCCGAAATCGGCATCGAGCACCACCTGGGCATGACCTGCGACCCTATCGGCGGCCTGGTGCAGATCCCCTGCATCGAGCGCAACGGCATGGGCGCCGTGAAGGCGATCACGGCCGCCTCGCTGGCGTTGAAGGGCGACGGCACGCACTTCGTCAGCCTCGACGAAGTCATCGAAACCATGCGCCAGACGGGCGCGGACATGCAGGACAAGTACAAGGAAACGTCCTTGGGGGGCCTGGCCGTCCACGTGATTACCGTCAACCACGCCGCTTGCTGATGCGCCGGTGGCGGCGTCGGATTACGCGCGCAGCGCTAATCCGACCTACGCCATGACGCAAGCAACGCAGGTCGGCGTAGGTCGGCTTAGCCCGCAGGGCGTAAGCCGACATCACCAAATAAGTAAGCCGACATCACCAAAGCAGCAAACCACCACCTCACTCCTCCTCAAACAACTGCTCCAGCCTGCGCGGGTAGTGATTCAGAAAATCGCGCGTGACGGCATAGTGTTCCGTGTCTTCATACGCCACTTCATGGATGCCGCCGCCCGTAAACATCAGGATTTTCGCGTTCGGATAGGCGAGCAGAATCGGCGAGTGGGTGGCGATGATCAGCTGCGAGTCGTCCTGCACCAGCTGGTGGATCACCGATAAAGCCGCCATCTGGCGGCTGGGCGACAGGGCCGCCTCGGGTTCGTCCAGCAGATACAGTCCCTTGCCCCGCAGCTTGTTGATCAGGGTTGCCATGAACGCTTCGCCGTGCGATTGCGCGTGCAGCGACTTGCCGCCGTAGCTGCCCAGGTATTCGGGCATCTCGTCCATGTAGGTGGCGACGTTGAAAAAGCTTTCGGCGCGCAGGAAATAGCTGTCCTCGGGTTTTTTATAGCTCTTGCTCAGGCGCAAGTGCGCATGCAAGCCCGATTCCTCGTCCGAGGGCAGGGCGATGCGCACGTTGCGCGTGCCGCCATCCTTGCCGAAACCCAGTCCCACGGCCAGCGCTTCGAGCATGGTCGACTTGCCGCTGCCATTTTCGCCCACGAAGAACGTCACGTCGCGGTGAAAGTCCATGTGCACGAAGTCGCGGATGGCGGGGATGGTGAAGGGATAGTGATCGAGGTCGACGACGGCGTCGGGGCGCAGCGTGGCGCTTTGCAGATACGGTTTTTTACTCAGCGACATGACCGCTTCCATGAATGACCCGCAGGCGGGCCGACAAGTACGAGTGTGGCGCAAATCAGGCGCACGCGCCAGTACGCGGCCCCATCTTTATGCGGGACGTTGACCGCATCACCAAAAATTTCCAAAATACAATGATTTCACCTCTGCCCGGCGCTGTTGTTTGACAACAGGGGCGCGACGCGGGACGGCTGCGTGCGCATGCGATTCGCCTTGGGCGGCGGCTGGCACTATAATATCCGCTGCCATTCATGATCAACCGCACTCAGCTTAACTGGACTCTTCAAATCTATGCATTACGTGTCTACCCGCGCTGACAAAGCGCCATCGAATCTGCAGCAATTTTCCGACATCCTCCTGGGCGGCCTGGCCCCCGATGGCGGACTGTATCTCCCTGAACACTACCCGCAAGTCACTGGTGCCGAGCTCAATGCCTGGCGCACATTGTCGTATGCCGACCTGGCCTACGAAATCCTGAAGAAGTTCGCCACCGATATCCCGGCCGCGGACCTGAAGGCACTGACGGCGAAAACCTATACCAAGGCAGTCTACAAGAACGCCCGCGCCGGCGAAAACGCGGCCGACATCACGCCGCTGCGCGTGCTCGAAGAAAACGTCGTCAAGGGCGGATCGACCACCCTGATGCTGCAGGCCCTGTCGAACGGCCCGACCCTGGCCTTCAAGGACATGGCCATGCAGCTGCTGGGCAACCTGTTCGAATACACGCTCACCAAGCACGACGCCGAACTCAATATCTTCGGCGCCACCTCGGGCGACACGGGCAGCGCGGCCGAATATGCGATGCGCGGCAAGAAGGGCATCCGTGTCTTCATGTTGTCGCCGCACAAGAAAATGAGCGCGTTCCAGACGGCGCAGATGTTCAGCCTGCAAGACCCGAACATCTACAACATCGCCGTCGAAGGCGTGTTCGACGACTGCCAGGATATGGTCAAGGCCGTGTCGAACGACCTGCCGTTCAAGGCGAAACAGAAGATCGGCACCGTCAATTCCATCAACTGGGCGCGCGTCGTGGCGCAGGTCGTGTACTACTTCCGCGGCTATCTGGCGGCCACCACCAGCAACGAGCAAAAAGTGTCGTTCACGGTGCCGTCTGGCAACTTCGGCAATATCTGCGCCGGCCATATCGCCCGCATGATGGGCTTGCCGATCTCGAAACTGGTGGCGGCGACGAATGAAAACGACGTGCTCGACGAATTCTTCCGCACGGGCGTCTACCGCGTGCGCAAGTCGGCCGAGACCTACCACACGAGCAGCCCGTCGATGGATATCTCGAAGGCGTCGAACTTCGAGCGCTTCGTCTACGACCTCGTGGGCCGCGACAGCGAGCGCGTGCGCGCCCTGTTCACGAAAGTGGAAACGCATGGCGGCTTCGACTTGTCCGGCAAGCCTGGCAGCGATGGCGACGAGTTCAAGCTGGTGGCCAAATACGGCTTCAAGTCGGGCAAGTCCACGCACCAGGACCGCCTCGACACCATCCGCGACGTGGCCGACGACTACGGCATCACCATCGACACGCACACGGCCGACGGCATCAAGGTGGCGCGCGAGCACCTGGAGCCGAACGTGCCGATGATCGTGCTGGAAACGGCGCTGGCGGCCAAGTTCAACGAAACCATCCTCGAAGCGCTGGGCGTGGACGCGGAACGCCCGGCCGGCTTCGAAAACATCGAAGACTTGCCGCAGAAGTTTGTCGTGATGGATGCCGACGTGGAAAAAATGAAGGCGTATATCGCCTCGAACACGGGACTGTGATGACAGAAGCCAGCACAGTACGCAAACCCATGCTGTCGGTGGCCGAGGCGCAAGCCTTCATGCTGGGCGCGGCGCGCCCCGTGGCCGAAGTGGAGCTGGTCGACACCATGCGCGCCAACGGCCGCGTGCTGGCGGCCGCGCAGACGTCGGCCCTGAACGTGCCCGAGCGCGACAACACGCAGATGGATGGCTATGCCGTGCGCGCCAGTGACTGCGCCAGCGGCGCGGCCAGCCTGCCCGTGTCGCAGCGCATCGCGGCCGGCCACGTGGGCCAGCCCTTGCAGCCGGGAACGGCCGCGCGCATCTTTACGGGCGCCTTGCTCCCGGACGGCGCCGATTGCGTCGTGATGCAGGAGCAGTGCACGGTGCTTGACGGCGTGGTGACGGTCAACCACGTGCCGCACGCGGGCGAATGGGTGCGCCGCCAGGGCGAGGATATCCGCGCCGGCGGCGAAATCCTCGGCCCGGGCCGGCGCCTGCGCAGCCAGGAAATGGGCCTGGCCGCCTCGGTGGGCCTGGCGCAAGTGCCGGTGCTGCGCAAGCTGCGCGTGGCCGTCTTCTTCACGGGCGACGAGCTGGCCATGCCGGGCGAACCTTTGGTGCCGGGCGCCGTCTACAACTCGAACCGTTTTACCTTGCGGGGCCTGCTGGAAAACCTGGGCTGCGAGATCACGGACCTGGGCATCGTGCCCGACAGCCTGGAAGCGACAAAAGCCGTGCTGCGGCAGGCGGCGCAGGGCAATGACCTGATCATCACCTCGGGCGGCGTGTCCGTGGGCGAGGAAGACCACATCAAGCCGGCCGTGGAAGCGGAAGGGCGGCTGAACATGTGGCAGATCGCCGTCAAGCCGGGCAAGCCGCTGGCGTTTGGCGAGGTGCGGGACGCCTTCTTTGTCGGCTTGCCCGGCAATCCCGTCTCCAGTTTCGTCACGTTTTTACTGTTCGTGCGCCCCTTCATCCTGCGCCTGCAAGGCGTGGCGGGCAGTCTGGCGCCGCGCAGCTACAAGCTGCCGGCCGCGTTCGAGCGGCTGAAGGCGGACAAGCGCAACGAGTTCCTGCGCGCCAGGGTCAATGAGGACGGCGAGCTGGAACTGTTCGCCAACCAGAGTTCGGGCGTGCTGACGTCCACCGTGTGGGGCGACGGCTTGATCGATTGCCCGCCGGGGCTGTCGATCGCGCGCGGCGACATGCTGCGGTTTATCCCGTTTAACGAATTGCTGTACTAAGGAAGTATCGATGAAGATCAATCTGCGTTTTTTCGCCAGCGTGCGCGAGCTGGTGGGCACGGGCCAGGAAGCACTGGAAGTAGCCGGGCCGCTGACGGTGGGCGAGGTACGAGCTCTCCTGATCGCCCGCGGCGGCAACTGGGAATATGCGCTGGCGCAGGGCCGCGCGCTGCGCATGGCGCATAACCAGGTGATGTGCGATGCCGATACCGTGATCGCTGAAGGCGACGAGGTGGCGTTCTTCCCGCCCGTGACAGGCGGCTGAGCATGTCCGCGCAAGAAAATGGCCGCTGAAGCGGCCATTTTCTTATCGCGACTTGGCTTTTGGCTTGTCCCCGCTGCACGCGGCGCAGGCGACGGCCTTCCGATAACGCCAGTATTTCGAGCCGATGAAGATGGCCGACGCCACCAGCGACCAGGCCAGCGCGCTGAGGATGTCGGTCTGGCTGGGGCTGCCCTTGCTGTATTCGACCACCGCGAGGATGATGAATAAGATCGAGCTGGCCAGCAAATAGCGGGAAATCCAGAATCCTGCGCCCATGTGTTTCTCCTCTTGTCGTCGCGTTGTCTCGTGAAGTCGAAGTGCCGATCGCTGCGGCATGTCCGCGCAGTATGCATCATTTTTCGGCATTCTTGCCATCCGCTGGGCTGATCTCGACTAAAATGCCGGGGTTTTCACCGTCTTCCAGCATGCCATGACCCATTCCAGCCTTTCTCCCTTCCACATCGCCGTCATCGGCGGCGGCCCCGCCGGCCTGATGGCCGCCCAGGCGGCCGTCGAGCAGGGCGCCAGGGTGGAGCTGTTCGATGCCATGCCTTCCGTGGGGCGCAAATTCCTGCTGGCAGGGCGCGGCGGCATGAATATCACGCACGCGGAAGACTACCAGTCCTTCGTCTCGCGCTACGGCCGGCCGGCGCACCGCGTGAAACCGGCGCTGGACCAGTTCGGCCCGCAAAAAGTGCGCGACTGGGTGCACGGCTTGGGCGTGGACACCTTTGTCGGCTCGTCGAACCGCGTCTTCTCCACGGACATGAAGGCGGCGCCCTTGCTGCGCGCCTGGCTGCACCGCCTGCGCGAAGCGGGCGTGCAGTTTCACATGCGCCACCGCTGGACGGGCTGGCAGGATGGCCAGCTGGCCTTTGCCACGCCGGACGGCGAGCGCCGCTTCACCTTTGATGCCGTGATCCTGGCGCTGGGCGGCGGCAGCTGGGCGCGGCTCGGGTCGGACGGCGCCTGGGTGCCCCTGCTGCAGGAGCGCGGCGTGGCCGTGGCGCCTTTGGCGCCGGCCAATTGCGGCTTCGACGTGGACTGGAGCGAGCATTTCAGCAGCCGCCATGCGGGCGAACCGCTGGCGACGGTGGCCATCTCGGCGCGCGACCTGGATGACTGCATGATCAAGCGCCAGGGGCAGTTCGTCATCACGGCGGGCGGCGTCGAGGGCAGCCTGATCTATGCCTTGTCGGCCGCGCTGCGCGAGCAGATCGCGCGCGACGGCCACACCACCATCTGGCTCGACCTGGCGCCCGACCACACGCATGAACGCGTGTTCGAGGAAGTGACGCGCCCGCGCGGTTCCCGCTCCATGTCCAGCCACCTGAACAGCCGTCTGGGCATCAAGGGCGTGAAATCGGGCTTGCTGCGCGAATGCCTGAGCGCGGTCGACTTTGCCGACGAATCCAGGCTGGCGGCCGCCATCAAGCTGCTGCCCGTCACGCTCAAGCGTGCGCGCCCCATCGATGAAGCCATCAGCAGCGCCGGCGGCGTGGATTTCGACGGCATCGACGGCAGCATGCTGCGCGCCATGCCGGGCGTGTTCGTGGCGGGGGAAATGCTGGACTGGGAAGCGCCGACGGGCGGCTACCTGCTGACGGCCTGCCTGGCGCAAGGCAAGGCAGCCGGCGAGCAGGCGGTGGCGTGGCTGGAAAAGAGTCGTTAGAGAACCGTCATCCTCAATGCCAGATGATATCGCCTGACCCGCTTTTCTGGGTCTCGCGCTGGCGCGGGTTGCCGTGCACGTGGATATCGCCGCTGCCGCGCAGGGTCAGGTTGGCGGCGTCGCGCACGAAGACGGTGCTCTGGCCCGAGCCTTGCAGGCTGACGCTGGCCTTGTCGGCGGCCAGGTGCTCGGCATCGATGTCGCCTGAGCCGCTCAGGTCGGCGCGCAGGAATTTCGTGTTGCCGCTGGCGGCGATGCGCCCGGACCCCACCATTTCCAGCACCACGCTGTCGCTGTTGCCGGCATTGATGTCGAGGTCGCCGCTGCCGTTGACGGTCGCCTGCACCTGCTTGTAGCGTCCCGTGAAGCTGACGTCGCCTGAGCCCGTCAACTCCAGGATAAAACTGTCGCCGGAAAATCCCGTGATCTTGCTGTCGCCATTGCCATGCACTTCCACGCGCACGAGGGCTGGCAGCACCAGCTCCACCTGCAGCGGCTGGCGGTGGTGGAACAGCATGCCTTTCGGGCCGATATGCAGGGTCGTGCCATCGGACGTCGTGTCGACGTTCGACAGCAGCCGCTGCTCGCCGCTCACCTTCAGCGATGGCGTGGCGCCGCGGCGCAGCACGAGGTCGATGGGGCCGGCCAGGTCGATGCTGGTGATATTGGCGGCAATCGGGCGCATTTCGCTGCGCACGGCGCGGCCGGCAGCGCTGCTGGGATTGCTGATTCCCTTGGCGCGCAGGGCCGCATACGACATGGCGATCAGGACCAGGGCCAGCAGGAACATGGACAGGCCGACTTTGAATAAGCGTTTCATGGCAGCCTTTCTAGTGACCTTTGAGGAGGGAAACATTCATGGCGATGTAGCGCTTGATGCCGATCAGGGTATAACGCGTGACCACCAGACTGAGCAGGAAGATGGCGATGCCGCCAAGCAGCATGCCCATGCCGAAGACGGTTTGCGTGGTGCGCGCATCGCGGTCCATGTCGGTGGAGATGCGGATGCCGCCGCCGGCGAGCGCTTCGGCCCGCTCCATCACGCGCGACGACGCGCCCGGCGTCTCGGGTTCGGTTTTGACGGGGCCGGGCAGGTGGTCGACTTCGATGCCCGTGTCGCCGATGGTGATGCGCGTTTCGCGCCGCTCGTCCCCTTCGCCGCCGTCATCATCATGGATGAAGACGTGGCGCAGGGGGCCCTCGAGCACCAGTTCGTTGGCGCCGGACAAACCGCTGGCCGTGATGGCGATGCCGGCCAGGTAAAAGCTCAGGCCGACGGCATACAGGGTGGCCAGCAGGGCCGCGTACACGGCGGCGGGCACGACCATGAACAGGTTGAAGATGGCCAGGCCCACCAGCGAGACGAGCAGGCGCAGCAGGTTGACGGGGGTTTTCTTCTGTTCGAATGCCTGGCGGTGGGTGCTGCTGCGCAAGGTGAGGGCGATTTTTTTCGGATCGCCCAGTTCGTCGGCGATCTCCTGCTCGCTGCGTCCCGCCGCCGCCCCTTCGATGAAGGTCTGTTCGTAATAGTCCATCGTCTTGGCCACCAGGTCCGGCGGCAAGCCTGCCAGCGCGCGCCGCAGCGCCTCGAGATAATCTTGCTTGTTCATCATATTCTTCCTGTCCGTCCGCTGCGCCGCTTCATCCCACTGCCGGCAACAGCATGCTTGCCTGGCTCAGCATGAGTGGTGCTTGCGGCCCCTGCGGTCCGTGAACGACGATCAGGGTGGCGAGCAGAACACAAGCGAGCAGCGCCACGGCTTTCAAGCTGTTTTTCAAGTGCAAGGTGGTGTGCATGGTATTCCCCGTGGCAAGGCCGTTGTCGATGATCGGACTGTACCCAAGCGCAGGCGGACGCACCAGCGCGGTGCGACAGAATGCAATTTCGCGGGGGCGAGCGACACCAGGGAAGGATGCACCGTCAAGTCTGTTTTGCCGCCTTGTCCGTGTTCGCCATCCTGGCCGCCGCCACGCCGCTGCGCACGGCCGCCTCGATGGTGGCCGGATAGTCTTGCGTCCGGTCGTCATTGGCCGTGTAGTCGCCGGCCAGCAGCAGGCCCGGCATGCCGCTGGCATTGCCGGGGCGCCGCAGATCCGGCGCGCAGGCAAAGGTGGCGCGCTTTTCCGTGATCAGCTGTGTCCAGGCGGGCTGCGCCAGCTCCGGGCGCTGCAGCACTTGCGCCAGCTGCGCGGCGATCGCCTGCGCCAGCGGCCCATGGCCTTGCTCGGCGGCAACGCCCGATGCGCTGATGACGACGGCCAGCAAGCCCGCCTGCTTGCTGTCGAGCTGGCCCCGGTCGAAGACGAACTGGCCCCAGTGCTGTTGCTCTGGTGCTTCGACGAGGGCGTAGAACGGCAAGTCCAGGCGCACGCTGGCGTCGTACTGCAGGTAGCAGGTGCTGATGGCTTCCGGCGTGAAGGCTTGCATGCGGTCAATGGCATCGGCCAGGCGCGCGTCCTGCAAGCCTTGCAGCAGGCTGGCGGCCTGCACGGACGAGGTGGCGACGATGACGCCGTCGTAGGTGTCGGTCTCATCGAGCTGCCAGCGGCCATCGGGCAAGGCGTGCAAGGCGGCCACCTTGGCGCCCGTGCGCACCGCGCCGCCATGCTGTTCCACATAGCGGGCGGCCGCGTCGGGCAGCAGGGCGGAGAGGTCCGCCTTCGGGATCAGCATGTCGGAGGCGCGGCGGCGCGATGCCCCCAGGCTGTCGCGCAGCACGTTGATGAAGACGCGGGCCGAGGCCCGCTCGGGCGGCGTATTCAAGGCCGCCAGGCACAGCGGGTGCCACATCAGGCGGTTCAAGGTGTCCGTCTGGTCGAAGCGCTGCAGCAATTCGGTTACCGTGCAATCGTGGTACAGCTGCCAGCCCATCCAGCGCATGGCCGTGGAAAAGCGCATCAGCGACAGCTTGTCGGCGCGCTGCAAACCTTTGGCGCGCAGCAGGGCCCATGCCAGGTGCAGCGGCGCGGGCAGGCGCGGCGCGAGAAAATCCATGCCTTTAGCGCCGGGCGGATAGCGCATCTGCAGGGGCAACGACAGGATCAGCTCGGCGTGGTCTTGCCCCGCGAGCTTGATCAGACGTAAGGTTTCCGTATAGGCGCCCAGCAGGATGTGCTGGCCGTTGTCGAGTACGCCGCCTTCGCGTTCGACCCGGCGCGCCCGCCCGCCCAGGGTACGCGCCGCCTCGAAGATGGTGACGGCGTGGCCGGCGCGCGCCAGTTCCATGGCCGCCGCGCAGCCGGCCCAACCGGCGCCGATGACGGCGTAGCGTTGCTTCACGCTACGCTCAGCCACGAACCCAGGTCTTCCAAGCCAGCCACAGTTTGCGGATCGGCGTGAGCGAGATGCGCTGTTTCAGCACGTGATAGCCGTCGCGCTCGACTTCATTGAGCAGGGTGCGGTAGATGGCGGCCATGATCAGGCCTGGGCGCTGGGCGCGGCGATCCTCCGCCGGCAGCAGGACGAAGGCCTCGTCATAGGCTTGCTGTGCGCGCGCCGCCTGGAAGCGCATGAGGTTTTCGAAGTTCTCGCTATGGCGCGCGTTCAGCAAATCGGCTGCCGTCACGTTAAATTGCTGCAACTCGCTGATCGGCAGGTAGATGCGCCCCTTGCGCGCATCCTCGCCCACGTCGCGGATGATGTTGGTCAGCTGGAAGGCATGGCCCAGCTTTTCCGCATACAGCAGCGTTTCCGGGCGGGTCGCGCCAAAGATGCTGGCCGACAAGATACCGACCACGCTGGCCACGTGCCAGCAATAGCGGCTCATGGCCTGGTAATCGAGGTAGCGGGTCTGGTTCAAGTCCATTTCCATGCCGTCGATGATGGCCTGCATATGCTTTTCTTCCAGCTTATATACGGCCAGGTGCGGCTGCAGCGCGCGCATCACGGGATGCGTGGGGTTGCCCTCGTACATGGCTTTGACTTCCTTGCGCCACCAAACCAGCTTGGTGCGTGCCACGGCTTCGTCCGTGCATTCATCGACCGTGTCGTCGACTTCGCGGCAGAAGGCGTACAGGGCCGTGATGGCCTTGCGGCGCTCGGCCGGCAGGAACAGGAAGCTGTAGTAGAAGCTGGAGCCGCTCTGGGCGGCCTTTTGTTGGCAGTATTCGTCGGGAGACATAGTCAAAAGAGCAAGGGTTGCAGATCGAAGCCGCTATTCTATCGTCTTACAGAGTAGGCGACGGGGGAAAAGCCGTTTTTACTTGTGTCTCTTGATGCAGGCTTTTGCGCGACATGCGCAGGGCGCGCCAGAAAATGATCAGCCAGTCGCGTTTCTCCAGCTTGGGGCGGCGCCGGAACACGTCGTAATTGACGGCTTCGATGGCTTCGAGGATGCGCAAGCCCCCTTGCACCACCAGCCGCAGTTCCCAGCCGATGCGCCCGCGCAAGCGCAGGGCCAGCGGCGCCCCGGACAGCATCAGGGCGCGCGTGCGGGCCACTTCGAAGCGCATCAGGGCGCTCCACTTGCCGTGCGCCTCGGGCCGCTCGAAGGCGGCGGCGGAGACGGCAAAGCGGCTCAGGTCTTCCATCGGCAGGTAGATGCGCTCTTTTTGCTGGTCGATGGCGACGTCTTGCAGGAAATTAATTAGTTGCAAAGCTGAACATATCGCATCGGAATCGCGTACATTCTGTTCATCGGCCGCACCGTACAGGTGCAGCATCAGCAGCCCCACAGGGTTGGCGGAGCGGGCGCAGTAATCGAGCACATCGTCATAGCTGGCGTAGCGCGTCGTTTCCACGTCCTGCTTGAAAGCGGACAATAAATCGTGGAATGGCTTCAGTGGCAGCTGGAATTTGGCGATGACGGCGGCCAGGCGTTCGAACATGGCGGCGTTCTCGCCGGCATGGCCTTCTTCGCGGGCGATGCGTCCCAGCGCCTCTTCGTAGGCGTGTAGAAAGGCCAGGCGTTCGGCCGGCGTGGCGTCGCCTTCATCGGCCAGGTCGTCGGCGCTGCGGGCGAAGGCATAGATGGCTTCGACGGCGGGCACCAGGCGGCGCGGCAGTAAAAATGATGCAACAGGAAAATTTTCGTAATGGTCTACAGGCATTGAACACGCTTCTTTAGTCTTGCAGTTTTTTAATCTCGAGATTAATGACGCAAAAGTCACTAAAAACTTTTACGCACGATTATAATTAATAACCAGAAAGTCATTAGCGAGAAGTCGTTCCCCGCCATGGCCAAGCTGATATTGTCACAAATTTAAGGATATCGCGTGCGAAAAAGTTTGGCTTGGCCCAAAGGGCAAGCAAAAAGTTTCTCCGCATAAAAATATTACAGCCCGCATAGTAAAGGAAAATACCTTGTTTGCCCTGAAAACCCTGCGCCGCGAGACCGGCGCATCCGCTCTTCCCGCCCTGCGGCTGATCGCCGCCGCCGCCCTGGCGCTGACCCTGGCGGCTTGTTCCAAGCCTGTCGCCAAAGTGGAAGACGTGCGCCCCGTGCGCGCGATGGTGTTGTCTAGCAGTAATGTCGACGTCAGTGCCGAGCTGGCGGGCGAGGTCGTGCCCCGCGTCGTCTCGCAGCTGGGTTTCCGCGTGGGCGGCAAGATCGTCGCGCGCAAGGTCGACGTGGGTGCCACCGTCAAGAAGGGGCAAGTGCTGATGCAGCTCGATCCGGTCGATTTGCAGCTGTCGCAGGCGCAGGCCAAGGCGTCGCTGGTCAGCGCGGAAACGAGCCGCGACCTGGCGCGCGCGGAATTGAAGCGCTACCAGGACTTGCGCGAGAAAAATTTCGTCAGCCAGGCCGTGCTCGATGGCAAGGATGCCGCCTACAAGGCGGCGCAGGCGAACGTGGAAGCGGCGCAAGCCCTGTACCGGGGCCAGGCGAACCAGTCCGGCTATGCCAGCTTGCTGGCCGACGTCGACGGCGTCGTCACGCGCATCGAGGCTGAAGTGGGGCAGGTGGTGGCGCCTGGCGCACCCGTGGTGCAGGTGGCCAGGAGCGGCGAGAAGGAAGTCGTGATCGGCATTCCCGAAGACAAGGTGGAAACCTTGCGCGGCGTCAAGGATGTGGTGGTGCGCCTGTGGGCCGACCCGAAGCAGGCGCTGCCGGGCAAGATACGCGAAGTGTCGCCCGTGGCCGATGCCGCCACGCGCACCTATCTCGCCAAGGTCAGCATCCCGGACGCGCCGCAAGTGCGCCTGGGCATGACGGCCGTGGTGCAGTTCGCCTCGCAAACGGCCACGCCGCAGATCAAGGTGCCGCTGACGGCTCTGTTCAATGAAAAGTCGCAAAGCTCCGTGTGGGTGGTGGAAAACGGCGCCGTCAAGCTCGTGCCGGTGACGGTGGGCGGCGTGGCGGGCAATGAATTGCTGCTGACCTCGGGCGTGAAAGCGGGGCAGACGGTGGTCACGGCCGGCGTCAACCTGCTCAAGCCTGGCCAGAAAGTGACCATCCTCGGCGCCGAACTGGCCGGCAAGCCTGATGCCGCCGCTGCCGCCGTCAGCGTGGGGGCCGCCAAATGAAGGGCGGCTTCAATCTGTCGCGCTGGGCCCTCGAACACATCCCGCTGACGCGCTACCTGATGGCCGTGCTGCTGATCGGCGGCATGCTCAGCTACGCCAGCCTGGGCCAGGATGAAGATCCCCCGTTCACCTTCCGCGCCATGGTGCTGCAAGCCTACTGGCCCGGCGCCACGGCCTTGCAGATGGCCGAGCAGGTGACGGACAAGCTGGAAAAGAAGCTGCAGGAAACACCCTACATCAATGAAATCACCAGCTACTCGAAGCCGGGCGAAACCTTGATCCTGCTGGAGCTGCGCGAATCGGCGCCGCCCAAGGAAACGGCGGCCGCCTGGTACCAGGTGCGCAAGAAGATCGGCGACATCAAGGGCACCTTGCCGTCCGGCGTCGTGGGTCCGTTCTTCAACGACGAGTTCGGCGACACGTATGGCTCCATCTTCGCCCTGTCCGGCGACGGTTTTACCTACGCGGAAATGAAGGATTACGCGGACAAGGTGCGCCAGGAATTACTTTCCGTGGGACAGGTATCGAAAGTGGAATTGTTCGGCGTGCAAGATGAAAAGATCAATATCATCTTTTCGCACAAGAAATTTGCCCAACTGGGCATTCCTTTCGATGCCATCGTGCAGCAATTGTCCGAGCAAAACAGCATCAACGCCACGGGCGTGCTGGTGACGCCGACGGATAACCTGCAAGTGCGCGTGACGGGCGCCATGGTCACCGTCAAGGATCTGGAAAACCTGGAGCTGCGCGCCAACGGCACCACCTTCCGTCTCGGCGACTTTGCCACCGTGAAACGCGAATTCGTGGATCCGCCGAAGGACAAGATGCGCTTCAATGGCAAGGAAGTGATCGGCCTGGGCGTGTCGATGGAAAAGGGCGGCAACATCATCGACATGGGCAAGGCCCTGCAGGCAACCGTCACGCGCATGAAGAGCGAATTGCCGGTCGGCATAGAATTGCAGCGCGTGTCGAACCAGCCGGAAGCCGTGTCCGCCTCCGTGGGCGAATTCGTGCATACCCTGATCGAAGCCATTTTGATCGTGCTGGCCGTCAGCTTTGTCGCGCTGGGTTTGCACACGAAGCCGCTGCGCATCGACGTGCGTCCGGGCCTGGTGGTGGCGCTGACCATCCCGCTGGTGCTGGCCGTCACCTTCCTGTTCATGCGCCTGCTCGACATCGACTTGCACAAGATTTCGCTGGGCGCCCTGATCATCGCGCTGGGCTTGCTGGTCGACGACGCCATCATCGCCGTCGAGATGATGGTGCGCAAGATGGAAGAGGGCATGTCCCGCTTCGACGCGGCCACGTTTGCCTACACGTCGACGGCCATGCCCATGCTGACGGGCACCCTGATCACGGTGGCGGGCTTTTTGCCCATCGGCCTGGCCAAGTCGGCCGCCGGCGAATACACGTTCTCCCTGTTCTCCGTGAATGCGCTGGCCCTGATCATCTCGTGGGTGGTGGCCGTCGTCTTCACGCCCTACATCGGCTACGTCCTGTTGAAGGTCAAGCCGCACGCGCATAACGACCATGAATTGTTCGATACGCCGAACTTCCGCCGCTTCCGCCGCGCCGTCACCTGGTGCGTGGAATGGCGCAAGACGACGATCGCCGCCACCCTGGCCATCTTTGCGCTCGGTATCTACGGCTTTAACTTTATCGAAAAGCAATTCTTCCCCGATTCCAGCCGCCCCGAACTGATGGTGGAACTGTGGTCGCCCGAAGGCACGACGTTTGCTGCAAACGAGAAACAGGTGAAGAAATTCGAGGCTTTTGTTGGCAAACTCGACGGCGTGGAAAGCGTGACCAGCTATGTGGGAACCGGTAGTCCCCGTTTCTACCTGCCGCTCGATCAGATATTCCCGCAGACCAATGTGTCGCAAGTGGTGGTCTTGCCGAAAAGCCTGGCCGACCGCGAACGCTTGCGCCAGCAAATCGTCGACGTCTTCAAGAAGGATTTTCCGGAAGTGCGGGGCCGTGTCAAACTGCTGCCGAACGGGCCGCCCGTGCCGTATCCCGTGCAATTTCGCGTCACGGGGCCGGAAGTGGCGGGCGTGCGGACCATCGCCGACCAGGTCAAGGACATCATGCGCGCCAATCCGAATACCCTGGGCGTCAATGACAACTGGAACGAATCGGTGAAAGTGCTGCGCCTGGACCTGGACCAGGACAAGATGCGCGCGCTGGGCGTCACCTCGAAAACGGTGATGCAGGCTGCCAATACGATACTGTCGGGCACCGTCATCGGCCAGTTCCGCGAAGACAACAAATTGATCGATATCCAGGTGCGCCAGCCGCTGGAAGAGCGGGCGACGATTTCCGTGCTGAATGACACGAATATCCCGACGGCAACGGGCAAGTCCGTGCCCATTTCGCAGCTGGCCCGTGCGCATTTCGTGTGGGAACCGGGCGTCGTCTGGCGCGACAAGCGCGAATGGGCCATCACCGTGCAGTCGGACGTGGTCGATGGCATCCAGGGCGCCACCGTGTCGACGCAGCTGGCGCCGCAACTGGACGCCTTGCGCGCCAAGTTGCCGGACGGCTACCGCATCACGGTGAAAGGCGTGGCGGCCGACAGCGGCGAAGCGGAAGCGTCGATCGCGGCGAACTTGCCGCTGGCCATCTTCATCATCTTCACCTTGCTGATGCTGCAGCTGCACAGTTTCTCGCGTTCCCTGCTGGTGTTCCTGACGGGGCCGCTGGGCGTGGCGGGCGCCGCTTTCGCCTTGCTGCTGCTGCACCGCCCGCTGGGCTTCGTGGCCAACCTGGGTGTCATCGCACTGTTCGGCATGATCATCCGCAACTCGGTGATCCTCGTCGACCAGATCGAGCAAGACATCAGCGATGGCTCCGCCCCATGGGATGCCATCATCGACTCGGCCGTACGCCGCTGCCGCCCCATCGTGCTGACGGCGGCCGCCGCCGCGCTGGCCATGATCCCGCTGTCGCGTTCGGTCTTCTGGGGCCCGATGGCGGTCGCCATCATGGGCGGCCTGATCCTGGCAACGGCCTTGACCCTGCTGTTCCTGCCGGCCCTGTATGCGGCCTGGTTCCGGGTCAGGAAGCCGGAGGCGGCGACCGCAAAAGAGGGCTAGAAATCGGCATCAAGGTGCCCGCATAAAAAAGGCGGCATTCCTCTGGGAAATCCAGTAGAATGCCGCCTTTGCTTTACCGAGGGCTTGCTCTATAAGTCCGCGGTAGCCAGATCGCTCCCGAGTTGTTAAAATCAGAGGGGCAAGTAGTACAGAGTAGTACAAAATGCGGATGTGGTGGAATTGGTAGACACGCTGGTCTTAGAAGCCAGTGCTTCGGCTTGGGAGTTCGAGTCTCCCCATCCGCACCAATCCGGGTTGTTCCAGCCCGGAAGTGCAGCACCATCAAGATTTTCCCTGAATTCGTATTCCTCAGCCCAATGCGCCCAGTGCGGCCAGTTGCCGGCTCGACTGCTGCACCATCTGCGCAATCAGTGCCTGCGCCTGCGGGTAGCCGCTTCTTTCCATTAATTTATCATCTTCAGTCAGTGGCCAAAGTGCCTGCAGGACGCGTTGCCGCGCCTGCGGCCAGTGTTGCTCCTGTTTATGGGTTGATGGGGGCAGCTCCCTGTCCAGCATGTGCAGCGCGTGCCGCGTC
The DNA here is from genome assembly GCF_056174685.1 of Janthinobacterium sp. BHSEK. Taxonomy (NCBI): domain Bacteria; kingdom Pseudomonadati; phylum Pseudomonadota; class Betaproteobacteria; order Burkholderiales; family Oxalobacteraceae; genus Janthinobacterium; species Janthinobacterium sp. BHSEK. The sequence goes on from NZ_JBWBYV010000080.1 coordinate 40,703, forward strand.
ATCGCCACCTCTTGCTCCGCCTGCAATCCCAGCGTATCGCTGCGGGGCGGAGGCTGTTGCGCGAGGTAGGTGTCGAGCTTGCGGCTCTGGCGCTCGTACAGGTCGAGCAGCAGGTGCAAGGTGGCGCCGCTGGGCCGCCGTTGCGTGTCGAGCGCGTCGAGCACGTCCAGCAGCCAGTGCGTCATCTGCCGCCCGGCCAGTCCCAGCTCCGGCCAAGTGGTGCTGTGCAATTGTTCGCCCAGGTAGCGGGCGCGGTCGATGGCGCGCTGGCTGCCGCTCATGTGCTGGCCGATGAGGCCATATTGGGGCGCCAGCGCCGCTTCCTGCCGTTCCGCCAGCAAACAGAGCAGTGCCAGATGGACGTACACGTGGAAGGCGGCCAGGGTGCGGTGGGCATCCCAGTAGTGATTGCCGTCATCATCGGGCGCATTCCACAGCGAGCAGACCTTGGCGCCGTCATCGCGCGCATAGTCTGGCGCCAGCAGGCTGTGGCCGTGGCGGAAGTCGTACAGTTTCTGGTGCAGCGACTCGTGCAGCAAGTGCTCGGCCAGCCACCACGGGTTGCCGATCAGTTCCTGGTTCAGGAACACGCTGCCATTGACGCGAAATTGCGAGCTGGACGCCTTGCCGCGCCAGGTGCCCAGCTTGGGAAACAGGGCGATCAATTGCACGTGAGACAGCGCGCTGGCCGTCAGCCGGGGCAGCAGGGTTTCCAGCAGGCGCAGCCCGCGGCGCAGCAGGGCTCGTTCCTGCGGCGTGGGCGTGGCCAGCGGTGCGCCGTAGTTATCGTCCATCACGGCAAGAAAGGCGCGCGCATACGGCGTATCTTCCTGCCAGGCATGCCAGATGTAGGTGTCCGTTTCTGCGGTTTCATCGCCGACGGATGGCCGCTCCTGCCGCTCCTGCCGCTCCTGCTCTTCGTGCAGGCGCGCCATGGGCGGCAGATGGGCCACCAGCGGTCCGCCGGGCAGGCCCGCGCGCAAGTGCTCGCTGGCCGCCTGGAACAGGGCTGCGCATTGCGGCAGGGGCAAGCCGTACTCGTCTCCGAGGTGCAGCTGGCGCATGGCGTGCTGGACGGCGCAGCGCATCACCGTGTCGCCCAGCAGCTGGCGCCGGCGCGCGGGCGCCGCCGCATCGAGTCCGCTGGCCAGCCGTTCTGCCTCGGGCAGGGTGCTGCCCAGCTTGTGCAGCCGCCGCCGGTAGGCGACGGCCAGCTGGTCGCGGATGTAGCCGCTGTCGCCAAAGGCACGGTGGGTCGTCAGCGCCGTTTCCACGGCGCCCAGCACGTCGGCGCCGGGCGGCGCGGCGCGCAAGGTCTGCGCGGGCTGCATGGGCGGGCGCCGGGTCAGGCGACGGTGGGGTGGTCGTGGTCGTGGTGGCCGTCTCCCTTCATGCGCAACTCCATTTCATCGACTTCCGTCTGGATTTTTTGCAGGTCGTCATCCGTTACGCCGTCAAGCAGGCGGCTGAGGACCATTTGCAGCTTGGCTTTGGCGTTGCTGGAACCGCCGGGTGCGCTATCGCTCATGATGTTTTCTCCCTAAAATTCACTTGGAGAGGGGCGAAGCGGCTTAGGTTTGCCTGAAAAATGGCCAAATTGAGGTAAATCAAAGGTTTTTTGGCCGAAATCTTCGCCAGGAGCGCATTTCTTTGTTTCGGACGGGGCGACAGTTCGCATATACTAATGAGCGAAGCAGGCTGGAAAGCCTGTCTCTGGCGAAATAAAGAATGCCGGGGCAAGAGTAAAGACAGGGCCATCCAGGCTGTAGCGATTCGTTCGCCGCCGCCGGTATCCTCTGTGGCCGGGCTGCAAAGCCAGCCACTTTCCCGAAGTCCTTTGTTATAATGCCACGCTTTACCGAATGATGGCCGGCCCTGCATTTACTTAGAAGCAAGGCTGGACGCTCGGAGCCCTGTCGCAGTACTGGAAGCGGCGGATTGTTTGGTGCCTGGTGCGGGTTTTTCCTCAGCCGGGTAGACCAGGTCCATCGTCCTGCTTGCAGTGCTTTTACAGATGAATATGCGAGCGAGTGAAGCTGGACCCATGTCTTGCCGTCAGTGATGGCGCAAGGGGTCGGGTCTTCTTTTCTCGCACCAACAGTGTTTATTTTTTGGACGATTTTTTACATGGCAACTGCAGTCGAAACCTTGGGCAAACTCGAACGTCGTATCACGATCTCCTTCCCGCTGACGGACGTCCGCACGGAAGTTGAGAAGCGCCTGAAAGTGCAAGCCCGTACGGCTAAGGCACCGGGCTTCCGTCCGGGCAAAGTGCCGTTGAAAATGGTCGCAGCACAATACGGCTACCAAATTGAATCCGAAGTGCTGAATGACAAAGTCGGCCGCGCGTTCAACGACGCCGCCAACGAAAACAATCTGCGCGTGGCCGGTTTCCCGAACATCGTGCCGAAAGAAGAAGCAGCCGAAGGCCAGCTGGCTTTCGACGCCACGTTCGAAGTTTATCCGGAAGTCGCCATCGGCGACCTGACGGCCGTTGAAATCGAAACCGTGCAAGCCGACGTGTCGGAAGCCGAAATCGACAAGACCATCGACATCCTGCGCAAGCAGCGCGTGCACTTCCACACCAAGGGCGAAGCTGGCGAACACGGCGACGGCGGTGAGCCGATCGCCGCCAACGGCGACCGCGTGACCGTCGACTTCGTCGGCTCGATCGACGGCGTTGAGTTCCCAGGCGGCAAAGCTGAAGGCTACGCTTTCGTGCTGGGCGAAGGCCGCATGCTGCCGGAATTCGAAGCAGCGACCCTGGGCCTGAAAGTGGGCGAGTCGAAGACTTTCCCATTGTCGTTCCCTGAGGACTACCACGGTAAAGACGTGGCCGGCAAAACCGCTTCGTTCACCATCACCCTGCAAAAGCTGGAATGGGCGCACCTGCCGGAAGTCGATGCCGAATTCGCCAAATCGCTGGGCGTTGCCGATGGCGACCTGGCCAAAATGCGCGAAGACATCAAAGTCAACCTGCAGCGTGAAGTCGCTGGCCGCGTAAAAGCACGCAACAAGGAAGCCGTCATGGACGCGCTGATCAAAGTTGCTGAGCTGGAAGTGCCAAAAACCCTGATCGCTCAGGATTCCGAGCGCCTGGCTGAAATGACCCGCCAGGACATGGCGCAGCGCGGCATGAACGTCAAGGACGTGCCTTTCCCAGCAGAACTGTTCGCGGAAAAAGCCGAGCGTCGCGTACGCCTGGGCCTGATACTGTCGCAACTGGTGGGCGACAACAACCTGCAGGCAACGCCTGAGCAAGTCAAGGCGCAGATCGAAGATTTCGCACAAAGCTACGAAGATCCACGCGAAGTGCTGAAGTACTACTACAGCGACCGTCGTCGTCTGGGTGAGATCGAAGCCCTTGTATTGGAAGAAAACGTCGTCACTTACGTGTTGGGCCTGTCGAAAGTCACGACGAAAGCAGTTGCTTTCGACGAACTGATGGGAAGCAACGCACAAGCGTAAACCAGTTGGTATCCGGACGCCGCTCCCGGCCCTAAGGCTGTGGCGGCGCCCTCTAACTGCTTCACAAGGAAATGAAATGACAGGTATGAACCGTAATCCGGCGCTGGACACAGAGATGCTCGGCCTGGTGCCGATGGTGGTGGAACAAAGCGGTCGCGGCGAGCGCTCGTATGATATTTACTCGCGCCTGCTGAAGGAACGCTTGATTTTCATGGTCGGCCCGGTCAATGACCAGATGGCCAACCTGGTTGTCGCCCAGCTGCTGTTCCTGGAAAGCGAAAATCCGGAAAAGGAAATCTCGCTCTACATCAACTCGCCAGGTGGTTCGGTCTCGGCCGGCATGGCCATCTACGACACCATGCAGTTCATCAAGCCGGACGTCTCGACCCTGTGTACCGGGATGGCCGCCTCGATGGGGGCCTTCCTGCTGGCCGCCGGCGCCAAGGGCAAGCGTTTCTCGCTGCCGAACTCGCGCATCATGATTCACCAGCCGTCCGGTGGTTCGCAAGGCATGGCGTCGGACATCGAGATCCAGGCGAAGGAAATCCTTTACCTGCGTACCCGCTTGAACGGCATCATGGCCGAGCGCACGGGCCAGTCGATCGAGCAGATCGCCAAGGACACCGACCGCGACCGTTTCATGTCCGCCGACGAGGCCGTTGAGTATGGTTTGATCGACAAAGTGTTGACCAGCCGCGCTTGATGAGCCCCTACCGGTATTGCTAAGCAAGTAAGTAAACGCCCGGGCGATCAAACGTTCGGGCGTTTCGCTTTTATTTCGGGTAGCATGGAGCTTGTGCACGTTGTTGACTTGCGCCATGGGTAGCTGCCTTTCCGGCAACTACCGCACTCCGGCTTGCGATTTTGCAATATTGTTAATGCAGTTCCAACCAAAATGCCTTATGTCAGACAAAAAATCCTCTAGCGGCGAAAAATTACTGTATTGCTCGTTCTGCGGCAAAAGCCAGCACGAGGTGAAGAAACTCATCGCCGGCCCGTCCGTGTTCATTTGCGACGAGTGCATCGACCTGTGCAACGACATCATCCGTGATGAAACGTCGAGCATCGAGACGGTGACCGGCACCAAATCCGACCTGCCCACGCCGCAAGAAATTGCCGCCTTGCTCGATCAGTACGTGATCGGCCAGCAGACTGCCAAGCGCATCCTGTCGGTGGCGGTGTACAACCATTACAAGCGCCTCAAGCACCTGGGCAAGAAAGACGACATCGAACTGGCCAAGAGCAACATCTTGCTGGTCGGTCCTACCGGCTCGGGCAAGACCCTGCTGGCACAGACCCTGGCGCGCATGCTCAACGTGCCGTTCGTGATCGCCGACGCCACCACCCTGACCGAAGCCGGTTACGTGGGCGAGGACGTGGAAAACATCATCCAGAAGCTGCTGCAAAGCTGCAACTATGACGTCGAGAAAGCCCAGCGCGGCATCGTCTACATCGATGAAATCGACAAGATTTCGCGCAAGTCCGACAATCCGTCCATCACGCGCGACGTGTCGGGCGAGGGCGTGCAGCAAGCCTTGCTCAAGCTCATCGAAGGCACGATGGCTTCCGTGCCGCCACAAGGCGGCCGCAAGCATCCGAACCAGGATTTCGTGCAGATCGACACGACCAACATCATGTTCATCTGCGGCGGCGCCTTCGACGGTCTGTCGAAAGTGATCGCCAACCGTTCCGAAAAGAGCGGCATCGGCTTCTCGGCCACCGTGCGCAGCAAGTCGCAAAGCTCGGCCAGCGAACTGATGTTGCAAGCGGAACCGGAAGATCTGGTCAAGTTCGGCCTGATCCCGGAACTGGTCGGCCGTCTGCCCGTCATCGCCACCCTGGCGGAATTGACGGAAGAGGCGCTGATCCAGATCCTCGTCGAGCCGAAGAATGCGCTGATCAAGCAGTATTCGAAGCTGCTCGAGATGGAAGGTGCGGAACTGGAGATCCGTCCGGCCGCCCTGCATGCGATCGCCAGGAAAGCGCTGGCGCGCAAGACCGGTGCCCGTGGCCTGCGTTCCATCCTGGAACATGCTTTGCTGGACGTCATGTACGAACTGCCGAGCGAACAAAATGTGGTGAAGGTCGTCATCGACGAAAATACCATCACCAGCGGCGCCAAACCTTTGTTGATTTATCAAGAGACTGCCAAGGCCTCCGGAGAAAATTGATTACTGCCGAGACAAATGCATAAAAAGGGTTTTGATTCCTTAATGCATGGCAGTACAATTTAAATCAATGAGTGCAGGCTTCAATCGGAAAGCCACTCGCGGCGCTTAGCTGCGCGTGGCTTTTTTACTGTGAAAACTGCATTTGTTACCGTCATGCGGGTGTGTTTTGCGAAATAGACAGAAAAATGTTTGTTTCACAGAATTATTTATTCTCGCCGGTCTTGTGTTTTGGCAGCGAGCGCCAACATCGTAAACACGCTTTCTATAAGGTACGCCATGACAACTTCCAAATTAACTGAGCAAACTCAACTGCCGTTATTGCCGTTGCGGGATGTCGTCGTTTTCCCGCATATGGTGATACCGCTGTTCGTTGGCCGTCCAAAGTCGATCAAGGCGCTGGAAGCTGCGATGGAGCAGGGCAAGAGCATCATGCTTGCCGCTCAAAAAGCAGCCGCGAAGGACGAGCCGTCTCCTTCGGATATCTATGAAATTGGCTGCGTTGCCAATATTCTGCAAATGCTGAAGCTGCCCGATGGCACCGTCAAGGTGCTGGTCGAAGGCGCGCAGCGTGCCCGTATCAACCACATCAGCGATGCGCCGACGCACTTCATCGCCGACCTGACGCCGCTCGAGTCCGAGCCGGGCGACGAGTCGGAAGTCGAAGCCATGCGCCGCGCGATCGTGCAGCAGTTCGACCAGTACGTCAAACTGAACAAAAAGATCCCGCCGGAAATCCTGGCATCCTTGTCGGGCATCGACGATGCCGGCCGCCTGGCCGACACGGTGGCCGCGCATCTGCCTCTGAAGCTGGAGCAAAAACAAGTCATTCTGGAAATTTTCAGCGTGGCCAAGCGCCTCGAGCACCTGCTGGGCCAGCTCGAAGGCGAGCTCGACATCCTGCAGGTGGAAAAGCGCATTCGCGGCCGCGTCAAGCGCCAGATGGAAAAGTCGCAGCGCGAGTACTACCTGAACGAGCAAGTCAAGGCGATCCAGAAAGAACTGGGCGAGGGCGAGGATGGCGCCGACCTCGACGAGCTGGAGAAAAAAGTCGCTTCGGCCAAGATGCCGAAGGAAGCGCTCGACAAGGCCACCAACGAGCTGAAGAAGCTGAAACTGATGTCGCCGATGTCGGCCGAAGCCACCGTCGTGCGCAACTACATCGACACCCTCGTCAACTTGCCTTGGAAAAAGAAATCCAAGGTCAATAACGACTTGTCGAATGCGGAAAAAGTGCTCGAAGGCGACCACTACGGCCTCGACAAGGTCAAGGAACGCATCCTGGAATACCTCGCGGTGCAACAGCGCGTCGACAAGCTCAAAGCGCCTATCCTGTGCTTCGTCGGCCCTCCGGGCGTGGGCAAGACCTCGCTGGGCCAGTCCATCGCCCGCGCGACGAACCGCAAGTTCGTGCGCATGGCCCTGGGCGGCGTGCGCGACGAAGCCGAGATCCGCGGCCACCGCCGCACCTACATCGGCTCGATGCCGGGCAAGATCTTGCAATCGCTGTCGAAAGTCGGCGTGCGCAATCCTTTGTTCCTGCTCGACGAAGTCGACAAGATGGGCGCCGATTTCCGTGGCGATCCATCGTCGGCCCTGCTGGAAGTGTTAGACCCGGAACAGAACCACACGTTCTCCGACCATTACATCGAAGTCGATTTCGACCTCTCCGACGTGATGTTCGTGGCCACGTCGAACTCGTACAACATTCCGCCAGCCTTGCTCGACCGCATGGAAGTGATCCGTCTGTCCGGTTACACGGAAGATGAAAAGACCAGCATCGCGCAGCGTTACCTGCTGCCGAAGCAGATCAAGAACAATGGCTTGAAGGAAGAAGAAATCTCGGTGGCCGAGTCGGCCTTGCGCGACATCATCCGCTACTACACGCGGGAAGCCGGTGTGCGTTCGCTCGAGCGTGAAGTGTCGAAGATCTGCCGCAAGGTGGTCAAGATGCTGCTGCTGAAGAAATCCGACAAGAAAGTCATCGTCAACTCGAAGAACCTGGACAAGTTCCTCGGCGTGCGCCGCTACGATTTCGGTGTCGCAGAGAAAGAAAACCAGGTGGGCCAGGTGGTCGGTCTGGCATGGACGGAAGTGGGCGGCGATCTGCTGACCATCGAAGCCGTGTCGATGCCGGGCAAGGGCGGCATCATCCGCACGGGTACCCTGGGCGACGTCATGAAAGAGTCGATCGAGGCGGCCCGCACGGTGGTGCGCAGCCGGGCACAGCGCCTGGGCATCAAGGCGGACGTGTTCGAGAAGAGCGACATCCATATCCACGTGCCGGAAGGCGCGACACCGAAGGACGGTCCTTCGGCTGGCGCGGCCATGACGGTGGCGATGGTGTCGGTCTTCACGGGCATCCCCGTGCGCGCCGACGTGGCGATGACGGGCGAGATCACCTTGCGCGGCGAAGTGCTGCCGATCGGCGGCCTGAAGGAAAAGCTGCTGGCGGCCCATCGCGGCGGCATCAAGACGGTCCTGATTCCCGAGCAGAATGTGAAAGACCTGGCCGACATTCCGGACAACGTCAAGAACAAACTGGAGATCGTGCCCGTGCGCTGGATCGACAAAGTGCTGGAAATCGCCCTCGAACGCATGCCTGAAGCGTTGGCGGACGTCGCTGCGGTGGAGGCTGTCACGGCCGCCGCGGCCAAGCCTGACGCGGCCGGCGAGGTAGTAAAACACTAACGTTTTACCCCTGTTTTCCCCAAACAAGCGCTTTTAGAGCGCTTGTTTTATATTGAAACGTGAATTGCGCCCCCAAAGCGCTTGACACATATACAGTGTGGCTTGTTTAATACGCCTGCACATTTTTTTCGCCGGACAGCTGTGGTGCCAAAAGTGCCGCAACGATACGGTAAACGTTTTATACCTTTGTAATTGGGGATGCTAGTGAACAAGACTGAATTGATCGACCACATTGCTGAAAAAGCTGACATTTCCAAAGCCGCCGCTGCGCGCGCACTCGACGCTGTTATCGGCGGCGTGACGGAAACTTTGAAAAACAACGACAGCGTGACGCTGGTTGGTTTTGGCACTTTCTCGGTCAGCGAACGCGCTGAGCGTACCGGCCGCAATCCGCGTACCAAAGAAGCGATCACGATCGAAGCAGCAAAAGTTCCAAAATTTAAAGCTGGTAAAGCTTTGAAGGATGCTGTAAACTAACGGACTTCGGTGAGGTGACAATCACCGGAAACATTTGGCGGCGCCTTCGGGTGCCGCGATTTCAAGGTTGAAGTTCTGCGAATCGCAACCTTGAATACAAATGCAAGCAGTACTGTGTATTTTTCGGAGTGGTAGTTCAGTTGGTTAGAATGCCGGCCTGTCACGTCGGAGGTCGCGGGTTCGAGTCCCGTCCGCTCCGCCAAAAAAATACGCTCTCAAGGAGTGGTAGTTCAGTTGGTTAGAATACCGGCCTGTCACGTCGGGGGTCGCGGGTTCGAGTCCCGTCCGCTCCGCCAGAATATAGAAGCCCGCGCTGCTGAATAAGTAGCGCGGGTTTTTCTTTTTCAGCGCCAGATTATCCCGGCGCGTCTGCTTTTAAAATCCCGTCCCGCCGTTTTGAATAAAAAAAAGCCTGCGTTTAAATCCGCTTTAAGCTGCGCCCGGTTAAATGCACGGGGCCGGCGCCTTGCCGTCCATGCGGCGCCGGGGCAGGGCGCGCGCCCTGATTTACTCTTGCTATAGCGCTATGGGCATTGTAGAATCAGGAGATAATGGCTTGGGCGTCAGAATCCTGCTTTAGTTCCAGCGCCAAGTTGTTGAATCTAAAGGGGAAGTGGACATCTGTCCCGTCCATTCCGCCGAAGAAATCAAGGCGAACGCATGTTCGCCTTTTTTTATAGTGATCCACTCATCCCGAATTGGCTGACCATGTTTGAATTTATTCGTACCCATCGACGCTTGATGCAGTTTCTCTTGATGCTGGTCATCGTCCCGTCTTTTGCACTGGTCGGTATCAGCGGCTACCAAAGCTTCGGCGACGGCGCGAACACCATCGCCAAGGTCGGCGACCAGGTCGTTACGCAGCAGCAATATGAAGAAGCGCAACGCCAGCAGATCGACCGCTACCGCCAGATGATGGGCGAGCAGTTCGACCAGAAAATGTTCGATACGCCGGAAGCGCGCCAGAGCATCCTCGACAACCTGATCGCCGAGCGCGCCGTGGCCGCCGAAGTGGGCCGTAGCCACCTGGTCATCAGCGATGCCGTGCTGCAAAAGGAAGTGCTGGAAATTCCAGGCTTGACCTTGCCGGACGGTAAATTCGATCTGGAACGCTACAAGGCCATGCTGGCCGCCCAAGGCATGACGCCGCAGATGTACGATGCGCGCCGCCGCAGCGACCTGGCCCTGCAGCAACTGGCCGGCGCCGTGCAAGGCACCGCCTTCGCGCCGAACACCGTCTCCAAGCGCCTGTCCGACATCACCTCGGAAGAGCGCGAAGTGCAGGAACTGCTGTTGCCGATCGCCCAGTACGTGCCGGAAGTCAAAGTGACGGACGCCATGATCAAGGCTTTCTATGACAAGAACAGCAAGTTCTTCGAAATCCCGGAACAAGCCAAGGTCGAATACGTCGTGCTCGACGACAGCGCCGCCGGCGAGCAAGTCGACGTCAGCGACACCGACGTAACCGCCTACTACGCGAAGAACCAGAAAGCCTACACGACGGAAGAAGCGCGCCAGGCCAGCCACATCCTGGTCGCCGTCAAGAAAGACGCCTCGGCCGCCGACAAGGCAGCCGCCAAGGCCAAGGTCGAAGCCATCCTGGCTGAGGTGCGCAAAACGCCTGCCAACTTTGCCGCCGTAGCCAAGGCCAAGTCGGAAGACCCGGCATCCGCCGAGCAGGGCGGCGACCTGGGCGTAATCGGCAAGGATGGCTTGCCGGCACCGCTGCTGAGCGCTGTCAGCAAACTCAAGCAAGGCGAAATCAGCGACGTCGTCGCATCCGATTTCGGCTACCACATCCTGACCGTCACCTCGCTCAAGCCGCAGCACGTACGTGCGCTCGATGAAGTACGGGGCGAAATCACGGCCGACCTGCGCAAGCAATTCGCTGCCAAGAAATACTCGGAAATGGCGGAAACGTTCACCAACACGGTCTACGAGCAATCGGACAGCCTGAAGCCGGTGGCCGACAAGCTGAAGCTGAAAGTGGAAACCGTCGCCAACCTGTCGCGCACACCGTCACCGGCACTGGGCAAGGCGCCGTTCAACAACGCCAAGTTCCTGACCGCCATCTTCTCGAACGACTCGCTGAAAGACAAGCGCAACACGGAAGCCGTCACCGTCGCACCGAACGTGCTGATCGCCGGCCGCGTGGTGGAATTCAAGCCCGCCTCGAAGCGTCCGCTGGCCGAAGTCGAAGCGATGATCCGTCAGCGCGTGACCATGGAAGAAGCGGAAAAGCTGGCCAAGAAAGCGGGCGAGACCAAGCTGGCCGCCTTGAAAGCCTCGGGTGATGCGAGCGGTTTCGGCGCAGCCCAATGGGTATCGCGCAGCAAGCTGGACGGCATCAACCGCGCCGCCATCGCACAAGTTATGAAGGCGGACACGAGCAAGCTGCCAGCCTATGTGGGCGTGGACTTGCCAGCCCTGGGCTACGGCATCTACCGCATCGCCAAGGTGCAGCAGCCAGCCCAAGTGGACGCGGCGCGCCGCCAGCAAGAGAAAGACCAGATCGGCGGCATCCTGGCACAACAGGAAATGTTCGATTACGTCGAATACCTGAAAGCCAAGGCCAAGGTGAAGATCGTCAAGCCGGTCACCGCCCCAGTCGCCGCCGCGCCGGAAGCGCCGTAAGATTTAGTTTCCACGCATAAAAATAGCCGCTTTCGAGCGGCTATTTTTTTGTCTGCAGAATTTGTGGACTTACTTGGCTTTCAGCAACGGCGCCAGTTGCGGCCAGATGTTTTTCAGGATGGTCGGATGCGCCTTGGCATTCGGGTGCATGCGGTCGGCCTGGAACAGCTGCGGCTGGTCGGCGATGCCTTCGAACATGAAGGGCACGAGCGGCGCTTGCCATTCCTTGGCCAGCTTGCCGTACACGCCATAAAACTGCTCGCCATAGGCGCGGCCATAGTTGGGCGGCATGCGCATGCCCACCAGCACGACCTGCGCGCCCGATTTTTTTGCCGCCTCGCCCATGGCGCGCAGATTCGCTTCGGCGGCCGCCACGGGCAAGCCGCGCAAGCCGTCGTTGGCGCCCAGTTCGATCAGCACGACGTCGGGCTGGTGCTTGGCCAGCAGGGCGGGCAGGCGCGCGCGGCCGCCGCTGGTGGTCTCGCCGCTGATGCTGGCGTTGACGATGCGCGTATCGTTCTTTTGCGTTTGCAGCCGCTGTTCCAGCAGCGCCACCCAGCCAGTACCGCGTGCCAGCCCATACTCGGCCGAGAGACTATCGCCGAGCACCAGCAGCGTTTTTGGTGCAGAATAGGCGTTCGTCATGCTCGATACCAGCAGCAGGGCTGCCGCAGGAAGCAGGGACAGCGTGCGCCGCCGCATGCGGCTGCCGCCCTTGACACTTATTTGTTCACGAAATTTTTTAAGATAGATCAGCATGCCCGAATTCCCTAAAGCGACTTCCACCAGTTTTCTTCCATCAGACGCGGCGGCCCGGCGGCCCGCCGCACTCAACAGTCAAAACAGCCAAAATGCCCGGCCGGCCATCGAAGTGGTCCAGCTGGCCAAGCGCGTACCCGATGCCGATGGTGAGCTGACCATCCTGCATCAGGTCGATTTTACCGTGCAAACGGCGGAGACGCTGGCCATCGTCGGCGCCTCCGGTTCCGGTAAGTCCACGTTGCTCGGCTTGCTGGCGGGACTGGACACGCCCAGCGACGGCAAGGTGGTGCTTGACGGCACCGATATCTTCGCCCTCGACGAAGACGGCCGCGCCGGTTTCCGCAAGGAAAAGCTCGGTTTCGTGTTCCAGTCGTTCCAGCTGCTGGCACACCTGACGGCGCTGGAAAACGTTATGCTGCAGCTGGAATTGCGGGGCGACCCCGATGCGAAGGAAAAGGCGCAAGCCATGCTGGGCCGCGTCAACCTGGGCAGCCGCCTGAAACACTATCCGAAATACCTGTCCGGCGGCGAGCAGCAGCGCGTGGCGCTGGCGCGCGCGTTTGTGACGGAGCCGCCGCTGCTGTTCGCCGACGAGCCGACGGGCAGCCTGGACGCCGCCACGGGCGAGGCCGTGATCCAGCTGATGTTCGAGCTGAACCGCGAACGGGGTTCGACCCTGGTGCTGGTCACGCACGACAGCTCGATCGCGGCCCGTTGCGGGCGCACCATCACGATTGCGGCGGGCAGGCTGGTGTGATTGCTGGTGGTGATTGTCGGATTACGCGCTGCGCGCTAATCCGACCTACCCGACCTCCGGGCCGTAGGTTGGATTAGCGCAGCGTAATCCAACACCACCGCACCGCCTACCTATGCCGACAAGGCATTGATCAAGCTGCGTATTGCCGGTATCAATTCCCCCGCCGTCAAGCCGATCGGGCCGCTGCCTGCCGCCACCAGCGCATCGGCCGCCGCGCCGTGCAGCCAGACGGCGCCGAGCGCCGCTTCCCATTCCGGCCAGCCCTGCGCCAGCAGGCTGCCGCACAGGCCGGACAATACATCGCCCGTGCCGGCCGTCGCCAGCGCGGGACCGCCCGTGTTGTTGACGACCACCTGGCCATCGGGCGCGGCGATCACCGTGCCGGAACCTTTCAATACGACGATGACGCCCAGCTGCGTGGCCAGCTGGCGCGCCGCGCCCAGGCGGTCGGCCTGCACTTCGGCCACCGTCAGGTCGAGCAGCCGGGCCGCTTCCAGCGGATGCGGCGTCAATATCGTCGCCCCCGCGCCCGTGCGCACGGCCAGCGCCGATTGCAGCTCCGGCTCGGCCGCCATCAGGTTCAGCGCGTCGGCGTCCAGCAGCAGCGGGCTGTCGCTGTCAATGGCGCGCTGCAGCAGTTCCACCGTATCGGTGTCGTCACCCAGGCCCGGCCCCGCCACCAGCGCGGCAAAGTGCAGGCCCGAGAAATCCACGTCCTGGGCACGGCGGCACATCAGCTCCGGCTGGCCGCTGTCGAACGCGGGCGGTGCGTCGGGAAAGGCGACATACACGCGTCCCGCGCCCGCATGCAGGGCCGTGCGGGCCGCCAGGATGGGCGCGCCCGCCATGCCTTGCGCGCCCCCGATGACGGCCACGCTGCCATAGCTGCCCTTGTGCGTATTCTGCCGGCGCGGCTGCAACTGGCGCGCGAACAGGTGCAGGCCGCCCAGCTGGGCCCTGGCGGGCGGCAGCAAGGCAGGGTCGATGGCCAGCGCCGCCACTTCCACTTCGCCCGCGTAATCGCGGCCGTTCGCCGTGTGCAGGCCCGGCTTGTCGCCGATGAAGGTGAGCGTGTGCGTGGCGCGGATGGCGACGCCGTCGATGGCGCCCGTGTCCGCGTGCAGGCCGCTGGGCACGTCGAGCGCCAGCACGGGCCATTCGAGCTTGTTGACCAGCTGTGCCATGTCGCGGCATTCGCCGTCCAGGGGACGCGACGCGCCGATGCCGAACAGGCCATCGATGACGAGGTCCCATGGCGCGGCGCCCACGGCGGCCGATGCCGTGCTGGTCGCCGCTTCCATGCAGCGCGCGGCGCTGTTGCGGGCGCGGCTCAGGGCCTGCTCGCGTTCGGGCGACGTGGCCGCTGCTTCGGGCGCCAGCCATATCAGCACCTCGGTGCCACTGGCGGCCAGGTGCGCGGCCGCTTCCAGCGCATCGCCGCCGTTGTCGCCCGGGCCGGCCAGCACGAGCACGCGCCGGTGGCCCGCCTCGTCGCCATCCTCCTGCGCGTGCAGCAGCTTCAGGGCGGCGCTGGCGGCGGCCTGGCCCGCGCGCTGCATCAGCAGCCCTTGCGGCAGGTCGCGCAGGGCGGCTTGTTCGATGGCGCGCAGTTCGGCGATGGAGTACAGCGCAAGGGTGCTACCGGCAGAGTCGATCGGGGTCATGGGGTGTTCCGTTAGTCAGCATGTCTTCAACATAAGGCCGAAGCGGGCGAAAGGCAAGGCGCGCACGCCTGAAACGCGTCCCTGTTTGGCGGCTACAATAGCCATCTCACATAAGCACGGGGGCAGGACGATGGACTGGCAATTCTGGATCGACCGGGGCGGCACCTTTACGGACATCGTGGCGCGCCGTCCTGACGGCAGCCTGGCCACGCACAAGCTGCTGTCGGAGAATCCGGGCCAGTACCGCGATGCGGCGCTGGCCGGCATGCGCCAGCTGATGGGCCTTGCGCCCGGCGCGCCCCTGCCCGTGGAGCAGGTGGGCGCCATCAAGATGGGCACGACGGTGGCGACCAATGCGCTGCTCGAACGCAAGGGCGAGCCGACCGTGCTGGCCATCACGCGCGGTTTTCGCGACGCCTTGCGCATCGCCTACCAGAACCGCCCGCAGCTGTTCGCGCGCCAGATCATCCTGCCGGAACTGCTGTATGGCGACGTGATCGAGATCGATGAACGCCTGGGCGCGCATGGCGAGGTGGTCGCGCCGCTCGACGAGGCGTCCGCGCGCGCCGCGCTGGCACACGCGCATGCGCGCGGCGTGCGCGCCATCGCCATCGTGCTGATGCACGGCTACCGCCATCACGCGCACGAGGCGCGGCTGGCGCAGCTGGCGCGCGAGGCCGGCTTTACGCAGGTGTCCGTGTCGCACGAGGTCAGCCCCATGATGAAACTGGTGGCGCGCGGCGACACCACGGTGGT
Organism: Janthinobacterium sp. BHSEK; assembly: GCF_056174685.1. NCBI lineage: Bacteria > Pseudomonadati > Pseudomonadota > Betaproteobacteria > Burkholderiales > Oxalobacteraceae > Janthinobacterium > Janthinobacterium sp. BHSEK. The sequence goes on from NZ_JBWBYV010000080.1 coordinate 56,080, forward strand.
CGACGCCTATCTGTCGCCGATCCTGCGCCGCTACGTCGACCAACTGGCGATGGAGCTGCCCGGCGTGCACCTGCAATTCATGCAGTCGAACGGCGGCTTGACGGATGCGCGCGCCTTCCAGGGCAAGGACAGCATTTTGTCCGGCCCCGCCGGCGGCATCGTCGGCATGGTGCGCGCCAGCGCGCTGGCCGGTTTCGACAAGGTCATCGGCTTCGACATGGGCGGCACGTCCACCGACGTGTCCCATTACGCGGGCGAGTTCGAGCGCGTGTTCGAGACGCAGATCGCCGGCGTGCGCATGCGCGCGCCCATGATGAGCATCCACACGGTGGCGGCGGGCGGCGGCTCCATCCTGCATTTCGACGGCGCCCGCTACAAGGTGGGGCCGGACAGCGCGGGCGCCAACCCCGGCCCCGCCAGCTACCGGCGCGGCGGCCCGCTGGCCGTCACCGACTGCAACGTCATGCTGGGTAAACTGCAGCCCGCCTTCTTCCCCCGCGTCTTCGGCCCCGACGCCGATGAAGCGCTGGATGCGGCCACGGTGCGCGCCCAGTTCGAAGCGCTGGCGCGCACGGTGAATTCGACGCCGGAACAGGTGGCCGAAGGCTATGTCGCCATCGCCGTGGGCAATATGGCCAACGCCATCAAGCAGATTTCCGTGCAGCGCGGCCATGACGTCACCGAATATACGCTCACCAGCTTTGGCGGCGCGGGCGGCCAGCATGCCTGCCTGGTGGCCGATGCGCTGGGCATGCGCACGGTCTTCATCCACAGCCTGGCGGGCGTGATGTCGGCCTACGGCATGGGCCTGGCCGACCAGAGCGCCATGCGGGAACGGGCCATCGAGGCGGCATTGGGCAAGGACTTGGCAAGCGATTTCGCTGCCCTGGGCGACCTGGCGCGGGGCGACTTGCTGCGCCAGGGCGTGGCAGGGCAGCGCATCGCGCTCGTGCATCGTGTGCACCTGCGCTACGAAGGCACGGATACGGCCCTCGTCGTGCTGTTCGATACGCTGGCCGGCATGCAGGCGCAATTCGAAGCGGCGTATAAAAAACGCTTTTCCTTTCTGATGCCGGCGCGCGCCCTGATCGTCGAAGCCATTTCCGTGGAAGCCATCGGCGCGTCCGATGCGCCGGAACCGGCCGCGCCCGCGTATGCGCCCCGTGAAGGCGCTCTGGCGCCCGTGCAGACGGTGGCCATGTACTGCGCCGGCACCTGGCGCGACAGCGGCCTGTATGGGGCGGACAGCCTGCGTCCCGGCGATACTATCGACGGCCCGGCCATCGTCAGCGACGCCAATGCGACCACCGTCATCGAACCTGGCTGGCGCGCGGAGGTGACGGCGCACGGCCATTTGATCTTGCGCAGAGTCGTCGCCGTGCCGAAGCGTGTCGCCATCGGGACCAATGCCGACCCCGTGATGCTGGAAATTTTCAATAATCTGTTCATGTCGATCGCCGAGCAGATGGGCCTGCGCCTGCAGAATACGGCCCATTCCGTCAACATCAAGGAGCGGCTCGATTTCAGCTGCGCCATCTTCGACGCCCAAGGCCAGCTGATCGCCAACGCGCCGCACATGCCCGTGCACCTCGGTTCCATGGGCGAGAGCATCCGCACCGTCATGACGCGCAATGCGGGCGTCATGCGGCCCGGCGACGTCTTCATGCTGAACGACCCCTACCACGGCGGCACGCATCTGCCCGACGTGACGGTCATTTCCCCCGTCTTCGATGAAAACGGCGAGGCCATCCTGTTCTATGTCGGCTCGCGCGGCCACCATGCGGACATCGGCGGCACGACACCCGGTTCCATGCCGCCCGACTCCACGCGCATCGAGGAAGAGGGCGTGTTGATCGACAATTTCAAGCTGGTCGACGGCGCCACGGGGGCGATGCGCGAAGACGACACCCTGGCCCTGCTGGCGGGGGCCAGCTGGCCCGCCCGCAATCCCCGGCAAAACCTGGCCGACCTGCGCGCCCAGGTGGCGGCCAACCAGAAGGGGGCCGACGAACTGCATAACATGGTCGCGCATTTCGGCATCGAGGTCGTGCAAGCCTACATGGGCCACGTGCAGGACAACGCCGAGGAAGCCGTGCGCAGGGTCATCACCACCCTGAAGGATGGCAGCTACGCGCTGGACCTGGACAACGGCGCGCGCATCCAGGTGGCGATCAAGGTGGACGTCGTGCAGCGCAGCGCCGTCATCGACTTTACGGGAACGTCCGCCCAGCTGCCGAACAACTTCAATGCGCCGTCCGCCGTCTGCATGGCGGCCGTGCTGTACGTGTTCCGCACCCTGGTCGACGACGAGATACCGCTGAACGCGGGCTGTCTGAAGCCTTTAACCGTGATCATCCCGCCCGGCTCCATGCTCAACCCGCAGTACCCGGCCTCCGTCGTCTCGGGCAACGTGGAAACCTCGACCTGCATCACCAACGCCCTGTACGGCGCGCTGGGCGCGATGGCCGCCTCGCAGGGCACGATGAATAATTTCACGTTCGGCAGCGCCAAGTACCAGTACTACGAGACGATATCGGGCGGCTCGGGCGCCGGCCCCGGCTTCGATGGCACGGACGTGGTGCAGACGAACATGACCAATTCGCGCCTGACGGACCCGGAAATCCTCGAGTGGCGCTTCCCCGTGCGCCTCGACAGCTACAGCATCCGTGCCGGTTCCGGCGGCGCGGGGCGCTGGCACGGCGGCAATGGCGGCGTGCGCCGGGTGCGCTTTTTGGAACCCATGACGGCGGCCATCCTGTCGAACAACCGCATCGTCCCGCCGTTCGGCATGGACGGCGGCGAGGCGGGCGCGCTGGGGCGCAACTACGTCGAGCGCGCGGACGGCACGGTGGAGCAGCTGGCGCATATCGGCAAGACCGCCATGCGGCCTGGCGACGTGTTCGTCATCGAGACGCCGGGCGGCGGCGGCTACGGCAAGACGGAATAGGCCAGGTCAGCACTGGCGCCGCTCAGTTGCGCGCGCACCTGGCCCACGTCGCGCATGGGCGCGCGGCCGAACTGGCGGCTGTATTCGCGGCTGAACTGCGATTCGCTGGCGTAGCCGACCCGGTAGCCGGCCGTGCCGGCGTCGATCTGTTCGACCAGCATGAGGCGCCGTGCTTCCTGCAGGCGCAGCAGCTTCTGGTACTGCATCGGCGTCATGGCCGTAATGGCCTTGAAGTGGTGGTGCAGCGAGGACATGCTCATGTTCGCCATGCCGGCCAGGTGCTCGATGCGCAGCGGCTGCGCGTAATGGTGCCGGATCCAGTCGATGGCTTGCGCCACCTGGTGCGACTGGCTGCTGGCCAGCGCCATGTGGCGCAGGCGCCCACCCACGGAGCCATTGAGCAGGCGGTAGGTCAGCTCGCGGCGGATCAACGGCGCCAGCGTGGCGATGTCCTCCGGCTTGTCGAGCAGGCGCACGAGGCGCAGCATGGCGTCGAGCAGCTCGGGCGAGACGTCGCTGACGGAGATGCCGCGCGTGGCGGGCAGGATTTTCTGCTGTGCGGCGCCACCCGCGCTGCCGGCGCTTTCGCTGTCGAGCAGCGCCGCCACGTCGGCGATGTCGATGCCCAGCACCACGCACAGGTGCGGCTGGTCGATGCTCGCTTCCACCACGCGCACCTGCACGGGCAGGTCGACGGACGTCAGCAGATACTGCATGCGGCTGTAGTGGAAGGTTTCGCTGCCCAGGGTGACGTCCTTCGCGCCCTGCGCGATGATGGCCACGCTGGGGCGCGCCGCATGGAACAGCGATTCCGTGACGGACGACTGGCGGTGGAAAGTGAGGTTGCCGATGGCCGTCGTGAAATCGCCCGTGCGCGGCGCGTGGCGGATGATCAGGGCGGCGATTTCATCTTGCGGTGTGAGTGGTGTGGACAGGGTGGACATGTGGGCCAGTATGCGTCAGATGGGGAAGGGCAGGGGCTGATCTTACGCAGATTTGGAGGATCGTGCAAAGGTCTTGCAGGATCGCGGTAACGGCGGGGCGGCATCTCGGGCACACTTGTGCAATCGCATGCACGGCACGCGTCTCCCCTCGTCACACACCTATAGATACAGGAGTTTTCATGAGCACCATCGCCAAAGGCTACGCCGCATTCGGCCCGACTTCCGCACTGCAACCGTTCACGTTCGAGCGCCGCGCCCCGCGCGAAGACGACGTGGCCATCTCGATCAAATATTGCGGCGTGTGCCATTCCGACATCCATCAGGCGCGCGACGAGTGGGGCGGTTCCGCCTTCCCCATGGTGCCCGGCCATGAAATCGCCGGCATCGTCACAGCCGTCGGCGCCAATGTGAGCAAATTCAAGGTGGGCGACCACGTGGGTGTGGGCTGCTTCGTCGATTCCTGCACCACCTGCAAGACGCGCAACGTGGACCTGGAACAGTACATGCCGGGCCTGATCCAGACCTACAACGGCCTGGAAGCGGACGGCAAGACGGCCACGCAGGGCGGCTACTCGGACAGCATCGTCGTCAAGGAAGGCTATGTGCTGTCGATTCCCGACAACCTGCCGCTGGACGCGGCCGCGCCGCTGCTGTGTGCCGGCATCACGCTGTATTCGCCGCTGAACCACTGGAAGGCCGGCCCCGGCAAGCAGGTCGCCATCCTGGGCATGGGTGGCCTGGGCCACATGGGCGTCAAGATCGCCCACGCCATGGGCGCCGAAGTGACGGTGCTGAGCCAGACCCTGTCGAAGCGCGAAGACGGCTTGCGCCTGGGCGCCAAGCATTACTACGCCACCAACGACGCGGAAACCTTCAGCAAACTGGCCGGCACCTTCGATCTGATCATCTGCACCGTGGGCGCGGCCATCGACTGGAACCAGTACATCAACCTGCTGAAAGTCGATGGCAACATGGTCATCGTCGGCATCCCCGACGGCGCCGTGCCGCCCGTGAACGCCTTCGGCCTGGTGGGCGCGCGCCGCAGCCTGTCCGGCTCCATGATCGGCTCGATCAAGGAAACCCAGGAAATGCTGGATTTCTGCGGCAAGCACAATATCGTGTCGGACATCGAGATCATCCGCATCCAGGATATCAATGAGGCGTTCGAGCGCGTCGTCAAGAGCGACGTCAGGTATCGTTTTGTGATCGACATGGCATCCCTGTAACACCCGGCGCGCCCGTGTTTGTTGGATTACGCGCTTTGCGCTAATCCAACCTACGCACTGAGTAATTTGACAAGTCCAGTAGGTCGGATTAGCTCGTAGAGCGTAATCCGACAACCCCGCCAGCTGCCCATCCCCGCCAAAAAATCAAGCACCCATGTCACTTTCTTTACTTGCGTCAAAAATCGGCATAAAATGAAACCGTACAGTACAGTTTCACTACGTAGATTTAAAAAACCAGCCATCCCCGGCGTGCTTGCCTGGGCAGGGGAGGCGTCATGGATAAAAAATGGACACTTCAGTAAATAAAGGCGCGCCGGCGATCCCGGCGGTCTTCAGGGGCAAGCGGCTTGCCCTGACGGTTTTCGGCATCTTCCTCGGATTTTCCGGCCTGGCCCTGGCGGCGGGCGGCATCGAACTCATTACCCTGGGCGGTTCCTGGTATTACCTGCCGGCCGGCCTGGGCCTCATCCTCGCCGGCGTGCTGTATCTGCGCCGCAAACCGCTGGCCAGTGCCGTCATCGCCGCGCTGCTCGTCGCGACACTGATCTGGGCCGTGTGGGAAATCGGCTTTGCCTTCTGGCCCATGGTGCCGCGCCTGGCGCCGTTCCTCGTCATCGGCCTGGTGGCCGCCTTGCTGCATCCGTGGCTGGCAGGGAGTGCTCACGGTGGCCAGTCGCGCGGCTTCGCCGCCCTGTTCGCCGTCGTGCTGGCGGCCGGTTTCGCGGCCATGTTCAAGCCGCACGGCGTGACGGAAGCGACTTCGCAGCCGCAGCAGGATGCCGTGGCGGCCGTGAATGACGGCAGCGCCAACTGGGCGCATTATGCCTATGGACCGAAGGGCACGCGCTTCGCGCCATACACGCAGATCGACAGGCAGAACGTCGACCAGTTGCAAGTGGCGTGGACCTACCGCACGGGCGAGCTGGCCGAAGGGGCATCCGAATCGCAGAACACGCCGCTGCAGATCGGCGACACCATCTACACGTGCACGCCGACGAGCAAGGTCATCGCACTCGACGCGGACACGGGCAAGGAGCGCTGGACCTTCGATCCGAAGCCGGCCAATACCAAGACGTGGAACCGCTGCCGTGGCGTGGGCTACTACGAGCCGGCTAAGGTGACAAAACCCTTTCATTTCGACGGCATGCAGGCGGCCGGCGCGCCGGTGGCGGGCGCGTGCGCCAAGCGCATCGTGCAAGTGACCATGGATGCGCGCCTGATCGAAATCGACGCGCAGACGGGCAAGCAGTGCGAGGGTTTTGGCGACAAGGGCTCCGTCGACCTCACCGTCGGCCTGGGCAAGGTCAAGATGAACGTGCCGTACTACGCCTACACGTCCGCGCCCACGGTGGCGCGCAACCTGATCATCCTGGGCGGCTGGGTCTTCGATGGCCGCTCCACCGATGAACCCTCGGGCGTCGTGCGCGCCTACAGCGCCGACACGGGGGAACTGGTATGGGCCTGGGACCTCGGTAATCCGGCCATCACCAAGCTGCCGCCGGAAGGGCAGACGTACACGCGCAGCACGCCGAACATGTGGTCGGCGCCCGCGTTCGATGATGAACTGGGCCTGGTCTACCTGCCGACGGGGAACGAGCAGCCCGACTTCTGGGGCGGCAAGCGCCCGCCGCTGACGGAAAAATACGCATCGGCCATCGTCGCCCTCGACATGGCCACGGGGCGCGAGCGCTGGACCTATCAAACCGTCCACCACGACATCTGGGACTATGACGTGGCCGCGCAGCCGGCCCTGTACGACGTCCCGGACGGCAAGGGCGGCAAGATCCCCGCGCTGGTGCAGCTGACCAAGCGGGGCCAGATCTTCATGCTGGACCGCCGCACGGGCAAGCCGATCGCGGACGTGGTGGAAAGACCCGTGCCGCAGGAGCACGCGGCCGGCGACTGGGTGTCGAAGACGCAGCCATATTCGACCGGCATGCCGGCCCTCGGCGCGGAAACCCTGACGGAGCGCGACATGTGGGGTGCCACCGTCTTCGACCAGCTGGCTTGCCGCATCAGCTTCCGCAAGCTCAATTACCAGGGCGAGTTCACGGCGCCCAGCACAAAAGAGACGCTGATCTATCCGGGCTACTACGGCGGCTTCAACTGGGGCGGCGCGGCCGTCGATGAAAGCAATGGTTATATGTTCGTCAACGATATCCGCATGCCGCAGGTGGTCAGGCTGGTGCCGCGCGAGACGGTGGACGTGGCCAAGCTGACGTCGGGCCACGGCGTGGGCAGCACCTATCCCATGGATGGCACGCCCTTCGTCATCGACCACAAGGCCTTCAATTCGCCGCTGGGCATACCGTGCCAAAGCCCGCCGTGGGGCGTGTTCGCCGCCATCGACCTGAAAACCCGCACGAAAGTGTGGGAGCGTCCGGCCGGCACGGTGCGCGATGCCGTCATCCACGGCGTGCGCGCAAGCCTGCCCATCCCGCTGGGCATGCCGACCCTGGGCGGCGGCGTCAGCACGGCGTCCGGCCTGGTGTTTTATGCGGGCACGCAGGATTACTATTTGCGCGCCATGGATATCGCCACGGGCCATGAAGTGTGGAAGGCGCGCATGCCCGTCGGTTCGCAAGGCACGCCGATGACGTATGTGTCGCCCAAGTCGGGCCGCCAGTACGTCGTGGTGGTCGCGGGCGGCGCCCGCCAGAGTCCGGACCGGGGGGATTACGTGATAGCATACGCGCTTCCCAAGACACAGTAAGAGTTTGCTTCATGCCCCAGTTGCGCACCGTTCCCGCTTCCCCGACGACCCGAAGCGAGGAGCGGCGGCGCAAGCTGCTGGTGGCGGCGGCGGATCTCTTCCTCGCCTCCGGCTACGACGGCGTCAGCATGGACGCCATCGTGGCCGAGGCGGGCGGTTCGAAAGCCACCGCCTACCGTTATTTCGGCAGCAAGCAGGAGCTGCTGGTGGCCGTGGTCGAGTACCTGTGCGCCGACTTCATCATCGCGCTGCGCCAGCTCGATACGTCGCGAGCGGGCCTGGAGCAGGGCTTGCAATTGATCCTCGATGAACTGGTGGCCGTCGTCACCAGCCCCCGCCACGCGGATTTCTACCGCCTCGTCGTCACGGGCGCGGCCGCCGTGCCGGCCGTGGGTCAGACCTGGTACGAACACGGTCCGCAAGTGTGGCACGCCCTGATTTTGCGTTTACTGGAACAGCAGCGGGCCCAGGGCCGCATCGCGCCAGACACCTCGTTTTCCAATGTGCCGCAGATCCTGTTCGACGCCGTCTTTTCGCACCTGACCACGCGCACCGTGATGCTGGGGCAGGGCGGCAGCGCGGCCACCTTCCGGCCCCTGATCGCGGAACTGATCGAGCTGGTGGTGGCGCGCGTGGCGCGTAGGTCGGATTAGGCCCGGCAGGGCCGTAATCCGACGCTGCGAGGACCGCAATATTGTCGGATTACGCTGCGCCTTGGCGGCTCCGCTAATCCGACTTACGCCACTGCCTCGAAGCTTGCCCGGCGGCTCAGGCTTCCGGCGCCGTCCAGACCAGATTCCACAGGTGCCCGTCGAGATCCTCGAAGCCCTGGTCATACATGAAGCCATGGTCTTCGGGCGGATGCGGCGTGCGGCCGCCGGCGGCAACGGCCTTGGCGATCAGGCTGTCCACCTCTTCCCGGCTGTCGCAACTGAGGCAGATGACGACTTCATTGGCTTCCTTGGCATTCGCGACCGGCTTGCCGATCAGGGACTGGAAGAAGGGTTCGGTCGTCAGCATGGCCTGGATGGTGCCGTCGACGATGTTCATGAATGCCGCGTTCTCTCCGCTGAAGCGGGCATCGAAGGTAAAGCCGAGAGCGGAAAAGAACGCCCTGGATTTGTCCAGGTCCTTCACGGGCAGGTTGAGGATGATCTGTTTGTGCATGGCGCCTCCTTGCCAGGGTGGGATTGCGTGGAATAGGGGGAATGGGCAATCGCCGCCGCATTCCCGCGGCTGCGGTCCGTCACGACTTTACCGCATTTGACAGCGCAGCGGCTGTCAGTTCAAGTTTGATTCACTACGGCGGATACGGCAGACCGGACGGTGGGGCTATGGCATCGAGAGGGGCGAACGCCTTCCCGGCAACGTCGGCGGCTTCGGGCGCACGGAATTCATGGAATCGATCTGGCTTGCGGCTGCAAGCGGTGGGTAGTCGCGCCGGAGTTGTTGACCATTCATTTCACATGCAGCAGGCGCTGGCTCGCATCAGGCAACGGCATGGTTTACTTGTTTTCGAATTGGCGCCGCCATCTTCAAGCACTTCGCAATCCTGGCTTTATTGCACCAGAGGCCGCTCAGGGGATGTTCAGTGCCGGTACCCTTGTAAACGCGTCAGCAATGAAATCCATGAATACGACGGCTCGCGTTGGAAGCAGCCTGTTTGCGACATAGACGATTTGAACC
>NZ_JBWBYV010000081.1:0-73141 GCF_056174685.1 Janthinobacterium sp. BHSEK
CACAAAAATATCAATACAATATCTGGAGATTCATGATGCGCAACGCCACCGGCCCGCTCGCGGCCACTTTCCCTCGTCCATTCATGTTGAAGGCAGCCGTTGCGGCATTGGCCGGTATCGGCTTGCTGAGCACGGCTTCGGTGTGGGCGCAGGAGGCGGTGGCGGCCGATGCCAGTGCCGAGCCTGCGGCGGAAGTGTCGGTCGTGACCGTCAGCGGCGTGCGCCGCTCGGCGCAAAATTCGCAGCAGATCAAGATGCGCTCGGACCAGGTCATCGATTCCATCGTCGCCGACGACATCGGCAAATTCCCCGATAACAACGTGGCCGAGACCCTGGCGCGCATTTCCGGCATCCAGATCCGCCGCGATTCGGGCGAAGCCAGCGCCGTCATGATCCGCGGCTTGCGCGATGTCACGACCCTGCTCAACGGCCGCGAGCTGTTCACCACCACGGGCCGCTATGTCAACCTGGCCGACATTCCCGCCACCATGCTGCAGCGCGTGGACGTGTACAAGTCGCAGGGCGCCGACCAGGTCGAAGGCGGTGTGGCCGGCATCATCGACGTGCGCACCAACCGTCCGTTCGACTTCAAGGAGTTCACGGCCAGCGTGAATACGCGTGCCGTCTACAGCGACAAATCGAAAGCCACGGACCCGAACGTCAGCGGCATGGTGGCGAACCGCTGGAAGACGGGCATCGGCGAGGTGGGCGCGCTGCTGGGCCTGTCGCAGCAGCAACACCGTTACCACGAGGAACGCGCGTTCAATACGGCGCCCGTGGACAAGAGTTATTTTTCGCCCGGCCTGACGGCGCCGGACCAGGTGGGCTTGTTGCCGATCAAGGGCGACCGCCGCCGCACGACCGCCAATGCCGTGTTGCAATGGCGCCCGAACGCCGACGTCGAACTGTATGCCGAAGGCATGGCCACGCGCTTCCTGCTCGATGCCGAGTCCGATTACTTCGTCGGCTTGCCCTGGTGGGGCACGCCCGTGTCGGCGACCAGGATTCCCGGCAGCAACCAACTGCAAACCCTGACCTCGACCAACGTCAACACCATCATGTCGACGCAGGCGAACAAGAACCAGACGAAGACGCACCAGTTTGCCGTGGGCGGCTTGTGGGATATCAACCCGGAATGGCGTTTCACGTCGGAAGTGGCCAGCACCAAAAGCACGTTCACATGGCGCAACCCCATCCTCGATGCCATCACGCAGGTGCCGAATGCCACCATCAATACCAACCAGAACGGTACCCTGCACGTCGACTACACGGGCATCGATTTGCAAGACCCGTCGAATTATTATTTGAAGGGCTTTTTCGACCGTTACGGCAAGGACCAGGGCAGCTCGAACGACCTGCGCGCCGACCTGGCGTACACGCCGAGCGCCGGCGGCATCTTCAAGGAAATCAGCGTCGGCGTGCGCGGCGTCAAGCGCGAAGCCGAATCGATCAAGAGTTTCGAGGGCAATGCGGAAGCACCGGACGTGTCCGGCGCCGCGTTTCCGTTTGGACGCCAGAGCGTGACGTCGATTCCGGGCCTCAATTGCCTGTCGGAATCGATGTCCGGCGGCGGCCCCGACTATGGCTTGAAGCAGTGGTACACGCCGTGCGCCAGCTTCCTGCTCAATAACACAGGCACCGTGCGCCAGGCCGTCACGGGCAGCAGCGCGGCGCGCGCCATGGATCCGGGTTCGTTCTTCAAGGATACGGAAAAAACGTATTCCATCTACACCAAGGCGAAGATCGCTTTTAAACTGGGCACCTACCCCGTCGACGGCACCGTGGGCGTGCGCGTCGTGCGCACGGAGCAAAGCCTGCAAGGCAATACTTCCGAGGATGGGGTCTACACGCCCGTCATCAGCGACACGGCCAGCACCGACGTGCTGCCGAGCGTGGCCCTGAAAATCAAGCTGCGCGCCGACCTGGTCGGCCGCTTCGCCGCGGGCCGCACCATCAGCCGCCCCGGCTTTTCCCAGTTGAACCCGGGCGTGGCCCTGGTCAACTCGACGGAAACGGTGAAGGCGACGGGCGCGGGCGGCAATCCGAACTTGAAGCCGGTAACGGGCGACAATGTCGATGCCGCGCTGGAATGGTATTTCGCGCCGGCCGGGTCCGTGACGGCCACCGTGTTCCACCACAAGTTCGACGGCTATATCCAGCAGCGCATTGCCAGCGAAACCATCGGCGGCAAGACCTACGATGTGGACCGCCCGTACAACACGGCCGCCGGCAAGCTGCAAGGCCTGGAAATCGGCTACCAGCAGTTTTATGACGGCTTGCCCGGCATCCTGAATGGCCTGGGCCTGCAGGCGAACGGCACCTACATGAGCGGCACCACCGACGACGTGACGGGCAGCCATGCCATCACGGGCGTGTCGCGCTATGCCTACAACCTGGTGCTGCTGTACGAAAAAGATGCGTGGTCGGGCCGCCTGGCCTACAACTGGCGCTCGAAATTCATCGACAGCTACAACCAGGGCGGCCCCGGCCTGGACTTGAAAGTGGCGCCGACGGCCCAGCTCGACGGTTCGCTGTCGTACAAGATCAACGAGCAGTTCACGGTGACTCTCGATGGCAATAACTTGCTTGATACCAAGTTCAAGGATTACTGGAACGAGCCGGGCGTGTATGCGCGCGATACGCGGCGTTATGACCGCACGGTAGGGTTATCGCTGCGCTGGAAGATGTAAAACGTCCATGGCTGCGTTGCCTTGCCTCGCCGTACTCCTCGTACTGTCTTCGGCAACGCGCCTTGCCCTGAACGTTTTACATGAGTGAAAAAAGCAGTATCCAAGGGCGTTGCCATGGTTTCGGCCGGCAGCGCCCCTGTCAGTTGGGCAGTCACGCACGATTCATCATCAAAAGAATGGACGGAAAGCATGGAGACGCAAAAATTATCCACCGTTGAAAAGGTCGGCTTCGGCGCCGGCGACATGGCGCTCAACGTCGTCATCTCGTCGATGATGCTGATCATCACCTTTTTCTATACCGATATCTATGGCTTGAAAACCACGGATCTTGCCCTGCTGTTCGTGGCCGTGAAAGTCATCGGCGCCATCGCCGACCTGGTCATGGGCCAGATCACCGACCGCTACAGCTTTGCCTCGGGCCGCTACCGCCCGTATCTGCTGTGGCTGGCCGTGCCGTATGGCGTCAGCGTCTTCTTCGTCTTCAGCACGCCCGAGTGGCAATATGACGCCAAGCTGATCTGGGCATATTCGACGTATATCCTGATGACCATCATGACGGCCGGCGTGGGCATTCCGTATATTTCCCTGATCAGCGGCCTCACCAGCGACCCGCAGGACCGCCTGTCGGCCAACGGCTACCGTTTGTTCTTCGCCAAGATCGGCGCCTTCATGGTGACCATCGTCGTGCCTATCCTGTCGCAACGCTGGGGCGGCGGCAACCCGGCCGTCGGCTACCAGGCGGCCATGGCCGTGATGGCCGTCATGGGCGTGGCCCTGTTCCTGTTCTGCTATTTTTCCACCACCGAGCGTGTCGTGCACGTGGTGGAAAAACAGTCCTTGCTGGAACAGTTGAAAGTGCTGCTGCAGAACGACCAGTGGCTGGTGCTGTGCGGCGTGTGCGTCACGGGCACCATCGGTTATGTGGTGCGCGGCTCCGTCGCCATTTATTACGCGAAATACTATCTGGGTGGCAATACGGAAACGGTGGCCGCCTTTTTGACCACGGGCGTGGTGGCCGCCATCCTGGCCATGATCGCCTCGACCTGGATCACCAAGTTCTACTGCAAGGTAAAGCTGTTCCGCTACACGCAGATCGGCGTCGCACTGATCAGCCTGGCGATCTATTTCTTCGTGAAGCCGAGCGACACCGTGCTGGCCTTCGCCCTGTATTTCCTGCTGTCCTTCGTGGTGGACTTGCATGCGCCCGTGTTCTGGTCGGCCATCGCGGAAACCATCGATTACGGTCAAGTCAAGACGGGCAAGCGCGTCTCCGGCTTCGCCTTTGGCGGCATTTCCGTCTGCCAGAAGGCGGGCATGGCGGTGGCGGGCGGCCTGGTGGGCGTGCTGCTCGCGTATTTCGACTACCAGCCCAACCATGAACAAACGCAATTCGCCCTGAACGGCATCGCCCTGATGCTGTCGGTCATCCCCGGCTTCTTCCACTTGCTGATGGGCTTGCTGATGTTCAAGTACCGCATCAGCGACAGCTATTACACGGGAGTGAAAACCGAAATGCACAAGCGCGGCTACGTGGCTGCGTAAGAATAATTGAATGGAGTAAGCAACATGGCAGACGTCTTGAAACCGCTGATCGAACAGCGCGCCGACCCGCATATCTACCGCCACAGCGACGGCTATTATTACTTTACGGCGTCCGTGCCCCAGTACGACCGCATCGAACTGCGCCGTGCCGCCAGCATCGCCGGCCTGGCCGACGCGCAAACGGTCGACGTGTGGCACAAGCCGGATACGGGGCCGTACAGCGAGCTGGTGTGGGCGCCCGAGCTGCACTTCAACCAGGGCGCCTGGTATGTGTATTTCGCCGCCGCGCCGAGCCGCGAAATCAAGCATAAGCTGTTCCAGCACCGCATGTATGCGATCCGTAACACGAACGCCAACCCGCTCGAAGGCGAATGGGAATTCATGGGACAGATCGACACGGGCATCGACACCTTTTGCCTGGATGCCACCACTTTTACGCACGACGGCGTGCTGTACTACCTGTGGGCGCAGAAGGATGTGGCCATCGAAGGCAATTCCAACCTCTACATCGCGCCGATGGCCACGCCGTGGCAGCTGGCCGGCCCGCCCGTGATGCTGAGCAAGCCGGAATTCGACTGGGAAATCCGCGGCTTCTGGGTCAACGAGGGACCGTCCGTGCTGAAACGCAATGGCAAGATCTTCATCAGCTATTCGGCCAGCGCCACCGATGAAAACTACGCGATGGGCTTGTTGTGGGCCGATGCCACGGCCGACCTGCTCGATCCGGCGGCGTGGACGAAGTCGCCCGCGCCCGTGTTTGCCACCTGCTACGAGCACGGCATCTACGGCCCTGGCCACAACAGCTTTACCACGGCCGCCGATGGCGACGGCGTATTGCTGGTGTACCATGCCCGCACCTACACGGAAATCGTCGGCGATCCCCTGTGGAACCCGGACCGCCATACCTTTGTGAAGCCGCTGCGCTGGGATGCGCAAGGCATGCCCGTGTTTGGCCGCTCATCGACCCTGTAAACCCTGGACCCGACGCCATGACCCCAGTTGATTCTGTTTCAGTGACGCAAGCGCCGTTCGGCGTCCTGCCCGGCGGCGACCACGTCACTGTGTTTACCCTGACGAACCGCCAGGGCATGCAAGTGAAAGTGCTCGACTTTGGCGCCATCATCAGCGAAATCCACGTGCCGGACCGCACTGGTGCCTTTGCCGACGTGGTGCTCGGATTCGAGCGCATCGAGCCGTATCTGCACAACGGCGCTTTCCTGGGCGCCGTCATCGGGCGCTACGGCAACCGCATCGCCGGGGGACGTTTCAGCCTCGACGGCAAGGATTACCAGCTGGCCGTCAACAACGCACCGAATCACTTGCATGGCGGAAACCAGGGCTACCACCAGGTGATGTGGCGGGCCGAACCGTTCACGAAGGAAGACGCCGTGGGCGTCACGTTCACGCGCAGCAGCCCGGACGGCGAAGACGGCTACCCGGGCAAGCTCGACGTCACGTTGACCTATGAACTGGACAACGACAATGCGCTGAGCCTGCGCTACCACGCCGTGACGGACCAGGCCACGCCCGTCAACCTGACCAACCACAGCTATTTCAACCTGGCAGGGCAGGGCCATATCCTCGGCCACGAAGTGTCCATCAATGCGGACCGTTACCTGCCCGTCGATGTCGGTTCGATTCCCACGGGCGAGCTGGCGGACGTCACCGGCACGCCATTCGACTTGCGCCAGAGCACGGTCATCGGCAGCAGCATTGACTTGCCGCACGAGCAAATCCGCATCGGCCGCGGCTACGACCATAACTTTGTGCTGAATCAACAACCCGGTCAGCTGCTGAACCTGGCGGCCACCGTGCGCGATCCGCAATCGGGCCGGGTGATGCAGGTGTACACGCAGGAACCGGGCATCCAGTTTTATTCCGGCAATTTCCTCGACAGCAGCCAGTACGGCAAGCTGCGCGCCATCAGCTACCGCAGCGCGCTGTGCCTGGAAACCCAGCATTTCCCCGATGCGCCGAACCAGGCGCATTTCCCGAACACCATCTTGCGCCCGGGCGAGGAATACCGGACGGAAACCGTCTACCGGTTTTCCGTAGAGTAATCGTCTAACCCCCAATACCTCCACGCCCTGCCGCCACGCGCCCGCAGGGCGTTTTCATTGGTGCATGCCGATATCGTTTTCGATATCGGAACGCATTAAAAATTGATTGGAAAGGCATGGCAGGATTCTTTAGTATTCCAACATCGCTGCCCGGGCCGACGACCTTAGATCCGGCATGGCACAACCAGGAGAATGGCATGTCTGAGACAAAAAAGAAGGTGGCCCTGCGCTCGGCCGAGTGGTTCGGCTCGCAGGACAAGAACGGCTTCATGTACCGCAGCTGGATGAAAAACCAGGGCATACCTGACCACGAATTTCACGGCAAGCCCATCATCGGCATCTGCAATACCTGGTCCGAACTGACCCCCTGCAACGCGCATTTCCGCCAGCTGGCCGAGCACGTCAAGCGCGGCATCCTGGAAGCGGGCGGTTTCCCAGTGGAATTCCCCGTCTTCTCGAACGGCGAATCGAATCTGCGCCCGACAGCCATGCTGACGCGCAACCTGGCGTCGATGGACGTGGAAGAGTCGATCCGCGGCAATCCGATGGACGCCGTCGTGCTGCTGGTCGGCTGCGACAAGACGACACCGGCATTGCTGATGGGCGCGGCCAGCGTCGACATCCCCACCATCGTCGTCAGCGGCGGCCCCATGCTGAACGGCAAGCTGAACGGCAAGGACATCGGTTCCGGCACGGCCGTATGGCAGTTGCACGAGCAGATGAAGGCGGGATCGATCACCTTGCACCAGTTCATGTCGGCCGAATCGGGCATGTCGCGCTCGGCAGGCACCTGCAACACCATGGGTACGGCCTCGACCATGGCCAGCATGGCCGAAGCGCTGGGCACGTCCTTGCCGCACAACGCGGCCATTCCCGCCGTCGATTCGCGCCGCTACGTGCTGGCGCATATGTCGGGCATCCGCATCGTTGAAATGGTGCACGAAGACCTGCGCCTGTCGAAAGTGCTGACGCGCGAGGCGTTTGAAAACGCCATCAAGGTCAATGCGGCCATCGGCGGCTCGACCAATGCCGTGATCCATTTGAAAGCCATTGCTGGGCGCATCGGCGTGCCGCTGGAGCTGGAAGACTGGACGAAAACGGGCCGCGGCACGCCGACCATCGTCGACCTGCTGCCGTCGGGCCGTTTCCTGATGGAAGAGTTTTACTACGCGGGCGGCTTGCCGGCCGTGATACGCCGCCTGGGCGAGGGTGACTTGCTGCCGCACAAGAATGCCTTGACCGTCAACGGCAAGTCGATCTGGGACAACTGCGTCGAAGCGCCGATCTACAACGATGAAGTCGTGCGCACCCTGGACAATCCATTGCTGGCCGATGGCGGCATCTGCGTATTGCGCGGCAACCTGGCGCCGCGCGGCGCCGTCCTGAAACCATCGGCCGCCTCGCCGCATCTGATGCAGCACCGGGGCAAGGCCGTCGTGTTTGAAGACTTTGAACATTACAAGGCGCGCATCGTTGATCCGGATCTCGACGTCGATGCCAATTCCGTGCTGGTGATGAAAAACTGCGGCCCGAAAGGCTATCCGGGCATGGCCGAAGTGGGCAACATGGGCTTGCCGCCGAAACTGCTGGCGCAAGGCATTACCGACATGGTGCGCATTTCGGACGCGCGCATGAGCGGCACCGCCTACGGCACCGTCGTCCTGCACGTGGCGCCGGAAGCCATGGCCGGCGGCCCGCTGGGTATTGTGCGCGATGGCGACATGATCGCCCTCGATTGCCACGCCGGCAGCCTGAACATCGACATCAGCGACGCGGAAATCGCCGAGCGCCTGGCGGCCCGCGAACTGGGCAGTGCGCCCGGACCGAAGAGCGGCTACCAGCAGCTGTACATCGAACACGTGTTGCAAGCCGACGAAGGCTGCGATTTCGACTTCCTGGTCGGCAATCGCGGTTCCGCCGTGCCGCGCCACTCACATTAAGCGGAGAATCCCATGCTGTTGCTGCAATTTACGAATGAACATGGCGGCCGCCTCGTCGGCCTGCTGCAAGACGACGTCATCCGCGTTATCGAAGGCTACAACACGACGTATGCGCTGGCGCAAGACGCCATCCGCAAGAAGGTGAGCCTGGCGGAACTGGTGAACGCCAGCGTCGGCAACGCCACGCATGCGTATGCGGACGTGGCCGCCAGCGGCCGCCTGCTGGCGCCGCTTGACCATGCGGACGAGGCGCATTGCTACGTGACGGGCACGGGCCTGACCCACCTGGGCAGCGCCGGCGCGCGCGACGCCATGCACAAGAAGATCGGCGGCGACGCCGAGTCCCTGAGCGACTCTATGAAAATGTTCCGCCTGGGCGTGGAAGGCGGCAAGCCTGAAGCAGATACGGCGGGCGCCCAGCCCGAGTGGTTCTACAAGGGCGACGGCTCCATCGTGCGCGCTGGCGGCCAGCCCCTGCGCATGCCCGACTTTGCCCTGGACGGCGGCGAAGAGCCGGAAATCGCCGGCCTGTACGTGATCGGCGACGACGGCCAGCCTTACCGGGTCGGCTACGCCATCGGCAATGAGTTCTCGGACCACGTGACGGAACGCCAGAACTATCTGTACCTGGCCCACTCGAAGCTGCGCATGTGCAGCGTGGGTCCGGCCCTGCTGGTAGGCGAATTGCCCGCGCACATCGCCGGCAGCTCGCGTGTGCTCGATGCGGCCGGCAATGTGCGCTGGGAAAAAGCGTTCGTCAGCGGCGAAGACAATATGTCGCACACGATCGCCAACCTCGAGCACCATCACTTCAAGTATCCGCTGTTCAAGCGCCCTGGCGACGTGCACGTGCACTTCTTCGGCACGGCCACCCTGAGCTTTGCCGATGGCGTCAGCGTGGCGCCGGGCGAAACCTTTGAAATCGAAGCGCCGGCCTTTGGCCCTGCCCTGCGCAACCGCCTCGACCTCTTCCCAACCGAATTTGCGAAAGTGAGCACATTATGAGTTTCAATATCACCGGTGAGGCATTGATCGGCGGCGTCGCCGTTAAGGGCAATGGCGGCTCCTTCGAAGCCTGGGATCCGGCCGCGCGCGCGCACATCGCGCCCGCCTTCCACATGGTTGACGTGGCGCAAATCGACGAGGCTTGCCGTCTGGCGCAAGCCGCCTTCGACCCGTTCCGCGCCACCACGGATGCCGAGCGCGCCGACTTTTTAGATACCATCGCCGCGCAAATCGGCGAACTGGGCGATGACTTGATCGTGCGCGCCATGACGGAAAGCGGCTTGCCGCGCGCGCGCCTGGAAGGCGAACGCGGCCGCACCGTGGGTCAATTAAAACTGTTCGCCGGCCTGCTGCGCGAAGGCTCGTGGACCGATGCGCGCATCGATTCGGCCTTGCCCGACCGCGTGCCGCCCCGTCCTGATTTGCGCTTGCGCATGATCGGCCTGGGTCCCGTCGCCGTGTTTGCGGCCAGTAACTTCCCGCTGGCTTTTTCCGTGGCCGGCGGCGATACGGCCTCGGCCCTGGCGGCCGGCTGCCCCGTCGTGCTGAAAGCCCATTCGGCCCATCCGGGCACGTCCGAGCTGGTGGCGCGCGCCATCGTCAAGGCGATTGCCCTCTGCCAGCTGCCGGCCGGCGTGTTCGCCTTGCTGACGGGCACGGGCAATGGCATCGGCCAGGCGCTGGTCGCCCATCCGGCCATCCAGGCCGTCGGTTTCACGGGTTCGCGTTCGGGCGGCATCGCCCTGATGAAGGTGGCGGCCGAACGCCCGCAGCCGATCCCCGTGTATGCGGAAATGAGCAGCATCAACCCCGTGTTTGTGCTGCCGCAAGCTTTGGCCGCTCGTGGCGCGGCGATCGCCAGCGGTTTTGCTGCCTCGCTGACGATGGGCGTGGGCCAGTTCTGCACCAATCCCGGCCTCGTGCTGGGTCTGGAAGGCCCTGACTTCACGGCGTTTGCCGCCGCCGCCGCCGAAGCGCTGGCGCCGGCTCCGGCCGCCACCATGTTGACGGCCGGCATCGCCAGCAGCTATGCCAAGGGCGTGGCCGCGCTGGCGCAGCATGCCGATGTCACGCCGCTGGTGCGAAACACGGGCGACGAAGGCAAGGGCGCCGCGGCCCTGTTCGTCACCTCGGGCGAGGCGTTTTTGGCCAGGCACGATCTGCGCGACGAAGTGTTCGGTCCCGCTTCCCTGCTGGTGGCGTGCCGCGACATGGAGCAAATGCTGGCGATCACGGAAAGCCTGGAAGGCCAGCTGACGGCCACCCTGCAGATGGATGCGGGCGACCTGGAAGACGCGCGCCGCTTGCTGCCCGTGCTGGAACGCCGCGTGGGCCGCATCCTGGCCAACGGTTTCCCGACGGGCGTGGAAGTGTCGACGGCGATGGTGCACGGCGGCCCGTTCCCGGCCACCTCGGACGGCCGCAGCACCTCGGTTGGCACGGCGGCCATCAACCGCTTCCTGCGTCCCGTGTCCTACCAGAACCTGCCGCAGGACTTGCTGCCGGAGTCGCTGCGCGACGATAATCCGCTCAGTATCTGGCGCCGCAAGGATGGCGTGCTGGGCAAGGACTAAAACCTGCTGTGCGGCGGGCCAGCGGGCCTTGCCGCGCCAGTGTGTGTTGCACGTAGTACATAAAAAATAGACAGGTGGAGACAAGATGAAGCAATTGGCGAAATATGGCAGCTTGCAAGGCAAGCGCGTGTTCATCACGGGCGGCGGCAGCGGCATCGGCGAATCCCTGGTGGCGGAGTTTGCCGCCCAGGGCGCCGTAGTGGCGTTTGTCGATATCGCCGTGGAAGCGAGCGAGGCCCTGTGCCGCCGCCTGGCCGAAGCGGGCTGGACGGCGCCCGTGTTCCGTCATTGCGACATCACGGATATTGCCTCCCTGCAAGCCGTCATGGCCGAACTGGCCGATCAACTGGGCGATTTCGATATCCTCGTCAACAATGCGGCCAACGACCAGCGCCACCAGGCGCAGGACGTGACCCTGGAATACTGGAACGAGCGCATTGCGATCAATCAACGTCCCATGTTCTTCACCTGCCAGGCCGTCTTCGAAGGCATGAAGCGCAAGGGCGGCGGTTCCATCATCAACGTCAGCTCGATTTCCTGGCACATGAAGTCGGGCGGCTACCCTGTGTACGCCACCACCAAGGCGGCCGTCGTGGGCCTCACGCGGGGCCTGGCGCGCGACTATGGCGCCCACAATATCCGCGTCAACACGGTCACGCCCGGCTGGGTCATGACGCAGCGCCAGATCGAGCTGTGGGTCGATGACGCGGCGGAAGCGGAAATCAAGAAAAGCCAGTGCCTGCCGAATAAACTGATGCCGCAGGACATCGCCGCCATGGTGTTGTTCCTTGCCTCCGATGACGGCGCGATGTGCTCCAGTCAGGAATTCATCGTCGATGCCGGCTGGGTCTGACAAAACGTCCAGGGCGTTGTTGCAGGGGCGGAAGTCATCGTACTGATGTACTAGCGTACTGTCTTCGACGCTGCGCCTAGCCCTGGGCGTTTTGTCGGGCGCGGGTTTTTCCGCAGCTACCCCTTTCCCTTTTGCAACACCGCTCTTGCCGCCCCAACCCCGCGGCAGGAGAGGCATCGCCACATCCAGATTTTGCCGGGGTTGACCCGGCCCTTGCTTTTCACTAAAAAACAGGAGACAGCATGAAATTCATCCATACCAGCATCGTGGCCCTCAGCCTGGCCATGGCCGTCGGCGGCGCCTTTGCCGCGCCCGTCAAGGTCACCATCGATGTGGCCAAGTCCGGTCCCGTGATCAACAAGAACGTGTATGGCCAGTTCGCCGAACACCTGGGCACCGGCATCTACGAAGGCATGTGGGTGGGGCCGGAGTCCAGCATTCCGAACACCAAGGGCTGGCGCAATGACGTGCTGGGCGCGCTGAAACAGTTGCACGTGCCGCTGGTGCGCTGGCCGGGCGGCTGTTTTGCCGATGAATACCACTGGAAGGATGGCATCGGCCCGCGCGAGAAGCGCCCGACCAAGGTCAATACCAACTGGGGCGGCGTGGAAGAGTCGAACGCCGTCGGCACGCACGAATTCTTCGACCTGGCCGAGCTCTTGGGCGCACAGACCTATATCAACGGCAACCTCGGTTCGGGCACGCCGCAGGAAATGTCCGAATGGCTCGAATACATGACCTCGGACAGCAAATCCACCCTGACCGAGCTGCGCCGCAAGAATGGCCGCGCGCAGCCATACAAGGTCGATTACTTTGGCATCGGCAATGAAGCCTGGGGTTGCGGCGGCAACATGCGCCCGCAGTACTACGCCGACCTGTACAAGCACTATCACACCTTCATGAAGACGCCGGAAAGCGCCCGCCCGAAATTCATCGCCAGCGGCGGCAATGACGACGACATCAGCTGGTCCAGCACCCTGAGCCGCGAAATCAAGCCGAACATGATGGACGCCATCAGTTTCCACTACTACACGGTGCCGACCGGCGTGTGGGAAAAGAAGGGCGCCGCCACGGGCTTTGGCGAAAACGAGTGGATTTCCACCCTGAGCCGCACCTTGCGCATCGATAGCTTGATCAAGAACAATCTCGCCGCCATCGACAAGAACGACCCGTCGAAAAAGACGGGCCTGTACGTCGATGAATGGGGCACCTGGTACGACGTGGAACCGGGCACCAACACGGGCTTCCTGTTCCAGCAAAACAGCTTGCGCGACGCGCTCGTCGCCGCCCTGAACTTCAATATCTTCCACGCCCATGCGGACCGCGTGCGCATGACGAATATCGCGCAAATGGTCAACGTGCTGCAGGCGATGATCATCACGGACAAGGACAAATATTTCCTCACGCCGACGTATCACGCGTTTGAAATGTACGTGCCGTTCCAGGACGCCACTTCGCTGCCGGTCGCCATTCACGGCAATGGCAAGTACAGCCTGGGCAAGGTCAGCATTCCTGAAGTGAGCGCCTCGGCCGCGCGTGGCAAGGATGGCAAGGTGTACTTGTCCCTGGTCAACACGAACCCGCACAAGGCCGTCGACGTCAACGTAGCACTGGCGGGCAAGCAAGTGGCCAGCGTGAACGGCCGCGTGCTGACCGCAGGCAAGATGGATGCCGTCAACAGCTTTGCGCAACCGCAAGCCGTGCAGCCGGTGGCGTTCAATGCCCAGGCGCAGGGCGGCAAGCTGACCGTGTCGGTGCCCGCCAAGGCCGTCGTGGTGGTGGCGGTCGAATAAACCTGCCGATTTTGAGGTATCCAGCCGGCCCGCATGACGGGCCGGCTGGCCATGTGGAGAACACGATGCAATTTTCGACAATGATGGCCTTGGCGGCCATACTTGCCTTCAGCCCCGTCCAGGCGGCCCAGGTCAGCGTACACGACCCCGTGATGGCCAGGGAAGGCGACACGTATTATTTGTACAGCACGGGCCCCGGCATTACCTTCTACAGCTCGAAAAACATGGTCGACTGGCAGCCGGAAGGGCGCGTCTTCGCGGGCCAGCCGACCTGGGCCAAGACGGCCGCGCCATCGTTTGACGACCATATCTGGGCGCCCGACGTCCAGTTCCATGACGGCAAATATTACCTGTACTACTCGGTGTCCGGCTTCGGCAAGAACACCTCCGGCATCGGCGTGACCGTCAACACCACCCTGAACCCCCGCTCGCCCGCTTACCGCTGGGTCGACCAGGGCATGCTGCTGCAATCGGTGCCCGAGCGCGACGAGTGGAACGCCATCGATTCGAACATCGTCACCGATGCCAAAGGCACGCCGTGGATGGCCTTCGGCTCGTTCTGGAACGGCATCAAGCTGGTGAAACTCAACGCGGACTGGAAAACCATTGCGGAACCGCAAGAGTGGCATTCGCTGGCGCGCCGGGCGCCGCTGCCGCCACGGGCCGGCGAATTCAAGCCCGCGCCCGAGGAAATCGAGGCGCCGTTCATCTTCCAGCGTGGCAACGATTACTTCCTCTTCGTCTCCTGGGGCCTGTGTTGCCAGAAGGAAAAAAGCACGTATCACCTGGCCGTGGGCCGTGCCAGCAGCGTGACGGGGCCCTACCTGGACAAGGGTGGCCGCGACATGGCGCAGGGCGGCGGCACGGTGGTCTTGAAAGGCGACAAGGATTGGACGGGCCTGGGCCACAACAGCGCCTATACCTTTGACGGCAAGGATTATCTGGTGCTGCACGCCTACGAGACGGCGGATAACTATTTGCAGAAGCTCAAGATATTGCCCATGACGTGGGACAAGGACGGCTGGCCGCAGGTGGACCCACGCGACTTGAATCGCTACCAGAGCCGTGAATTGCCGGCCGCCAAGCCCTAGGGGCCGCCATGAAAACAACCTGGTTGATGCTGGCGCTGGCCGCCGGCGGGCTGCTCACGCCCGGCTTGCAGGCGGCCCAGCTGTTTCCTCTCTCGTCCGTGCGCCTGGGAGCGGGGCCGTTTCTCGATGCGCAGACGACGGACTTGCAGTATCTGCTGGCCTTCGAACCGGATAGACTGCTGGCGCCATTTCGCCGCGAGGCGGGCTTGCCGCAGATCCAGCCCAGCTATGGCAACTGGGAATCGACGGGCCTCGACGGTCACATGGGCGGGCATTATCTGTCCGCGCTGGCCTTGATGGTGGCGTCCACGGGCGACGCCCAGGCGCGCGCACGCCTCGATTACATGCTGGCGCAGCTGAAGCAATGCCAGGACGCCAATGGCAATGGCTACCTGGGCGGCATCCCGGACGGCGATGCCGCCTGGCAAGCCGTGGCCCGGGGCGAGATGCAGGCCGACACCTTCTCCGTCAACGGTAAATGGGTGCCGTGGTACAACCTGCACAAGGTATTCGCCGGCTTGCGCGACGCCTACCAGTACGCCGGCAATGTCGAGGCGAAGGCCATGCTGATCGCCTTGTCGGACTGGGCCGTGAAACTCTCGGCCTCCTTGTCCGACGCGCAGATGCAGGCCATGCTGCGCGCCGAGCACGGCGGCATGAACGAGGTGCTGGCCGACGTCTATGCGATGACGGGCGAGCAAAAGTATCTGGACCTGGCCGTGCGCTTCTCGCATCAAGCGGTCTTGCAACCGTTGGCGGCGCAACAGGACAAGCTGACGGGCCTGCATGCGAATACGCAAATCCCGAAAGTCATCGGCTTCGAGCGCATCGGCGCCTTGACGGGCCGGCGCGACTGGCAGCAGGCGGCGCAATTCTTTTGGCAAACCGTGCACGACAAGCGCACGGTGGCCATCGGCGGCAACAGCGTCAAGGAACATTTCCACGACGAACACGACTTTTCTTCGATGGTGGAAGAGGTGGAAGGGCCGGAAACTTGCAATACCTACAATATGCTCAAGCTCACGCAGCAGCTGTTCCGCCGAGACGAGCAGGTCCAATACGCGGATTACTACGAGCGCGCCCTGTACAACCATATCCTGTCGTCGCAGCGGCCCGGCACGGGCGGCTTCGTGTATTTCACGCCCATGCGCCCGAACCACTACCGCGTGTATTCGCAAGTGGACAAGGGCATGTGGTGCTGCGTGGGTTCCGGCATCGAAAGCCAGGCCAAATATGGCGAATTCATCTACGCTCACGACGCCGACCTCCTGTACGTGAACCTGTTCATGGCGTCCACCCTGGACTGGCAGGAGCAGGGCGTCAAGATTATCCAGAGCACGCAGTTCCCTGACCGCGACACGACGCGCATCACGCTTGGCCAATTCACGGGCAATAAAACCTTCAGCCTGAAGATCCGCTACCCGCAGTGGGTAGCCAGGGGCAAGCTGCGCGTCAAGCTCAATGGCAAGGCCCTGCGCGTGTCCGGCGCGCCCGGTGAATATGTGACCATTGCGCGCGCCTGGAAAACGGGCGACACGGTTGACGTCACACTGCCGATGACGACGCGCCTGGAGCAGATGCCGGACCAGTCGAATTACTATGCCGTGCTGCACGGCCCCATCGTGCTGGCCGCCAGGACGCAGCCGTACGCGAATGAACAACTGAACTATTTTGCCGATGACTCGCGCATGGGCCATATCGCTCAGGGGCAAGTGTGTCCGCTGGAATCGTCGCCGCTGTTCGTTAGCGATCAGAAGGATTTCATGCGGAGAATCCGCCCCGTGAAAGGCCAGCCGCTGACGTTTACTGCGCCCGGGCTGATCCAGGGCAAGGATGCGGCGGCGATAAAACTGATCCCGTTCTTCCGCCTGCACGACTCGCGCTACATGCTGTACTGGCCTGTCTCCACGCCCGCGAAACTGGCGCAGCTGCAGGACGCCACGCGCCAGGCGGAAGCGCAGCGACTGGCGCTCGACGCGCTCACCATCGACCAGGTGGCGCCGGGACAGCAGCAGCCGGAATCCGACCATTTTTTCCAGGCCGAAGGGGGCGAGAACGGCATCAACAAGGGCCGGCACTGGCGCCATGCGACGGGCTGGTTCAGCTATGACCTCAGCGACCCGAAGAGCGAAGCGGCAACCCTGCGCCTGACCCTGTCCACCCTCGATGCGGGCCGCGTGTTCGACGTGCTGCTCAACGGCGTCAAGCTGCAGACGGTAGCCGTGGCGGCCGATGCGCCGCAGGAACTGTATACGGTGGATATCGCCGTGCCTGCGGCTTTGGTAGCGGCCGCCAAGGGCAAGCTGGTCGTGAAATTTGTCGCCGGCAAGGACTCCGTGGCGGGCGGCCTGTACGGGCTGCGCCTGCTGCGCTGACGGGGAGGGGAGGATGGCCTCCCTCTACCGATACGCAAATCGGTATCGCAAGCGAAAAAGAATTGATTGGATGGCTATGTTGCTTTCTCCTACCATGGGTTCATAAAAAACCGCCCATCCGGCATCCGGCTGTGATGGTATTCCAATAAAAAACTGGAGACAAGAATGACCTTGAGCCGCCGCACCCTCCTCGCCAGCGCCATGCTGCTGGCCGCTTCCGCCACCACCTTCGCCACGCCTTCCGCGTTTGCCGCCAAGCCCCTCGTCATGGGCTTTTCGCAGGTGGGCGCCGAGAGCGAATGGCGCACCGCCAATACCGTCTCCATCAAGGAGGCGGCCAAGAAAGATGGCGTCACCCTGAAATTTGCCGATGCGCAGCAAAAGCAGGAAAACCAGGTCAAGGCGCTGCGCTCGTTCATCGCGCAAAAGGTCGACGTGATCGCCTTTTCGCCCGTCGTGGAATCGGGCTGGGATACCGTCTTGCGCGAAGCCAAGGCCGCCAAGATCCCCGTCATCCTGACGGACCGCGCCGTCAACGTGGCCGATAAATCGCTGTACGTGACCTTCATCGGTTCGGACTTCGTGGAAGAGGGCCGCCGCGCCGGCCAGTGGCTGCTCGAGCACGCCAAGAAAACCCCGGATGCCACGCTGAATATCGTCGAGCTGCAGGGCACGGTCGGTTCCGCGCCCGCCATCGACCGCAAGGCCGGCTTCCTGGAAGTGGTGGGCAAGAATCCGAAGATGAAGATCATCCGTTCGCAAACGGGCGACTTTACGCGCGCCAAGGGCAAGGAAGTGATGGAAGCGTTCCTGAAGGCGGAAGGCAAGAAGATCAACGTGCTGTACGCACACAATGACGACATGGCCATCGGCGCCATCCAGGCCATCGAAGAAGCGGGCATGAAGCCGGGCAAGGACATCATCATCATCTCGATCGATGGCGTCAAAGGCGCGTTCGAAGCCATGATCGCCGGCAAGCTGAACGTCACCGTCGAGTGCAGCCCGCTGCTGGGTCCGCAATTGATGTCCATCGCCCGCGACGTGGTGGCCGGCAAACCCGTGCCGGCGCGCATCACGACGGTGGAAGGCGTGTTCCCTGCCGAGGTGGCCGCCAAGGAATTTCCTAACCGTAAGTACTAAGCTTGCCGCATGATGAACACGCAAGCGCATCACACTGCCGCGCCAGCTCCCTTGCTGGAGTTGCGCGGCATCAGTAAAGCCTTTCCCGGCGTCAAAGCCCTCAGCGATGTTGCCCTGCGCCTGTATCCGGGCGAAGTGCACACGCTGATGGGGCAAAACGGCGCGGGAAAGTCGACCCTGATCAAGGTGCTGACGGGCGTCTATACGCCCGACAGCGGCCAGATTTTACTCGACGGCAAGCCCATCGCCCCCGCGTCCACCTCGGACGCGCAGGCGCTCGGCATCAGCACCGTGTACCAGGAAGTCAATCTGTGTCCGAACCTGTCGGTGGCGGAAAACATCTTTATCGGCCGCTACCCGCGCCGCTTTGGGGCTATCGACTGGCGTTCCATGCAGCAACAGGCGCGTGCCTTGCTGCAACAGTTGCAGATCGATATCGATGTCACGGCGCAATTGTCCAGCTTTCCGCTGGCCATCCAGCAAATGGTGGCCATTTCGCGCGCGCTGAATATTTCGGCCCGCGTGCTGATCCTCGACGAACCCACGTCCAGCCTGGACGAGGCGGAAGTCCATCTGCTGTTCTCCGTGCTGCGCCGCCTGCGCGCACAGGGCATGGCGATCCTGTTCGTGACCCACTTTCTCGACCAGACCTACGCCATTTCCGACCGCATCACGGTGATGCGCAATGGCGAGCGCGAGGGAGAATACGCGTGCAGCGAGCTGTCGCGTCTGGCGCTGGTGAACAAGATGATCGGCGTGGCGGCCGATACCCAAGCGCAAGAGCTTGACCTGGCGCAAGAAGCGGGCGCGGCCAGCTTCGGACCGACTGTGCTGGAAGCGCAGGGCCTCGGCCGCAAGGGCGCCTTGCTGCCCATGGATTTCCACATCCGCCAGGGTGAATTGCTGGGCCTGGCCGGCTTGCTCGGTTCGGGCCGCACGGAACTGGCGCGATTGCTGTTCGGCGCCGACAAGGCCGATTCGGGCACGATCACCATGCAGGGCCAGCCGCGCCAGTTCGCCGTGCCGCGCGACGCGATTGCCCGCGACATCGGTTTCTGCTCGGAAGACCGCAAGCACGAGGGGGCGATCCTGTCGCTGTCCGTGCGCGAAAACATCATCCTGGCCTTGCAAGCCCGCACCGGCTTGCTGCGCGCCATTCCGTTCAAACGCCAGCAGGCGCTGGCCGATGAATACGTGAAGGCGCTCGGCATCAAGACGGCCAGCATCGAAACGCCGATCGGCAGCCTGTCGGGCGGCAACCAGCAAAAAGCCTTGCTGGCGCGCTGGCTGGTGACATCGCCCGCCATGCTGATTCTCGACGAACCGACGCGCGGCATCGACGTGCGCGCCAAGCAGGAAATCATGAGCTATGTGGCCAAACTGTGCCGCAAGGGCATGGCCATCCTGTTCATCTCGTCCGAACTGCCGGAAGTGCTGCGCTGCAGCGACCGTATCGTCGTCATGCGCGACCGCAAGGCGTGCGGCGACTATGCGCGCGGCGAGCTCGATGACAGTTCCGTGCTGCAAGTGATTGCCGGAGAGACCGCATGAGCATGACCACTTCGTCGCCCGCCGCCCCTGCGGCGCGGGCGGCTGCCACCACGGATTCTTCCATTGTGCATACCGTTTTACACCATCCCCTGAGCCGGCCCCTGGCCGCGCTGTTGCTGCTGTTGCTGGTGGCCTTCTGCGCCATCCCCGGCTTTTTCCACCTAGAAATCCGCGACGGCCATTTGTACGGCAGCGTGATCGACATCGTCAACCGCGCCGCCCCCCTGATGCTGGCGGCTCTGGGCATGACGCTGGTGATCGCCACGCGTGGCATCGACATTTCCGTGGGCGCCGTCGTGGCCCTGTCCGGCACCGTGGCGGCCATGCTGATCGGCGGCACCATGGTGATGGAGAACGGCGTGCCCACCTACGTCAGCAACATCCCCATGGGCTGGGCCCTGGCGGCGGCCCTGGGCGCGGCCCTGCTGTGCGGCGCCTGGAATGGCGTGCTGGTGGCCGGTCTCGGTTTGCAGCCCATCGTCGCCACCCTGATCCTGATGGTGGCGGGGCGCGGCCTGGCGCAATTGCTGACGGATGGGCAGATCGTTACCGTCTATTATCAACCGTTCTTTTTCATCGGCAGCGGCTACCTGTTCGGCTTGCCGTTCTCCCTGTTCCTCGTGGCGGCCGTGTTCATCATCACGGCCTTGCTGATGCGCAAAACGGCCCTGGGCCTGTTCATCCAGGCCGTCGGCATCAACCCCGTCGCCGCGCGCCTGGCCGGCATCCGGACGGCGACATTGATCTTTTTCGTCTACGTCTTTTGCGCCGCCTGCGCGGGCTTGTCGGGCTTGATGATCAGCTCGAACATCAAGAGCGCGGACGCGAACAATGCGGGCCTGATGCTGGAACTGGACGCCATCCTGGCCGTCACCCTGGGCGGGACGTCCTTGGCCGGCGGCAAGTTCAGCCTGGTCGGCAGCATGATCGGCGCCCTCATCATCCAGACCCTGACCTACACGATCTATTCGCTCGGTGTGCCGCCCGAAGTCAACATGGTCGTCAAGTCCGTCGTCGTCTTCCTCGTCTGCCTGTCGCAATCGTCGGAATTCAAGCAATTGCTGCATCGGAGAAAAGCATGAAGGGCTTGCTGCACACCCCGTATTTCACTTCGCTCGTCACGGTCTTGCTGCTGCTGGTGATGCTGGGCCTGGGCGGCGCCGTCTACCCGGGCTTGCTGTCCACGCAAGTGATCTTTAACCTGTTGATCGATAACGCCTTTTTGCTGGTGATCGCCGTCGGCATGACCTTCGTCATCGTCTCCGGCGGCATCGACTTGTCCGTCGGTTCCGTGCTGGCCCTGTCGACCATGATCGCCGCCTGGCTGCTGAACGTGGCGCACTGGCCGCCGCTCCTGGTGATCGCTACCGTGCTGGCGCTGGGCGCCGTGTTTGGCGCCGGCATGGGCGCGCTGATCCATTACTTCAAATTGCAGCCCTTCATCGTCACGCTGGCCGGCATGTTTCTGGCGCGGGGCCTGTGCTATTTGATCAGCATCAATTCCATCACCATCGATGATCCGCTGTTCGTCGCCATGTCGCAGACGCAACTGGGCTTTCTCGGCGGCTTTGTCTCGCCCGGCGTCGTGATTGCCGTGCTGACCCTGCTGCTGGCCATCTGGCTGGCGCACGCCACGCCGTTCGGCCGCGCCGTGTATGCGATCGGCGGCAACGAGCAGTCGGCCCTGATGATGGGCTTGCCCGTGGGCCGCACCAAGGTCTTCATTTACGCCTTCAGCGGATTCTGTGCGTCCTTGGGCGGCGTGCTGTTTTCGTTCTACATGCTGTCCGGCTATGGCTTGCATGCGCAAGGCACGGAACTGGACGCGATTGCCGCCGTCGTCATCGGCGGCACCTTGCTCAGCGGCGGCTATGGCTACGTGGCGGGCGCCCTGTCCGGCGTGCTGGTGCTGGGCACCATCCAGACCCTGATCGCCTTCGACGGCACGCTCAGTTCGTGGTGGACCAAGATCGTCATCGGCGGCCTGCTGTTCGTCTTTTGCGTCGTGCAAAGACTGATGGCCATGGGTCAGAAAACCACCAAAGGGAGTTAATCGATGTTCCAGCAACACACACGTGCCGCCATCGGCATGGCGGCGGTGCTCGCCTGCGCGGCATGCGGCGCGCAGGCGGCCAACCCCATCGTGAAAAATATCTACACGGGCGATCCGGCCGCGCTGGTCGACAATGGCAGGGTGTATCTGTACGTGGGCCACGATGAAGCGAGCGCCACGGATACGGATTACCGGATGCACGAGTGGCGCGTGTATTCCTCGTGCGACATGGCCAACTGGACCGACCACGGCTCGCCCGTGCGTTACTCGACCTTCGCCTGGGCCGCCAAGGACGCTTGGGCGGGCGACATCGTCAAGCGCGGCAGAAAATACTATTTTTACTCGACCGTCGACCACAAGACCATCCCCGGCAAGGCCATCGGCGTGGCCGTGTCCGACAGCCCCACGGGCCCCTTCGTCGACGCGCGCGGCAGCGCCCTGATCACGAACGACATGACGCAGCAGACGGCGATCCCGTGGGACGACATTGACCCGGCCGTCTTCATCGACACGGATGGCCAAGCCTACCTTTACTGGGGCAACACGGTCTTGAAGTACGCCAAGCTCAAAGCCAACATGACGGAGCTCGATGGCCCGATCCTGACCTTCGGCATGGATGCGTTCACGGAAGCGGCCTATATGCACAAGCATGCGGGCACGTATTACTTGTCGTACTCGCGCAACTTCCCGGAAGAAACGGCATATTCGACGGGACCCACGCCGACGGGCCCCTGGCATTTTCGCGGCACCATCATGGACAAGAATGCCGTCGTGAAAACCATCCACCAGGCCATCATCGAGTTCAACGGCAAGTCCTACATCTTCTATCACAACGACAAGTTGCCAGGCGGCGGGGAATACCGGCGTTCCGTGGCCGTGGAAGAGCTGAAATACAAGCCCGACGGCACGATCGAATTCATCCACCAAACGGCTGGCCCGGCACCTAATCCCAGCGCCGCATGCAAGGCATCGTGATCGCTGCTTGACGACGCTCAAAAAGGAGACACACCGATATCTGGAATATCGATATTGAGTTAAAACTGATATCGATCATGATATGATTTATTCATGGATACCCTCAACCCCAACTGGTTCTTGCGAGCCCGCCTGAAGACGCGGCAATTGCTGCTGCTGATCGCCCTTGACGAGCAGCGCAACATCCACCGCGCGGCGGAAGAATTGCACATGACGCAGCCGGCCGCGTCCAAGCAAATCAAGGACCTGGAAGAGATGCTGGACGTGCGCCTGTTCGACAGGTTGCCGCGCGGCATGGAGCCGACCATCTACGGCGAAACGATGATACGCCACGCGCGCATGGCCCTGACGAGCCTGTCGCTGGCGCATGACGACATCGTGGCGCTCAAATCAGGCCTGACGGGCCAGGTGGAAGTGGGTGTCATCATGACGCCGGCCATGGCCTTGCTGCCGCGCGCGATTGCCCGCATCAAGCAGCAGGCGCCGCTGATGCGCATCGGCGTGCACCTGGAGCACAGCAATACGCTGATGGACATGCTGCAGCACGGCACCCTGGATTTCATGATCGGGCGCATCCTGGAAAAGGAAAGCAGCGCCGGACTCATCTACGAGGAATTGACGGAAGAGCCGGCCAGCGCCGTGGCGCGCAATGGCCACCCGCTGCTGTCGCGCAAGAATCTGCAATTGAAGGACCTGGCGGGCCAGCCGTGGATCTTGCCGCCGCAAGGCAGCATCCTGCGCCACCGCTTCGACATGATGTTCCGCCGCGCCAGTCTGGAGCCGCCCGTTGACGTGGTCGACACGACCGCCTTGCTCTTGATCACGTCCTTGCTGCAGCAGACGGATTCGCTGCACGTGATGCCGACGGAAGTGGCCCACTACTATGAATCGCTGAACGTGCTGAGCATTTTGCCGATTGAGCTGCCGTGCAAGATGGATGCCTTCGGCATCATCCGCCAGCAGGATCATCTGTTGTCGCCGGGGGCGGATATGTTGTTGAAAGCGGTACGCGCCACGGCCGCCGACATGTATTGACACGAGGCGGTGGTTGTGTCGGATTACGCGTTCCGCTAATCCGACCTACGCATGGTCCGGTGACTGGTAGGTCGGATTAGCCCGCAGGGCGTAATCCGACAATTGCCCGTTACCCCTAATCCGGCACCTCAAAGAAAAACAGCTGCACCAACCGGCCATTTTCCGGCGTGTCGCCAAACACATTGCTGATCGAGTGAAAGTAGTGGCCCTTGTAGACGATCAGGCGGTTATGGCGCATCGGCACTTCCAGCAGGGCTTGCCAACTGTCGCGCTGTTCCTGCAAGTCGTTGAATTTCTGCACTTTACTGTTCGGCAGCCAGCGCTTCTGGAAATCCTTGAAGCTGGCATAGCCGCCCGCTTTCACGTCCGCCTCGGGCAAGCGCCGGTACCAGCCGCTGGGCTGGTGGCGCCAGAACGTGGTGCCGCCCTGGCATTGCTCGGGCGGGTTCAGATACAGCACGCCCGCATAGAAATTGAAGTTATTGCCCGTCTCGTTATCCACGTGGATATCCGTGCGCGCCATCGCGTCCGCATAGCTGAGGCGATACGAGCCGTTGTCGGGCGAGATGAAACGGATGGGGCGGCCCAGCGCCGTGGCGATGCGTTCCATGATGGCCTGGCTGGGCTGGCCCGCCGTCTGGCTGCCCGGATAGTTCTGTCCCGCATAGCGCTGCTGCTCGAACGGCAGCGCCAGCGCCTGGGCGCGCCAGGCGGCCGGATCGGGCAGGAAATCGTCGAGGATGTGCAAGTCCGTTTCACGCAGGAATTCCTCC
Source organism: Janthinobacterium sp. BHSEK (assembly GCF_056174685.1). Classification (NCBI taxonomy): domain Bacteria; kingdom Pseudomonadati; phylum Pseudomonadota; class Betaproteobacteria; order Burkholderiales; family Oxalobacteraceae; genus Janthinobacterium; species Janthinobacterium sp. BHSEK. Next base: position 24,451 of record NZ_JBWBYV010000081.1, read on the forward strand.
AGCGATGGCGCGACGTTGATCGGTGTCAAAGTTTCGGCGTATTCCGCTTGCGGGCTGGCAAAGCCGATGCGGCAGGTTTGCGCCAGCGCCGGATGTAGCGCCAGGGCTTGCGCATAGCGGGCCAAGGCCAGTTCCTGCTGTGCCGTGCGGTAATACAGCTCGGCCAGGCCTTGCAGGGTTTGCCAGCGCTGCGGGCGCAGGGCGTGGGCCCGTTCCAGTTCGGCGATGGTCTCCATCAGCCGCTGTTTTCCCATCAGCAATTCCGCATGGCTGATGGCGAAATCGTGCTCGTGCGGCGCCAGCCGCGCCGCCGTGGCGTAGCTGGCCAGCGCCGCCTCGCTGTCCGTGCCGCGCAGCACGTTGCCGAAGTTGTAGTGGAACAGGGCGTTGTCGGGCTGTTGCTTGAGCGACAGTTTCAACAGGCCCAGGCCGATGGTGCCCTGGCCCAGTTCCAGCATCGCCAGGCCCTGGAAATGCTGGGCTTCGGCCAGGGCCGGGTCCTGTTTAAAAGCCGCCTGATAGGCGTTGATCGCTTCGATCAGCTTGCCTTGCTGCTGCAGTTGCCGGCCCTTGGCCAGCTGTTGTTCCGCCAGTGTCTGTTCGCCCATGTCAGTATCCCGATGCAATGTGGCGAACAGTGTAACCGAGCTCGTTCTACAGCGCCTGGCTGACGGGAATTTCCTGTCCGTTCAGCTTGATCGCCACCTTGACGATCTGCGCCTTGACCTGGTTGCTGGCCATGTCCGCTTCCTGGGCATAGGCGTACACGATGATGGCGAAATCCTTGTAGCCGCTGCGCGCCGCCTCGATCTTGCGCGCCGCGTCCTGGTCCACCTTCAGCAGCGAGTAGCCGTCGCCGTTGGTAAATGCCAGCTTGTAGTCGCCGTTGTCGTACATGTAGTAATACGTGCCCGCTTCGGCGAACTTGGCGGGGAAGGCGGCCTTGTCCATGGCGTACGGCGACAGCGCGCCCTGGCCGTTGATCTGGTAGCGCAGGTAGCGTTTCGTCTTCGCCTCATTGACCTTGGCGTCGATCTGCGGTTTCAGCGCGTCCAGCACTTCCTGCTTGCGGAAGGCGTCGTTGCTGCCCGCATATTCGCGCGAGATGCGCTGTGCCACGGCCGCATAGTCGGGCGGCACGCCGGACAGGGCGATGTAGCTGTACATCAGCTGGTTGCCGCTGGTGATGTCGACATAGCTGGCGCTTGGCGTGCCCGGGTCCGCTTGCGGCAGGCTGGCGGCCGCCGCTTTTACCTGGGCTTTGGCGGCCATGTCGGCCACGCTGGTGGCGGGCGTCGAAGCCGCCGGCGTTGCATTCTCGGAGGGCTTGCCGCAGGCGGACAGCAGGATGGCGATGGCGAGCAGGGCGGGCAGGGTACGTTGCATGATATTTCCTTTAAGATCAGTTAAAAGGTAGTGACGGTTTTAATTTTTAGGGTTGTGAAAGTCACGGCAGCGCTGAAAACCGTAGCGAGCAAGCCCAATGCCGGGTTGAGTAGCGGAACCGTACTTTATGTACGGTGAGCAACGCCGACCCGGAAGTGGGCTGCGCAGTAGGTTTTCAGTGCTTGCCTCCCAAGCGTTTGTATTCGCCTACGCCATAGGCCGCGAGGACGATGGAAGCGGCCAGCACCAGGTAAAAGCCGATGCCGAACGAGAGCCCCTGCCACACTTGCCCCAGCATTTCGCTGGCCATCTGTTCGGCCATGCGGGCCGCGCGGTTGCCCATGATGCCGCCCATGGCGTTGCCCGCATCGCTCACGGCGCCCTTGATCTTGATGAACAGCAAGCTGCTGTGGAGGACGATGAACAGCAGCGGCGCGCACTTGCCCAGCGCCGCTTTCGGGTGGCTGCTGGCCATGGTGGCGCAGCAGGCGGCGATGGCCAGCAGGAAGAAAAATTGGGCCGAGGTAAAACCGCTGCCGCCATCGCGGGCAAAGCTCTCCAGGCTGTCGGCGGACAGGCCCAGCAGCTGCCAATAGGTGCGCGAGACGGAGGCGAACAAACGGATGCCGATGGTGTTGAAGATAAAGGCGCCGGCGATCAGCACGCCAAGGCTGGCCAGCACCTGGATGCCGAGCGCCGAGACGGCCCGGCCCCACAGTTGCTGGCCCTTGTCGCGCGCCAGCTTGGCGGCACCGGCCATGTCTTCCTGCGCCAGTTGCTGGGCGGGAATGGCCGTGACGGTGGCGAGGTCGCCGGCATCATCGAAGCGCACGTCGACGACGGCGTTGATGGCGGGCGCCACGTCCGAGCGCCAGTGGGTGGCCACGTCGAAGGCATGCTGGATGCCGGCCACGCTGACGGAACCTTGTCCGCTTGCTTGGTAGGCGAGGATGCGGCCCCGTTGGCCGGTGGTAATGGTTGCTGCCGGGCTGGATGTTTGCATAAGATTTCCCTGGTCACTGTCATGCTGTATTGCATGTACCCACGGATAACGGGGGCAGTTCAGGGAAATCCAAAATTATTTTGAGTTATTTTTTCGGCGGCTGTAATACGTCCTTGGCGGCGCCCTGGTAATCCTTCATCAAGCCCATGAAGGCATCCTGCAGATGGCGGGCCGCATCCTGCGGCGGCGCGCCCGTGCGCCGCGCCAGGTCGAATTTATACGCATGGGCGGGGCTGTAGCCGGCCTGCGAGGCGGCGTCCAGCAGCATGCCCGCCCGTTTCAGCGAGGCGGGGTCACCCTTGACCATCAGCAATTCGGCCAGGTAGGTCTGGGCAATCGGAAAATCCTTGGCGGCCGCCTTTTCCAGCCACTGCATGCCCGCCTTCGGCTGTTTGATTCCCGCATCGCCGCCGCCGATGCCGTAGCCGAGGGCCGTCAGCGCCACCAGATCGCCGCCGCGCGCGCGCTTTTCCAGCTGCTGGCGGGGAAACGGCCGGGCCGCGATCTGCATGCGAATTTCATAGTTGATATCTTGCAGCACATTGCCTGGCCACACCTTGGCACCGGGGGCGGCCGGCTTTTCCACCGCTGGCGAAGGCGCCGGGACCGGTGCGCGCATGCCGCCCTGCGCGCCGGCCAGCACGCCCGGTGCCGGCGGACTGACGCCCTTGCCGCTGCCCATGTTCAGCACCAGCCGCGCCGACGTTTCGCCAAATGACACGCGCGGTTTTTGCACGTCGTGCGTCATGGCGGCGACCCTGGCCGCCACTTGCGAGAACACGTCGCTCATCGGCAAGCCCGGGGCATCGAGCGCGTCGAGCAGGGCGCTGGTGTACGGGCTGTTGCGCGAATCGGGCGACCAGAAATCGCGCGCCAGGGCGCCCGGTCCCGCCGAATAGGCGATCACCACGCCCCGTGGCGCATGCGTGTCGGCAAAGCCGTGGCTGGCCGCATTGCCTCCGCCAGGGACCATCACGGCGCCCCCACGCGTATATTCCTGGCGGCAAGCGTCGAGGATCAGCACGGCGCCGCGCGCGCCCGTGCGCTGCAGGTCGCCCGCCAGGCTGGAGACGGACACGCCCTGCGCGGCGATGGCGGCGGCGCTCAGCGCATGCATGTTCGCGCCCAGCGGCAGCACGTAATTGGCCTCGCCCGCCTGGGCGCCGTGGCCCGCGTAAAACACGAGGGCGATATCGGCGCCGCGTGCCTGCGTGGAAAAATCGGCCGACGCCTTTTGCAGCTGTTGCGCATTGATGTCCGTGCGCAGCAGTACTTCAAAGCCCAGGCGGCGCAGGCGCTCGGCCATGGCACGCGCATCGTTCACAGGATTCAATAGCGGCTGCGGATAGGCCGCGTTGCCGATCACCAGCGCGATGCGCTTGCCGGGAGCCGCCGGCGCGGCGGCGTGCGCGACGTTGCTGAGCAGTAAAAAGAACAGGCTGAAAAACAGGGGAATCAGGCGTTGCATCGGGGTCTCGGGGATTGTCGTGAAAGTAACAAAAGTTAGCGATTTTTACTGTGATATGAGAAAATTGCCTAAATGCATTTTACCTTACTGACAAGTTTCTCTTGTCTGGCCAGCGCATTGCTTGTTTGCCTGTGCGCATCGCCGCCGGCCAGTGGCGCGTGCCGCCCAACACACGATCGGACCGGCTTTGCAATCGGAACAATTTGAACGGATTCATGATTTCTGGACGCGCCGCCAGCGGCTGACACAAGCCGAACTGGGCGAGTTTTACCAGCGCGTCATCGCCGCGCTGACGCCGTGCCGCCCGCGCGAAGCGGCGTCGCTGGGCGATTCGCTGGCCGACTTGCGCCACCAGTTTTTCATTGAAAAAGTCCTGCATGGCGACAGCGACGCCGCGCCCCACCACGTCGGTGCCTTGTTCCTGTACTTCAAGCGCTTCATCATCGACCAGCTGCGCAAGCAGCGCGATGACGAGGATGCCGATGCGCAGGAGGGCTGCGAGCTGCAGGCGCCCGACGCCTATGCGGCGCCGCTGCGCGACTACCAGCTCACGCCGCAGCAAGTGCGCGAGGCGGCCGACGTTTTTCTCGCCACCTTGCCGCAGGATTTGATCTTGCTGCTGCGCCATTGCGGCTGCGGCGGCATGCCCGTCAGGGAACTGGCCGAGCAGATCGCGTCCGCGCATTACCACGGCGGAAAATTAGGCCTCGTGCACCGGCAGAAGGGCGATCCCGCCAGCGCGGGACGGCAGATCGTCGAGCCGGCCCACCGCGCCACCTTGCTGGGCAGCTGGGTCTTGAGCCTGCTCAAGCTGCGCGTGGGCGATCCCCTGGGTACGCGCGATATGCAGGCGGCGCAAATAGTTTTGGATATTCTGTGCGTGGCCGCGTTATCCCTGCACATGGACCCCGTGTCCACCCACCCGAACCTTGATGAAAGGCCAACGGCATGACTGCATTGACGCCCTCGCTGGCCATCGTTGCCGCGCGCCTGCCATCGCCCCCGTCTTCCGCCGAGCTGCTGGACGCGGATGTGGCGGGCACTAGCCCCGACTGGCGCGGCATTGCCGTGCCGGAACACTTGATGGAACGCTTTGCGCGCCGCAGCGACGCGGCGCCCTTGGCCGGGCGGCCCATCGCGGGCGGACAGATCCACCTGCTGGCGCGTTGCCCCGGCTTTGGCGCCGTGCTGCTCGACGCCTGGGACGGCGCGCAACAGCGTTGGCGCGGCTGGCTCGTCACGCCAGATGCGTCGTATGCGGATGCCTGCGGCCTCGTGGTCGAGGAGCGCGACGCGCCCGCCGACCCGCGCGCGGGCCTGGTGCTGTGCGACATGCCCGTGACCGTGGCCGTGACGGACCTGGGCGCCTGCCTGGGCGTGTTCAGCCAGGAGCGCCTGCAGGCGGCGCGCTGGCTGGAAACGCATGGCCGCGCCAATGCCGCCACGGCGGCGCCGGGCGTGATCGCCCGCGTGGCCTTGCCCGGCGACGATTACGCCTTGACGGGCACGCCGCTGTCGAGCGAGCTGGGCAAGGATGGCCGCGTGGCCTACCGGCAATTGCTGCGTCAGGGCTTGCAGCAGTTGCAGATCGCTTCGGCCGATGCCGCCGCGCCACAGATGACGCCAATCAAGGCGGCCAATGCGAATCGCTGGCTGAAGATCGTCACCGCCGTGGCCGCCAGCGTGATGGTGGTGCAATCGGCGTGGCTGTTCCTGCCGAAAGATCAGGCTGTCGTCGGCAATGCGGAATTCCGCAGCGGCAGTGGCAGCGGCGTCGAGACGGGCGTGCGCACGCGCGTGCTGTTCCGTGCCGACGCCACGGAGGCGGAGATCCGCACCTGGCTGCAGCGCGAGCAGCTGGAAATCGTCGCCGGTCCCGATACGCTCGGCGCCTTCACCGTGCTGTCGCGCGACCGCCAGAAAGTCTTGCCGCCGCCAGGCCCGGGCAATCCACTGGCCGTCATCAACCCCTGACCCGAAATAAGAGAAAGTTATCAAGTATGGCAACGTATAAGAATTTTGCATCCGCGCACTGGCGCAAGTTGTGTGCTGGCGTGGCCGCCGGCGTCCTGTTGACGGGCTGCGCCATGACGCCGAATGGCCGTGGCGGCGTCATGGTCGGCCTGGATACGGCAGAGCTGTTCGGCACGCCAATCTCCACTTTCGTGCTGCGCGACGGCACGGAAGGCACCTTGCGCAAGGATCCGCAAGGCAAGTATTCGATCAAGCTGTCGCAGGCGTTTCGCGTCGTGCCGCTGGCCAACGCGATCACGGCCCGCGTGGCGCGCGTGGAGAACGTGGGCGAGCGCACCGTGGTGATCGTCGAAACCCAGGAGCGCGGCTGCGCCTACCGCTATGAAGTGCTGGCGTTCCAGGGCACGGACGTGCTGCAGTGGACGGTGGGCAATTGCAAGGATCGCCCCCGCGTGGAACTGGCGGCGGACGCCAAATCGCTGAACATCGACTTTCCCAACTACAACCGCCTGTCGCGCATGATCTACACGGACAACCGCCTGCTCAACGCCAGCGTGGCCGTGCCGCCCGGCGTCGATACGCGCGCCCAGCCGTTTGCCGACGACGCCTTGCGCGCTACCGGCCCCGTCATTACGACTTTCCCGGCTGGCGACGGCAGCGGCCGCGTGATTCCCGCCCCGCCGGCCGCCGCTCCGGCCCCGGCCGCCGCGCCGAAAACGGGCAGCCGCGCCAGCGCCAAGCCGCGCCGCCAGGAGACCCCGGCCAGGGCGGCGGCACCCGCCATCAGCCTGCCGGCCCCGCGCAGCGCGGCGGCTGCCCCTGCCGCGCCGATGATCTTCCAGGCTGAAGAGATCAAGCCCGTCGTCATCGATCTGAGGAAATAAGATGGCCGTGAGTCTGCGCAGTCTGCAAATCCGGCAGACCTTGATCCTGATCGTCCTGACGATCATTTATTTGTGCTGCGAGCTGGGCTTCAACGCCCGTTTGCTCGATGTGGTGGGCGGCGACGTCAAGCCGCACGACGTGGAGGGTGTGGAATTCTATGGCCGCAGCCTGTCGGGCATCGCCGCCGCGCTGGTGGTGCTGCAACTGATGTGGCGCCGTCGGCTGAAGAACAATGGCAGCGGCCCCAGCTGGAAAAAGATCGTCTTTTGCTGCGTCGCCACGGCCGCGGTCGTGTTCGGCATTCTGAAGACGACGGTCACGGTGCTGGTGGAAACGCGCGATGCGCAATTTCGCCGCCTGGCCTTCAACACCACCCTGATGCAGCGCTCGCTGGTGGGCGGCAGCCTGCAATTGCAGGGCCTGGTCGATGATGCCACCCTGTTTGCCAAGCCCGAAGGCAAGGCTTTCCTTGCCCTGTTCCCGTTCCTGGCCGTCTCGGTGGGCCACCTCGACGAGCGCATGGAGCCGGCGAAGGAGCAGTTGATCAACTTTAATGTCCGCAAGATCGCCGGCGGCGCGGCCGGCTACTACGACAAGTACCGGCAGGCGATCGGCGAAGTGCATGACAAGTGGAAATTGTATTCGGGTATCATTCCCGACGACGATGCGGGCTTGCGCCAGCAGCAGGAATCGGCGTGGAACGATTACCGGCAAAGCCTGTCGCGCCACGGCTGGCAGCCGCATTCCGTGCCGGCGCGGCGCAAGGCGGCCGTGGTCAACAATGTGCGCAAGAAGGTGCCCGTGTCGGCCAACTGGCATCCGGCCGACCAGATTTCGTTCCGCCTGGCCGTCAAGCGCCGCTATGCGTCGGAAGCGGCCGGCAAGGGGTTGACTATCAAGGGCGACCGCATTCCGCCCGGCCTGTCCTTCCCCGCCTTCGTGGCGCGCCCCGGCATCCAGGCCGTGCTGCGAGACGGGCCGGACGGCGGCGACGGCAGCGAAGCGAGCAAGGGCTTGCGGCTGCCGAAGGGCGCCGTGGTGCAGGACGCGTATGCGAGCCCGGCCGAGTTCAGCCGCCTGTTCGACCAGTTCGCCGCGCGCCAGACGGCGGAAAAGCTGGTGGAATACCGCGCCAGCCGCAGCGACTTCGAAGTGCATGGCAAGTATTATGCGGAGGGCAAGGAAGCGGCGCGCGCGGCCATCGTGCCGCCCGTCGCCCTGTTTTTCTCCCTGTTGGGCGCCATCGGCCACTTTTCGAAACTGCTGTACCTGATCGCCACCGTGGGCTTGCTGGTGCTGGCGGCGCGCCGGGGCGAGCAGGCGGGCGCCGATGGCCAGCTGAGCCGGCGTTCCGCCTGGATCGCCACGGGCGTGCTGGCCGGCGCCTTCCTGGGCACCTGGGGTATCTTCAGCCTGTCGGACAACAATGTCACGAAGAGCGAGCTGTTCCGCCAGATGCTGGACTGGAACCGCCAGGCCGACGGCGACAGCACGCGCTGGCAAATCGCCGGCAAGGGCTTGCTGGCCAATATCACGCACGTCGTGGCGGTGGGGCAGGGCTACAGCTACCCCGTCAACGAAGCGATCCGCATCAATATTTTGCAGGGACTCGAATATGGTTATCACCCGGAAAAAAAATAAGGCGGCCGCCCTGGCTTTGCTGCTGTGCATGGCCAGCACGGCCGTCCAGGCCGACTGCCTGGGCATGAAGGTGCATGCCCACCGTGGCGCCGGCAATGCGCCGGAAAACTCGCTGAGCGCGCTGCGCAACACGTATTTCGGCACCTGGGACGGCGTCGAGACGGATTTGCAGCTGCTGGGCGACGGCAGCTGGGTGGTGCACCATGACCTGCTGACGGGCCGGGTCGTCGACACGGGATCGCCCCGCACCGTGAAACAGTTGACGGCCGACGACTGGCGCGCCGCCAGCATGAAGAACCGCGGCGCGGCCACGCCGGAAACGCCGCCCTTCGTCAGCGATGTAGCCGACCTGGCGACGGCTTTTCCGGCGAAAACCCTGAATGCGGAAATCAAGGATGTCGTGGCCTCGTGCGCGCCCATCGCCACCCTGGTGGGGCAGTTGCGCGCCAACATCAAGCATGGCAACTGGTTTTTGACCTCGGGCGTGCCGAACAACCTCGCCTGTGCGCGCCGCGCCGATCCGCAGGGCTACCTGGGCCTGCTCGTGTTTGACGCGCGCAATGCGCAGGCGGCCGGCACCAACCGGGTCAGCCGCTATATCGCGAAAAATGCCCGCCCGCCCAAGCTGGACAAGCCCTGGCTGCAGCGCGTGCAGCAGCAGATCGGCATGCCCGTCGGCGTGCACGTGGACGCGCGCAGCCTGGACGCCAATCCCAGGCTGCTGGACGATGCGGCTGGTCTGAGCATGCCCGTCTTCGTCTACGCCGTCGATGGCGACTCGGCCCTGGCCGCCTCGCTGCTGCGCGCCCAGCAGCGCAGCCACCGCCTGCCCAGCGGCGTCATTCTTGACGGCAATCCCGAGACGTTTTGCGCGATGATGAAATAAGTTGTCGCTGCTTTGCGAGGCGCCGGTTTTGCCGTGCAGCAGAGCGCCTTGCCACCCCAGAAATCGCAGCGTCCAACGGCCCGTACAGGGCCGTTTTTTGCACATCTTTTGCGCATCGCAGCATCGATAATGTTTGCATCGCGCGCCCGACTGGCCTATAAATGTAATCGATTACATTTTATGTGAAAACCCCATGCCGCCAGCCGTCCCGTCTTCCTTGCCGACAGAAACCATCTCCATCAGCGCCGTCGCCGCGCATGCGGGCGTGTCGGTGGCCACCGTCTCGCGCGTGATGAACGAGCAGGCAGGCGTGCGGGCGCCCACGCGCGACAAGGTGCTGGCGTCCGTGGCCGCGCTCGGCTACCGCATGAACCACCTGGCGCGCAGCCTGCGCACGGCCGAGAGCCGCATGCTGCTCACCATGGTGCCCGATGTGGGCAACCCCTTCTATGCGCAGATCGTGCGCGGCATCGATACGGTGGCGCGCGAGCACGGCTACTTCGTCTTGCTGTGCGACACGGGCGCCGATGCGGGCCGCGAGCGTTCCTATTTCGACCTGCTGCGCATGCACCGCGCCGACGGCGCCATCTGCCTCGATCCGGACACGGTGCAGCATGCCTTGTCGCATGAATCCGTCAGCCTGCCGTGGGTGGCGTGCTGCGAATTCGACCCCGCCGTGGCCGTGCCCTATGTCGGCATCGACAACCACCGGGCCGCGTCGGACGCCGTCGCGCACCTGCTGTCGCGCGGCCACACGCGCATCGGCCTGATCAATTCAGACGAACGCTATCTGTATGCGCGGCAACGCCAGCAAGGCTATCTGGACACACTGGCGGGGGCCGGCCTGCCCGTGCGGCCGCAGTGGGTGCACACGGTGCAAAGCCTCGACTATGAAGCGGGCACGGCCGCCACCTTGCGCATGATGGCGGGGCCCGATGCGCCGACGGCCATCTTTGCCGTCTCCGACACCCTGGCCATCGGCGTGCTGAGCGCGCTGCGCCAGTTGAACAAGCGCGTGCCCGAGGACGTGGCCGTCATCGGCTTCGACGATATCGCCATCGCCGCGCAGATCGACCCGGGATTGACCACCATCGCGCAGCCGATGCGCGAGCTGGGCGAGACGGCGGCGCGCTTGCTGCTGCAGCGGCTGGCCAACCCGGCGGCCAGCGTGCCGGGCGTGCTGCTGGAACATAACTTGGTCTTGCGAGGGAGTGCATAGTGAGCGTTGCCGTCGGTTTTGAAGGGGTGTGCAAGGATTTCGGCCCCGTGCGCGTCTTGCATGGCGTCAGTTTTACCCTGGCACCGGGGCGCGTGTATGGTTTGCTGGGCGAAAACGGCGCCGGCAAGTCGACCCTGATGAAAATCCTCGCCGGCTACGAGGGCGTGAGCGAAGGCCAGCTGCTGATCGATGGCCAGCCCCGGCGCTTTGCCAGTTCGCGCGCGGCGGAGTCCGCCGGCATCGTGCTGATCCACCAGGAATTCAACCTGGCCGAACACCTGACGGTGGCGCAGAACATGTTCCTAGGCCACGAAAAGACGCGCGGCTGGCTGCTCGACGAGGCCGCCATGCGCGAGGAAGCGTCGCGCTACCTGAAGCAGGTGGGCCTGGACGTCTCGCCCGACACCAAAATACGCGACCTGATCGTCGCCGAGAAACAGCTGGTGGAAATCGCCAAGGCCCTGTCGCGCCGCGCCCGCTTCCTGATCATGGACGAGCCGACGGCCACCCTGACGTCGTCGGAAACCCAGCGTTTGTTCGCCGTGATGGCGCAGCTCAAAAGCGATGGCGTCACCATCTTGTATATCTCGCACAAGCTCGACGAAGTGGAGCGCAATACGGATGAGGTCATCGTCATGCGCGACGGGCGTTTCGTCACGCGCGAGCCGACGGCCAGCCTGAGCCGCCAGCAGATGGCGAACCTGATGGTGGGGCGCGAATTGTCCGATATGTTCCCCGCGAAAGTGCCGCTGGCGCCGGATGCTCCGATCCTGCTGAAGGTCGATGGCTTGAGCGTGCCCGGCTGGGCGAAAGCGCTGTCGTTCGAGGTGCGCGCGGGCGAAGTGCTGGGCTTTGCGGGCCTGGTGGGCGCGGGGCGCACGGAATCGTTCGAAGCGCTGCTGGGTCTGCGCCCGCGCAGCGCGGGCACGATCCATCTGAATGGCCAGCCCGTGGATATCCGTAGCCCCAAGCAAGCGATGCAGCACGGCATGACCTACCTGAGCGAAGACCGCAAGGGAAAAGGACTGCACGTAAACCTGGGCTTGCGCGAAAACCTCACGATGATGACGATGGAGCGCTATGCGCGGCCGTGGCTCGATGTGAAGGGCGAGAAGCAGGCGCTGGCCAGGGCTGTCGATGATTTCAATATCCGCACGGGCGACCTCGACAGCCGCGCGCGCATGCTGTCCGGCGGCAATCAGCAAAAGCTGGCGCTGGCCAAATACCTGCATTCGGACCCCCGCGTCGTCGTGCTCGATGAGCCGAGCCGCGGCGTGGACGTGGGCGCCAAGCGCGACATTTACTTTTTGATTCACCGCCTGGCCGCCGAAGGGCGCGCCGTGATCGTGATTTCATCGGAATTGATCGAATTGATCGGCCTGTGCCACCGGGTTGCCGTGATGCGCGCCGGCACCCTGCAAGCCACCCTGTCTGCTGACCACCTGACCGAAGAGGAGTTGATTGCCCATGCAACCGGCACGCACTGACACCACCGTATCCCCGCTCGCCAACGCCGTTGCCCGCTTCGGCGCGCGCATCAAGGGCTTGGGCCCCGTGCTGGGCCTGTTATCGCTGTGCATCGCGGGCACCTTGCTCAATGGCGACTTCGCCACCGTGGACAACCTGATGAACGTGCTCACGCGCACGGCCTTCATCGGCATCATCGCCGTCGGCATGACCTTCGTCATCATCTCGGGCGGTATCGACCTGTCGGTGGGCTCCATGGCGGCCCTGATCGCCGGCTGCATGATCTATTTCATGAATGCGCTGGCGCAAGGCGCTGGGGGCAACCTGGCGCCGATCACCATGCTGGTGCTGGGCATCGCCATGGCGCTGGTGCTGGGCGCCGGCTTCGGCCTGATGCACGGCTTGTTGATCAGCAAGGGCAATATCGAACCGTTCATCGTCACTCTGGGCACCCTGGGCATCTTCCGCGCCGTGCTGACGTACCTGGCCGACGGCGGCGCGCTGACCCTGGACGCCACCCTGTCCGAGCTGTACAGCCCCGTCTACTACACGAGCGTGCTGGGCGCGCCGATCCCGATCTGGATCTTTCTGTTCGTTGCGGCGGCCGGCGCCGTCATATTGAACCGCACCACGTTCGGCCGCCACGTGCAGGCGATTGGTTCCAACGAGCAAGTGGCGCGCTATGCGGCCATCAACGTCGACCGGGTGAAAATCGCCACCTACATGCTGCTGGGCATCTGCGTGGGCATCGCCACGGTGCTGTACGTGCCGCGCCTGGGCTCGGCCACGCCGACGACGGGCTTGCTGTGGGAACTCGAAGCGATCGCCGCCGTCGTCGTCGGCGGCACCGCCCTGAAAGGGGGAGAGGGGCGCATCGTCGGCACCGTCATCGGCGCCATCCTGCTGTCCGTGATCAGCAACATCCTGAATTTGACCAGCATCATCAGTGTCTACCTGAATGCCGCAGTGCAAGGCGTGGTGATCATCGCCGTCGCCTTCCTGCAGCGAGGCCGCAAATAAAACAAGAGCGGCGTTCTGAAAGGGCAGCCAACGGGCGCCCACAACCTTGGAGGAGAGCAGCATGAAGAGCTTTATACGGGTAGCAGGGATGGCGGTGCTGGTGATGCAGGCGTGGGCGCTGCCGATGGGGCCGGCGCAGGCCGCTGACAAGCTCGTCGTCGGCGTGGCCATTCCCACGGCCACGCACAGTTTCACGTCCGGCATCGTGTGGTGGGCGAACCAGGCCAAGGCGGAACTGGAAAAGGCGCATCCGGGCGTGAAAATCATCGTCAAGACGGCCGCCACGGCGCCCGAACAGGCGAACCAGCTGCAGGATATGTTGACGGTGAACAAGATCAACACCCTGGTGATCTTCCCCATCGAATCGGCCTCGCTGACGCAGCCCGTGGCGCAAGTCAAAAACAAGGGCGTGTACGTGACCGTGGTCGATCGCGGCTTGACGAACACGCAGTCGCAGGATGCGTACATTGCGGGCGACAACACGGCCTTTGGCAAGCTGCCGGCCGAATACCTGGCGAAAAGTTTACATGGCAAGGGCAATATCGTCGTGCTGCGCGGCATGCCGACCACCCTCGACAACGAGCGCTTTGACGCCTTTTCCGCCGTGATGAAGGGCCATCCCGACATCAAGGTGCTCGACGCCAAGTACGGCAACTGGAACCGCGACGATGCCTTCAAGGTCATGCAGGATTATCTGACCAGGTTCAAGCACATCGACGCCGTCTGGGCCGCCGATGACGACATGGCCATCGGCGTGCAGAAGGCCATCGCGCAAGCCAAGCGCACGGACATCAAGCAGGTGTTCGGCGGCGCGGGTGCGAAGGGCGCGGTGAAAAAGATCATGGACGGTTCCGACCCGCTGATCGTGGCCGACGTGTCGTACTCGCCGAAGTTCATGTACGACGCCATCAAACTGACGACGGAAGCGCGCCTGAAAGGTGATAAATTGCCGGCCAACACGATCATCCCCTCGGTGCTGATCACGCGCGAGAACGCCAAGCAGTTTTACTTTCCGAACTCGCCTTTTTAATTGAACCTCCCCCAGGACCAGAGTCCTGGGGGCTAAAGGATACCCATGAAAACCATCCAGGGCCCGGCCATTTTCCTGGCCCAGTTTCTCGGCGACGAGCCGCCGTTCGACTCGCTCGAGCACCTGGCGCAATGGGCGGCCGGCCTGGGCTACAAGGGCTTGCAGCTGCCGACGGCGCCGCGTTTGTTCGACCTGGAGCAGGCGGCTGTCAGCCAGCAGTACTGCGACGACGTGGCCGCCCTGCTGGCGCGCCACGGCTTGCAGGTGACGGAATTGTCGACGCATTTGCAGGGCCAGCTGATCGCCGTGCATCCCGCGTATGACGCGCTGTTCGACGGCTTTGCGCCAGAACAAGTCCGCGGTGATCCTGCCGCGCGCACGGCCTGGGCCACGCAGCAGCTGCTGTGGGCGGCCACCGCCTCGCAGCGCCTGGGTTTGCAGGCGCACGTGACGTTTTCCGGCGCCCTGGCCTGGCCGTATCTGTACCCGTGGCCGCAGCGCCCGGCCGGCCTGGTGGAAACGGCATTCGCGGAACTGGCGAAACGCTGGCTGCCCATCCTCGATGCGTTTGACGCGGCCGGCGTGGACCTTTGCTATGAATTGCATCCGGGCGAGGATTTGCACGATGGCGTGACCTTCGAGCGTTTCCTGGCCGCCGTCCACGATCACCCGCGCGCATCGATTTTGTACGACCCCAGCCACTTCGTGCTGCAGCAGCTCGATTACCTGGCGTTCATCGACATTTATCATGCGCGCATCAAGGCCTTCCACGTGAAAGATGCGGAATTCCGTCCCAACGGGCGCCAGGGCGTGTATGGCGGCTATGGCGACTGGCAAGACCGGGCCGGACGCTTCCGCTCGCTCGGCGACGGGCAGATCGATTTCAAGGCGATTTTCTCGAAGCTGGCGCAGTACGACTTTCCCGGCTGGGCCGTGCTGGAATGGGAATGTTGTCTGAAACACCCGGAGGACGGGGCGGCAGAGGGCGCGCGTTTTATCCGCGAACACATCATCCACGTGGCCGAACGCGCGTTCGACGATTTCGCGGGCAGCGCGGTTGACCAAGGACAGATCAACCATTTGTTGGGCTTGAAATAAGGAAACGACATGCAGCGACGCTTACGGCTGGGCATGGTAGGGGGCGGGCAGGGCGCATTCATCGGCGCCGTGCACCGCATCGCGGCGCGCATCGACGACCAGTATGCACTGGTGGCGGGCGCCCTGTCGTCCGACCCGCAGCGCGCGCGCGACAGCGGCGCCGCGCTGCATCTTTCTCCGGAGCGTTGCTACAGCGATTACCGCGCCATGGCGCAGGCGGAGGCCGCCAGGGCGGACGGCATCGAGGCCGTGGCCATCGTCACGCCGAACCATTTGCATGCGCCCGTCGCCACGGCGTTCATGGAAGCGGGCATCCACGTGATCTGCGACAAGCCGCTGGGCATCTCGCTGGCGGAAGGCCAGGCGCTGGCCACGCTGGCCGGGCAGAAAAACCTGCTGTTTGCGCTCACGCATACCTACAGCGGTTATCCGCTGCTGCGCCACGCGAAAGCGATGGTCGAGGCGGGCGAGATCGGCGAGCTGCGCCTCGTGCAAGTGGAATATTCGCAGGACTGGCTGGCCGACGCCATCGCGGCGGGCGGCATGAACGAAGGCAACTGGCATAACGACCCGCACAAGGCGGGGCCGGGCGGTACCCTGCTCGACGTGGGGCTGCACGCGTATCACCTGGCGCAATTCGTCAGCGGCCTGACGCCGCACGCCGTGCTGGCGGAACTGTCGACATTCGTTCCACATCGCACCCTGGACGACCACGTGCAGGTGATGCTGCGCTATGCCAACGGTGCCAAGGGCACCCTGTGGGCCAGCCAGGTGGCGACCGGTTGCGAAAACACGGTGCGTTTGCGCCTTTTCGGCAGCAAGGCGCAGCTGGACTTTGACCAGGAACAACCTAATGAGCTGTGGTTCACGCCGCAGGGCGGCAACCGCCAGCTGCTGCGCCCGGGCCGGGTCGACAGCGCGGCCGCGCGCCACGCCACGCGCGTGCCGGCCGGCCATCCGGAAGGGTACCTGGAAGCGTTCGCCCAGCTGTACCTGGATGCTGCCCTGGCCATTCGTGCCCTGCAGGCGGGAGCTGCCGTGCCCAAGGAAGCCAGCTGGCTGCCGACGGTGGCCGATGGCGTGGCGGGCCTGGCCTTTGCCGAGGCCGTGCTGCGCAGCCATGCGCAGGGCGCTACCTGGACCACCCTGGCGGACTGTTAAACTGGGCGCATGAGCGCGCCCCTGACCGTCACCACCTTTACTATCACCATCGTCCCGCAAGGCTGGCAATTCCCGGCCGGGGCGGGCACCACCGTGCTGGCCGCCGCCGAGCTGGCCGGCATCCGCCTGCTCAGTTCCTGCCGCAACGGCACTTGCCGCACCTGCCTGTGCCATATGCCCGAAGGAACGATACGCTACACGGTGGACTGGCCCGGCATCAGCCCCGATGAACGGCTCGACGGCTATATTCTTCCCTGCGTGGCCGTGGCCGAAAGCGACCTCACCGTGCAGGCGCGGGCCGTACGTAAGTAAAGCGTTGCTGTGAGTATTTGTTAGATTTTGACAATATTTCCCATGTTATAACATTCAGTCCAGGTTTCCAGCACACCTCCATTGGGGAGGAAATGAAACCTCAACATGGACATTGCATGCGCACATTATTCCCTTCCTTGTGGCAGGCCGCCGCATTGCCGCTCGCCATCATGACTACCTTGTCCGCCTGTGGCGGCGGTTCCGGCAGTGCCGTTGGCGTGCCGCCTGGCTTGCAGGAAAAACCGGGCATGACGCTGGCGGAGGTGAGCGGCAGCTGCACGGCCCAGCCTGGCGCCACCTGCGATGATATTCGCGTGACAGTGCGCCTGGCCGATGGCGTGAGCGATGCGCGTCCCCAGCTGCAGGAAAAACCCGCCAGCGGCACGGCGCTCGTGCTGCAGGCGGCCGACCGCCAGAAGCAGGCCGATGGCAGCTGGCGGCTGACGTTCAAAACGGTGCCTGGCCTGCTGCCAGGCGAGTACTCGGGCAAGATCGAGCTGTCCTTGCCCGCCACGGCAGGCCTGTACAAGACGGAAAGCATGGATTACAAGGTCACTGTCGCGCCGCTCGCCGGCAGCATGGGCGCCTTGCAAGCCCTGCCCGGCGTGGGCGACTGGGAAGGCGTGAATGGCAATGCCGCGCATACGGGCCTGGTGCCGGCCACCTTCGACAGCCGCCGCTTCACGCGCCGCTGGACCTGGCTGGGCGCCAGCTCCCCGCGCGCGGTCGTCGGCAGTCCCGTGGTGACGGCCAACGGCCTCGTGTATGTCAGCCAGCAATCCGCCGCGCCGGTGGAAGGCAGCAGCAAATATATGACCACGTCGACGGTGACGGCGCTGAGCGAGAGCGACAGCCAGGCGCGCTGGACGCAGTCGCTCACGTCGGACGGTTACCTGGGCGCGCCGGCCGTTTCGGGCGGCAAGCTGGCCATGGCGGGCAGCGATACAGCGTATGTCTTTGACGCGCTCGCTGGTGGCGCGCCGCTCGGCGTGCGTCCGCCGAATACGAATGGCGCACTGCTGGGCGTTTCCCTGGCGACGGCGCCCACCTTTTTGGACGGCAATGTCTACCTGGGCGGGAATAACGACGTGAGCGCCATCGGTGCGGCGACGGGCCAGACACGCTGGTCTGCCAGCCTGGGCTTGTCCAAGCTGGGCAATGTCGATGAGTGGTCACCCGCCGTCAATGCGAGCACGGTGTACAGCCATGCGGCAGGGACATTGACGGCGTTCAATATCGCCGATGGCACGACGCGCTTCAGCGTGGCGGTGCCGGGCCAGGTGCTGGGCGGCTTGAACAAGAGCAGCCTGCGCCAGGCGCCCGTGCTGGCTGAGGCGGGCAGCGTGCTGGTGCTCAATCAGCGGCCGCTGGCCGGCGAGGCGGCGGATAACAGCTTGAGCCTGGTTGACGTGGATAGCCGCGTCGTGCGCTGGACGGTGCAGGGGCAGTTCAGCACGCAGCCAGTGGTGGCGCGGGGCGTCGTGTACGTGGGCAACCAGGCCGGCCAGGCGCTCGAAGCGCGCCAGCTCGCTGACGGTGCGCTCCTATGGCGCTGGCCCCTGGATACGGCCCTTGATGGGTATTTTGGCGGCGATCTGATCGTCACCGGCAATCTGCTGTTTGTTGGCGGGCGTAACAATACTTACGCGATCGACCTGGCCAGCCGCAAGACCGTCTGGACCTACCGCATGGGCGGCAGCCTGGCGCTGTCGCGGCATGGCGTGCTGTACATCCGCCAAGGCACGGATTTACCTGGCAGCAGCATGGTGTTGACCGCCATCAACCTGCAATAGCGGCTTGCCGCGCCGTAGTTAGGGCTTGCCCGGGTTCTTTAAACGCTGCAGCAGCGCTTCCACGCCGTCGCTGACGGGCAAGCCGTGGCGGCGCAGCAGCTGCACGTGCAGCACCAGGTTTTCCAGCACCAGCTTGGCCGCCACGGCCAGCAGGGCCAGGTTGCGGTCTTCCGGGCTGAAGCTTTCCATGGCGTCGGCCATCTCGCACAGGTGGTTGGCGATCAGGCCGCGCAATTCCTGCTCGTTGAAGGGCAGGTCGGCAAAATCGATGGGATCGGCCACTTCCACTTCCTGCATCAGCACCGCTAGTTCTTCCGGGGTAATCGTCATGCCTGGCCTCCTTGTGTGCTTGCCCCTATTTTAATTGTATTGGCGGCAAAGGGGACTAGAATGGGTGCAGGCCGATGACGTCGAAGGCAGCATGGCGCACTTGCATTTTACCCAACAACTGGCGCGTTTCCTGAACGTCCCCACGGTGGAGGTGGCGGCGCCACGCCTGCGTGCCGCCTTGGATAGCGTCTTTGCCCAGCAGCCGCGCCTGCGCGGTTACGTGCTCGACGAGCAGGGCGCGCTGCGTCCGAACGTCGTGGTCTTCATCGACGGCGTGCGCTGCCGCGAGCGGCGCGTGCTGGACGATGCCTTGCGGCCCGACAGCCAGGTGTATATCTTGCAGGCACTTTCCGGAGGTTAATCATGGGACCAGGCAGGGCGCAACGCGCGTATCTCGGCACCCGCAAGGGGCTGTTCCAGTTCGATGTCGATGCGGCCGGCGCCTGGCAGCTGGCGCTGGTGCAATTCGCCGGCGACCCCGTCTCCATGCTGCTGCACGATGGCCGCGACGGCACCGTGTACGCAGCCCTGAACCTGGGCCACTTCGGCGCCAAGCTGCACCGCCTCGACAGGGGCAGTAGCGCGTGGCAGGAAGTCGCCGTGCCCGCCTATCCCGCCAAGCCCGAGGGCAGCAGCGATACGCTGGACTGGACCTTGCGGCAGATCTGGTCGCTGGCGGCCGGCGGCGCGGACCAGCCCGGCGTGCTGTGGGCAGGGACTCTACCTGGCGGCCTGTTTCGTTCCGGCGACCGCGGCGACAGCTGGCAGCTGGTGGAAGCGTTGTGGAACGTGCCGCAGCGGGCGCAGTGGTTTGGCGGCGGCTACGACGTGCCTGGCATCCACAGCATCTGCGTCGACCCGCGCGACAGCAATACCGTGCTGGTCGGCGTGTCCTGCGGCGGCGTGTGGCAAACGCACGATGGCGGCGCCAGCTGGGCCTTGAGCGCGACGGGCATGCGCGCCGACTACATGCCGCCCGAACTCGATGAAAACGAAGCCGTGCAAGACCCGCACCGCATCGTGCGCAGCGCCGGCACGCCCGACGCGCTGTGGTGCCAGCACCATAACGGCATCTGGCGCTCGCTTGACGCCGGCTGGCACTGGCAGGAAGTGACGACGGCGCCGCTGTCGCATTTCGGCTTTGCCGTGGCCGTGCATCCGCGCGATGGCGACACGGCCTGGTTCGTGCCGGCGCAGGCGGATGTGCTGCGCATACCCATCGATGGCGCGCTGGCCGTGACGCGCACGCGCGACGGCGGCAAAACCTTTGAGGTGTTGCGCGCAGGCTTGCCGCAGCAGCATTGCTACGACCTCATCTACCGCCACGGGCTGGCGCTGGCCGACGACGGGCGCAGTTTGGTGATGGCGTCGACCACGGGCGGCGCCTGGTATTCGGGCGACGAGGGCGAACATTGGCAGACGCTGTCTGCCCATTTGCCGCCCGTCTATGCCGTCTGTTTTGCCACGCCGTAGTAGCACAGGAAGATATCGACGGCCAGTGCCGTCACTTCGCGCTGGCGTGCCGGGCTCAGCAGGGGTTCACCGAGGGTGATCTGCGGCCAGAAGGCAAAGGTTTTTAAAGGCGACATCAAGAGGTGCGCCACTTCCAGCGTCTCGCCCGCCTTGATGCGTCCGTCCTGCTGCGCCGCGCGGATCCAGATATTCAGGCCCGTTTCCTTTTCATTCAGGCGCGCCACCATCGCTTGCGCGCGCTCGGGCGAGTGGATGGTTTCGCCAAAGATCACGCGCGCCAGGTCGATGAAGGCCGGGTCGCACAGCAAGGCCATTTTCTGCTCGACCAGGGCCAGCACTTGCGGGCGCAGGGGCTGGTCGGCCACATAGGGCACGGCGGGCTGGGCCATGCTGCTCTCCCACATGCGCTGCAGGATTTCCGCGAACAGTTCGTCCTTACTGGGGAAATGGTTGTACACGGTGCGCTTGGACACGGCGGCCGTGGCGGCGATCTTGTCCATGCTGGTCGCATCGAAACCGTGCTCGCGGAACTCGGCGATGGCGGCATCGACGATGGCGACGCGCTTGCGGTCGGTGAGGCGTTGCGGTGCGGCCATGGCTGAAAATCTCCTTTGAAAACAATATTTTACACCTCCTGGTTTACTTTGCCAGAAATAGGAACTACACTGTGTAGTGTAATTTAATCCTTGTATTTTATTCACCGGGCTGCATATGTACCGCATCTTATTCTTGGGAGTCCTGATCATCATGAGTTCTTGCACCTTGCGCGCCGCGCCTGCCGCGCCGGTTGAATCCTTACAACGCCACGACGGCAAGTTCCGCAATCCCGTGCAGATGCACAAGCTGGGCACGGCAGCAACGCTCAAGCTGCTGTGGACATTTGTCTTTGACAAGCCCGACAGCACGGTGCCGGGCGCTGCCGTGCCCGTGCAAGCCTTGACCCGGGCGCAGCTGCTGGCCGCGCCCGACAACAGCCTTTTTCGCCTCGGCCACTCGACCCTGCTGTTGAAACTGAACAATGAGTTTTTCCTGACGGACCCCGTGTTTTCCGAGCGCGCCTCGCCGGTGCAGTGGGCGGGACCGAAGCGTTTTCATCAGCCGCCCATCAGCATTGCCGACTTGCCGCCGATCAAGGCCATCATCCTGTCGCATGACCATTACGACCATCTCGACCATGCCGCCGTGCTGCAACTGGCCGCCAAGACCGAACATTTTGTGACGCCGCTGGGCGTGGGCGATACCCTGGTCGAATGGGGCGTGCCCAAGGACAAGGTGCAGCAGTTCGACTGGTGGCAGGGCACGACGATTGCCGGCGTGAAACTCGTCGCCACGCCGTCGCAGCACTTCTCGGGACGGGGCTTGTTTGATGGCAATCAAACCCTGTGGGCCTCGTGGGTCATCGACGCGCCCGAAGTGCGCGTGTTTTTCAGCGGCGACTCCGGTTATTTCGACGGTTTCAGGCAGATCGGCGACAAGTACGGCCCGTTCGACGTGACCATGATCGAGACGGGCGCCTACGACAAGCTGTGGCCCGACGTGCACATGCAGCCGGAAGAAACCCTGCAAGCGCACCTGGACTTGCGCGGCAAGTGGCTGATGCCCGTGCACAACGGCACCTTCGATCTGGGTTTACACGCCTGGCACGAACCGTTCGACCGCATCACGGGGCTGGCGGCGAAGCGGGGCGTGCACCTGGCCACGCCGCAGATGGGCGAGGCGGTCGACCTGACGCAGCCGAAGCCGGGAAGTAAATGGTGGCTGGCGATGCTGGAAGAGGAAATGCTTCGGTAATCTACGCCGTCACGTCGATCAGGCGTCCCAGGGTCTGGCCATAGCCGTTCAGCTGGGGCGTGCTCTTCGGCGCGGCCGGGATGGCTTGCTGCGGCACGGCCACCTTGATCGCCTGGTCCAGCTGCGGCGCCTTGATGGCGGTGGGGGCATCGGCCTGCGCTTGCTGGCTGCTGCGTTGCGTCTGGTTCAAGGTTTCCTGTTCCCGCACCAGCGACTGGCGGCTTTGCGCCAGCTGTTCGCTGTCGCGCCGTACCTGGTTCTGGCCTTGCTCGACCCGGCGCTGTGCCGTGGCCAGCGAGGCCTGCAGATTGTTGACGGACGTTAGCGATACCACATTGTTCACCTTTGAAAGTATGCCCAGGCGTGCGCGGCAGTGGACGAATGCAGCCGGGGGGCGCGACATGACTGCTGGTAATCTTTACCTGAGTCAAGAGTAGGACAAATTCTCGCACAGTTCCAGTGAATTATGTTTTCTTGATAATTTTATCGTGCGCTCTTTGGCGTGCCGAAGCGGCATGCCGAACCTGGCCAGACATTTGCCAAAGTGAGTACCCGCTGTGGCTTTCAGTCCTTGTTTGTCTGGCATTGTCGATGCCACGCTGAACAGTTGCTAAAAGTGGTCGGCTATAAAACGTTGCTTTTTAAATAGTCAATATGTTGTTGTTTTTCTACCATGTATGCGCACGCTAATGCGCGGCCTGTTTGGCGCTCTGGGCTATAATGGACGGTCAGAGTTGGTTTCTTTTGCCATACAGACAGGTAGTTAACATGAATCTCAAGAGCCTCGCAATTGCCCTCGGCATGTCGAAAACGACAGTCAGCAGGGCGTTGAACGGCTATCCGGAAGTCAATTCCCGCACCCGTGAAATCGTCCTGGCCGCCGCCAAGAAAGTCGGCTACCGGCCCAACCCGCTGGCGCGCAGCCTGGCCGTCGGCCGCACGAATGTGCTGGGCATGATCTATCCCCTGCTGCCCAGCGACCTGGGCGACAGCGTCTTCCTTTCCGTCGTGAATGGCATGTCGGACGCCGTCGAAGCGTCGAAGATGAGCCTGATCATCGCCCCCGTCTCGCCGCAGAACGAACAGCCCTCGTATGAAACCATGGTGCGCGGGCGCCAGGTCGATGGCCTCGTGGTGGGCCGCACCAAGGTGGTCGACGAGCGCATCGCCTACCTGACGAAGGTGGGCTTTCCGTTTGTGGCGAACGGCCGCACGCGCATCGACGCGCCGTACGCATATTTTGACTACGACAACGACACGGGCATCGACCTGGCCGTGTCTTTCCTGGCGGCGCATGGTCACCAGCGCATCGCCCTGCTGAGCGCGCCGCTGGACCTGCATTTTGCCTATGAGCGCAAGGAAAGCTTTATCCGCTGCATGGCGCAGGCGGGCTTGCCGCTGGACCCCGCCTATCTGCTCGACAATAGTCTCGACCGCCGCAGCGGTTACCAGGCCATGCAGCAATTGCTGGCTTGCTCGCCCCGTCCGACGGCCGTCATCGTCGACAACCACCTGTCCGGCGTGGGCGTGGTGCGCGCGCTGATGGATGCGGGCATCGAAATCGGCAAGGAAATCTCCGTCATCGTCTGGGGCAATGTGGAAGACACCTTGATCGGCATCAACGTCACCACCATCGACCAGCCCGACCTGCGCCGCGCCGGCGCCAAGATGGTGGAGATGCTGCAATCCTTGCTGGCCGGCACGCCGCCGGAACGGCTGCAGGAAATCTGGCAACCGGTGCTGTTGCCGGGTGCCACCGTGGGGCGCTGCGCGGATTGAATCAGGATGGGTTGCAAGTCCGGGACTCATCCCGGACTTGCTTCTACTGTACCTAATGCTATCTCTTATGCTGTTTTCTCTGCATCTTCCGCAGGCAAATGCATCAGGACGGTAGCCTTCAATTGTTCTGCATGGGTGTACAGATCGTCTAGGCTGGCAATTGGAAACTTTTCCTCTTCCCTCTTTTGATTGAACAGGCCAACGGCAAGTTTTTCAGTATTGTTAAAGCGTAGGCGACAAACTGGCTTTCGATTATTGTCGTCTAGCAAAATTGCACAGTAGCTCTGCGAATCACGCATGACAATGCGGCGTGAGCTGACGACGCCACGCAGTATCGCACGAATGATGTGCAAACCTTCGATCTCTTCTGGTGTCGTGATAATCGGGTTCTCAACGACACCTTCAGGAGAAATGACTGGCGCCAGTTCTTGTGCTGGCGATGATTCCGGTGTCATCGCACCCTTGAGGCGATCATTGATACGCTCCCCCAACAATTGCTCAAATGCCCGTTTAGTAATGACGGTAAATTGATCTTTGACAGCAGGTGTAAAGCGCTTTCCTCCGAGTAAATCTGACGACAGTATTTTGACAAAATCTTCGGAGGGATTGTGCATCCATTCTGCCAGACGATTCTGGATGGCTCGCGTATATTTTAGATCGTTCGCTGTCGTTAATATGGTATCGACGTCGAATAAAGATTTTGCAAATTTCTTGAGCTCATCCACATCCCGCTCTTTAAAATCCAGAATATTGAACTCAAAGAAGGGCTTTTCGTCCATCTTGTTGGGTTGTTCAAGATCGGTGAAGAATTTATAGGTAAGCCCATTTGTCAATACACCGAATCGTGCTGCGGTGACATGGAAATATCTGAAAAGTTGCCCAGCATGATTGATGCTCAGGTCACCGCCACTTTTCTTGCATTCGAAGAGAATAATCGGTTTTCCATCACTGAGAATCGCGTAATCGACTTTTTCTCCCTTTTTTGTTCCCACGTCGGCAATTAGTTCTGGTGTCACTTCCGTGGGGTCGAATACGTTGTAACCCAGCATCTGGATGAAGGGCATGATCATTGCGTTTTTTGTAGCCTCCTCCGTCTGAATAATATCCTTGGTTGTTGCAATTCTGGCGGCAAGTGCTCTGAGCTGGTCGATTAAATCCATTGCTTTTCCTATGACGTTGGTAGAAATGCGTGAACGTACTCGTTCCTGTTGAAAGTACAGAATGAACGGATAAGTTTTGCACGAATTTCATCTTCATGGCAATGAAAATCGAATTTTATGGAAAAGGAAAATTCAGAGAAAAATTATTAGGTGACTTCGATAATTTAAATGAAATTATTTTTATTGAAAATATGAATAATTTAACATTATTGAAAAGTCACCGTCATGAGGCTTATTGGGATTAGTAAAGGCAATCAGATGCTCGATCAGCCGCTCTTTATTGCCAGACAGTCTCAGCTTCCAGTCCAATTCATTGATCTCATGGGGCACGGGATCCCGCCTGGACTTAAGCAGCGCTATTGCCTGGACGACCCAATGTTTTACATGTGATTGTAAGTGGCTGATTTTTATGGTTATTTTGCGTCTGTCGTTTTTCTGGTGTGATAAAAATGTGCAGCCTTGAATAAAAATGCGCTATGCCGGCAGTGTGTACTGCTGCCGGCATAGCGCATCGCTAATCAAGCGCTGTAGCTTAGAGTCTTAGGCCACGTGTTGCGTTCCATCAGCCAACAAACCCAGCAACCTCGCCTTGTCCTTGCGGTAAGTGGCGACGGCCGCTTCCTTGACGTGGCCGAAGCCGCGGATTTTCTCGGGCAAGGATGCCAGTTCCACGCAGGTACCGAGGTTGTCCGCCGTCAGGTTGACCAGCAGTCCTGCCAGCAGTTCGCGGTATTCGACGATCAGGGCCCGTTCCATCTTGCGCTCGGCCGTATAACCGAAGACGTCGAAGGTGCCGCCGCGCAAGCCTTTTGCTTTGGCCAGCAGCTTGAAGGCGCGCCACATCCAGGAACCGAACTCCGCTTTCACCAGGTGCCCCTTCGCATCTTTCTTGGCGAACAGCGGTGGCGCCAGGTTGAATTTCACGGAGAAGTTGCCCTCGAACTGCTGCTGCAATTGCTCCACGAAACGGCCATCCGTGTACAGGCGCGCCACTTCGTATTCATCCTTGTAGGCCAGCAACTTGAAATAGCTCTTGGCGACGGCCGTCGACAGCTTCTGGCCCAGTCCCAGGGTATTTTCGCGGTCGCGTACCTGTTTGACCAGGGTCAAGTAGCCATCCGCATACGCGGCGTTTTGATACGCGGTGAGGAATTCCACGCGCTTTTTGATGACGCTATCGAGGCTTTGCGGCATTTGCACGATGATCGCCTGCGACGGCGTGGCGATCTGGGTCACCTTGCGCACGTCGACGGCGGCGCGGCGGCCCCACAAAAAGCTCTTCTTGTTCGACTCGATGCCCACGCCATTGAGTTCGATGGCACGCAGCAGGGCCGCTTGCGTCAACGGGATGCGGCCCTTTTGCCAGGCGTAGCCGAGCATGAACAGGTTGGCGGCAATCGAATCGCCCATCAGTGCGGTGGCCAGCTTCGTCGCGTCGATGAAGTCGGCCGCGTCCGCGCCGCCCACGGATTCTTCGATCAGCTGGCGTACTTCCGCCGTTGGATATTGCCAGTCCGCATTTTGCGCAAACGTGCCCGGCGGCTGCTCGTGCAGGTTGACGACGGCCAGGCTTCTACCCGGGCGCATTTTCGACACGGCATCCTGCGCGCCGGCCGTCAGCATGTCGCAGCCCAGAATCAGGTCCGCTTCGCCCGTGGCGATGCGCTGGGCGCGGATGTGCGCCGGGGACTTGGCGATTTTCACGTGCGAGGTGACGGAACCATTCTTTTGCGACATGCCCGTCATGTCCAGCACGGAGGCGCCCTTGCCTTCCAGGTGGGCGGCCATGCCCATCAGCGCGCCGACGGTGATGACGCCCGTGCCGCCGATGCCGTTGATGAGGATGTTGTACGGCGCGTCGCAGGCGGGCAGTACCGGTTCCGGCAGCGGGCCGAAGTCGTCCGTCTCGCCCGGCTTGCCCGCGCCTGTCTTGGTCTTCTTCAGGCTGCCGCCCTCGACGGTGACGAAGCTGGGGCAGAAACCCTTGGCGCACGAGTAATCCTTGTTGCATGAGGATTGGTCGATGGTGCGCTTGCGGCCAAATTCCGTCTCTTTCGGCAAGATCGACACGCAGTTCGACTGCACGCCGCAGTCGCCGCAGCCTTCGCAGACGGCGTCGTTGATGACCATGCGCTTCGGCAAATCGGGATACTCGCCTTTCTTGCGGCGCCGGCGTTTCTCGGCGGCACAGGTCTGGTCGTAGATCAGCACGGACACGCCCGGTACTTCGCGCAATTCGCGCTGCACGGCATCCATGTCCTTGCGGTCGTGCAAGGTCAGGTGGGCGGGCAGGTTGCTGCGGTCGCTGTAGCGTGATAAATCTTCCGTGACCAGCGCGATGCGGGCGATGCCTTCGGCCGCCACCTGCTGCGCCATCATCGGTACGGTAATCAAGCCGTCCACGGGCTGGCCACCCGTCATGGCGACGGCGTCGTTGTAGAGAATCTTGTAGGTAATATTCACCTTGGCCGCCTGTGCGGCGCGGATGGCCAGGTAGCCGGAATGAAAGTAGGTGCCGTCGCCCAGATTCTGGAACACGTGCGGCAGTTCGGAAAACGCGGCTTGGCCGATCCACGGCGCGCCTTCGCCGCCCATGTGCGTGGTCAGCTTGTTCATTTCCGGATAGATCGAGGTCGCCATCACGTGGCAGCCGATGCCGGCCAGCGCCAGGCTGCCGTCCGGCACCTTGGTCGACGTATTGTGCGGGCAGCCGGAGCAGTAGAACGCGGGGCGGAACGGCGTGTTCACGGCCTTTTTCAGGACCGCATCCTTGGCGTCGAGGAAACTCAGTCGCGCCTTGATCAGGTCGCAGGTGACGGGATCGGAAATCAGGCGCGCGATGCGGCTGGCGATGACCCTGGCCACTTGCGAGACGGAAAAATCCGCCTTCGAGGTGAGCAGCCATTCGCCGCGCGGCGCCACCCATTCGCCTTTTTCATCGAACTTGCCGATCACGCGCGGACGCACGTCGTCGCGCCAGTTGTACAACTGCTCCTTGAGCTGGTATTCGACGATCTGACGTTTCTCTTCTACCACGAGAATTTCATCGAGACCTTGCGCGAATTCGCGTACGCTGTCCGGTTCCAGCGGCCATGGCATGGCCACCTTGAACAGGCGCATGCCCACGTCGGCCGCCATCTGCTCGTCGATGCCCAGCTCTTCCAGCGCTTCCAGCACGTCCAGATACGATTTGCCGGAGGCGATGATGCCCAGCTTGGCGTTCGGGCTGTCGATGGTGGTGTGGTTGAGCTTGTTTTCGCGCGCATAGGCCAGGGCCGCATAGATCTTGTAATCCTGCATCAGCGCTTCCTGGTTGCGCGCCTGCTGGCCCAGCGGGATGCTCGACAGGCGCGCGTTCAGGCCGCCTTCGGGCATGACGAAGTCTTGCGGAATCTTCACTTCCACGCGGAACGGGTCGGCATCGATGGAAGCCGACGATTCGACCGTGTCGGCCAGGGCCTTGAAGGCTACCGTGCAGCCGGAAAAGCGCGACATGGCCCAGCCGTGGATGCCCAGGTCCAGGTATTCCTGCACATTGCACGGATACAGGACGGGGATCATCGAGGCGGAGAACAAATGGTCGGACTGGTGCGGCAGGGTCGATGAGTATGCGCCATGGTCGTCGCCGGCCACCAGCAGCACGCCGCCCAGTTTGGATGTGCCCGCATGGTTCATGTGCTTGAAGACATCGCCGCAGCGGTCCACGCCCGGACCCTTGCCGTACCACATGGCGAACACGCCGTCGTATTTGGCCGGGCCGATCAAGTCCACCTGCTGCGAACCCCAGACGGCCGTGGCGGCCAAGTCTTCGTTGACGCCGGGCACGAACTGCACATGGTGCGCTTCCAGCTGCTTCTTGGCTTTCCACAGGTTTTCATCGAGGCCGCCCAGGGGCGAGCCGCGGTAGCCGGAAATGAAACCAGCCGTGTTGAGGCCCGCGGCCTGGTCGCGCAGGCGCTGCATCATGGGCAGGCGCACGAGGGCCTGGATGCCGGACAGGAAGATTGCGCCGGATGTGGCCGTGTATTTGTCGTCGAGGCTGACGGTGGTCAAACGGGAAGTGTCGGGGGGTGTAGATGGCGCGGCACCGGCGTTTCTAGCGAACGCTGCGGAGCCGTTTTCCGTGGTCACGGACATGGCTGTCTCCAAAAGGGTGTTTCAGATAGCGGCTGTACAGGGGGCGCGCCCGGTAAGGCGCGCGCTGTGCAGACGGGACGGCCGCGTGTGGGCGGCACATAACTATTTTAAATTTAAAATAGTTAATGTGGTCAGTGTAGAACGAGTCAGGAGAGGGGGCAAATACGCTTTGGCGATGGGGGTATAAGAAATACTTATGTCATAGGCGAGAGCACGTGCGCCCCCACCCAGCGCCCGCTGCCGCACAGCTCGGCGGCCACTTGCAGCACCAGGTTTTTCACGGCGTTGCCCGCATTGGTGAGGGGAATGTTCTTCGACGCGCACAGGGCCACCGTGCGCGACAGCACGGGGCTGTGGATGGCGTAGCTGCGCATGGCGCCGCTGTCGAGTTCGGCCAGCAGGGGCGCGGCGGGCAGGATGGTGGCGCCCATGCCGGCCAGGATGGCCGATTTCAGGATGGCGATCGAGTTGATCTCGATCACGTTCGCCGTCTCCAGGCCCAGTTCGCGGGCGCGGCTGTCGATGCGCGGGCGCACGCCATGCTGCAGGCCCGGCAGGATCAGGGTGGCGCTCAATGCCTGCGGGAACGACAGCGCCTGTCCGGCGGGCGCGAAGGGCGAATCGCTGCGGCAGATGAAACGCATCTCTTCCTCCACCAGGGGGCAGCAGGAAAACGGCGTGAGCTGGCCATCGTCGAACAGCACGGCCAGGTTGATGCGGCCCGATTTGAGCTGTTCATTGAGGTTGCCCGTGATTTCTTCCGTCAGCTGCAGGGTGATCTCGGGATAGCGTTCGCGCGCGGCCAGCAGCAGGGGCAGGGCCAGGGCGCCGGAGATGCTGTGCGGCAAGCCCAGGGTCACATTGCCGGACGGCCGCGTGGCGCTTTGCGTGACGGCCGAGCGGGCGTCGGCCACCTGTTTCAGGATCGCCTGCGCATGTTCGTAGAACACCTTGCCCGCGTCCGTGCTGAGCACGCCCTGGGCCGAGCGGTGCAGCAGCTGCACGCCCAGTTCCTCTTCCAGCTGGCGCAGCTGCTGCGTCAGGGCCGGTTGCGCCACGTGCAGGATCAGGGCCGCGCGCGACAGCGAACCGTGATCGACGATGGCAACAAAGTAGCGTAATTGGCGCAGTTCCATGGGTCCCAATAGCGGTGCGTTGAGGGTGCGTTGAGCGGAAAAAACTGGGTGTTGCGCCGCAGCGCCGAACGCGGCCAGCAGAATAACAATTTTGTTATACTCATTCTAGCGCCTTCGGTGCTCCAGCCGCGTATTTGTGGGATGACCGCATGCTCAAGAAAGTTGATTCGTCTCAATTAAAAGTGGGCATGTACATTCATGACCTCAGCTGCGACTGGATGACGCATCCGTTCGTGCGCAACCGTTTCCTGTTGCGCAGCGACGATGAAATCCGCAAGATCATGCAGGCCGGCATCCACGACGTGGTGATCGACAGCGGCAAGGGCCTCGACGTGCAGGACGCGCCCACGGTGGCGCAGGCGCAGGCCGCCACCGAGCGCGAACTGGTGCAGATCGCCGCGGCGCCGCAAGTGGTCACGCGCGTGTCGCTGGGCATGGAGCTGGCGCGCGCCACCCAGGTGCGGCGGCAGGCCGCGAGCCTGGTGCGCACGGTGATGGCCGACGTGCGCCTGGGCAAGGCGGTCGAGCTCGACCGCGTGCAGCATACGGTGCAGGATATTACCGAATCGATCCTGCGCAATCCCGGCGCCCTCGTCGGCTTGTTGCGCATCAAGACCAAGGATGACTACACCTTCCTGCATTCCGTCAGCGTGTGCGCGCTGCTGGTGGCGTTTTGCCGCTCGCGCGGCATCGATGCGGCCACCACGCACCAGGCGGGCCTGGGCGGCTTGCTGCACGACACGGGCAAGGCCCTGGTGCCCGACAGCGTGCTGAACAAGCCGGGCCCCCTCACGTCCGAGGAATTTGCCCTGATCAAGCGCCATCCGCGCGATGGCTACGAGATTCTGCTGCAGTCGCCCGAGGTGGGCGCCATTCCGCTCGACATCGCCTTGCACCACCACGAGCGGCGCGACGGCAGTGGCTACCCGGACCAACTGGCCGGCGACGCCATCAGCGAGCTGGCGCAGATGGCCGCCATCGTCGACGTCTACGACGCGCTGACGTCGGACCGCAGCTATCACAAGGGTATTCCCGCCGCCGAAGCCCTGCGCAAGATTTATGAATGGAGCAAATTCCATTTCAACCCCGTGTTCGCACAGGATTTCATGCGCTGCGTGGGCATCTACCCGGTCGGCACCATGGTGATGCTGGAATCGGGCCGCCTGGCCGTCGTCGTCGAGGCACACGAAAGCAATCTGCTGGCGCCGAAAGTGAATGTGTTTTTCAGTACGAAGAGCAAGACCTACATCAAGCCCGAGACGGTCGACCTGTCGCGCGGCTTCGGCTTTGGCGGCGCCGACAAGATCGTCGGCCATGAGTCGGCGGCCAAGTGGCAGGTCGATCCCATGCGTTTTATCTCGCTGGCGGATGCCTAGAAGAATTCCGCCGTATCGTTCGAGGCGATGGTCGTTAATAAACCTTTCGCTACCAGCTCGTCGTAATGGCAAGCCAGGTTGCGGCCATGGCTTTTCGCGTAATACAAGGCCTGGTCGGCGCGGCCGAGGATGATGACGGGCGCCTCGTAGGCGTTGATGCTGACGAAGCCCACGCTGACGGTGACTTTGCCCACTTGCGGGAAGTCGTGCGCTTCGACATTGGTGCGGAAGCGGTCGATGATTTTCTGCGCATTTTCCAGGGTGATCGAGCGCAGCAGCACGACGAATTCCTCGCCGCCGAAGCGGAAGATGCGGTCTTGCGAGCGGAACGACGATTGCAGCTGGTTGGCGATCAGGATCAGCACTTCATCGCCATACAGGTGGCCGAACTTATCGTTGACCAATTTAAAATGATCGACGTCGATCACGGCCAGCCATTGCCGTTCCGTGTCCGTATGGTGGCGCCGTTCTTCATCGACGGGACGCGGCTTGTCCGCTTCCGGTTCGCCGCGGCTATGCAGGATTTTCGCCAGCTGGTCGTCGAAGGTCTTGCGGTTCAACAGGCCGGTGAGCGAATCGCGCTCGCTGTAGTCGAGCAGGTTCTGGAAATTGCGGTACACGCTGACGATGCCGCCGATCACCTGGATCGTGGCGCCCGTGTACGGCGTGGGGTTGGTGATTTCCAGGCAGGTCGTGACCTGGTCGCCGATCCAGATGGGCAGCCACAGCAGGTGGCGGCCGTCGGCACACAGGGTGTCGGCGCTCGCTTCATGGCGCTTGATGCAGGCGGCCAGCGCCGGGTAGTCCGACAGCGGTTCGCCGGGCAGGGTAGGGTCGGTATGCTCTTCCATGCGGGCCACGCTGCCCGCCACGATGATGGCCCGCGACCGCACGAACACCTGGCCACGCACGGTGGTCAGGGCCAGCACACGGGTCTGCGACGCGGCAGCGAGTTCCTGGACCGCCGAGATCACGGAAATGTCGAGCATCGTGTGGTCGCGGTGCCCGGTCATGTCCACCATGTGTTTCAGTAGGGAATCCATTGTCGTTCTCTGGAAAGTAGTCACACAAGTGTCGTCATACCAGCATTGCATCAAGCAAGAGCATGTTCGCGTCCGTCTACAAGAAGCCAAGATTTATTTGGTGGCATGACGCTCTTTACCGCCGGGCGAGAGGCCTTTCCAAAGAAGAGCTAAGCAGGATAATGTCTTTTTGCCTAATAGGCAATTAACGTATGCAATATTTCATGTAAATACATGATATTCATGCAGCACATTGTAAAAAACTTGCCTTGACGAAGGCTTTCAATCCGGATCGCAACAGTTGCTTGCGCCAGCCGTCATTTCAACAGGGTTTGATAATTTCCATATGGAAACTTGTGGCGCGTCAATTTGCCAAAACGTGGACGCTTTATAGTCAATGCAATGGCGCAGAAATTTACGGCAGGAAACATATTAGCAGGAATGGGCAATGTTTCACACCCGATTGCGCCAGGGACTTGTGATTCACTTTTGGGAGCTTGTCATGCATACCTTCCTGTCGGCAGTACAGCAGTTTGTCAAGGATGAGGATGGCATTACGGCAATCGAATACGGCCTGATCGCGGCCTTGATGGCCACCGCCATCACGGCCGGTTTCTTGCTGATCAAGACTAACTTGCTGGCCGTCCTCACCGACATTTCGTCGAACCTGGTGTTGACGCCCTAAGCGGGTGCCCGCTGCTGGCCGGCCGGCAGCGGGTTTTTCTTCGGGAGGTATGCCATGCCTGCAACTGCCTTGTGCGACCTGCTGTTGCTGTGCTTTGTGACGGCCGCTGCCGTCAGTGATTTGATCCGTCGCAAGATTCCCAATGGTGTGGTGTTGTCCGGCATCCTCGCCGCGCTGGCCTTGCACCTGTGGCTGTGGCCGCAAAGCGTGCTGCCGTTGTGGCTGGGCGGCATGGCGACGGGCTTTTTCCTGTTTTTACCCTTATACGTGCTGCGCGGCATGGCCGCCGGCGACGTCAAGCTGATCGCCATGGCGGGCGCCTTTG
This sequence comes from Janthinobacterium sp. BHSEK, assembly GCF_056174685.1. Taxonomy (NCBI): domain Bacteria; kingdom Pseudomonadati; phylum Pseudomonadota; class Betaproteobacteria; order Burkholderiales; family Oxalobacteraceae; genus Janthinobacterium; species Janthinobacterium sp. BHSEK. The sequence goes on from NZ_JBWBYV010000081.1 coordinate 58,008, forward strand.
CCGGTCCCTGGCCCGTGCTGCAGATCTGTTTCGCCACCTTTGTCCTGGGCGGCCTGATGGCCGTGCTGATGATCACGTACCAGGGCAAGTGGCGCGCCTGCCTCGGCAATCTGCGCCAGCTGCTGTGGCCGATGATCGCGCGCATGGCCGGCATTCCCCTGGCGCCGACCGCATTGGGCAGCCATGCCAGCGTGGGCAACATGCCGTACGGACTGGCCATTGCCCTGGGCTGCCTGGTGGTGCAAGGGCGGCATTATTTCTGATTGGTATTCATTGCTATTGATCAATGGGCGCCAGTCCCCGCTCGCTAGAATGAATTCTGTTCAATGCAGTCTTAACTGGCATGGAGACGCAGCATGACCGAGGTCGATTATTCCATGAGTACCGACAGTGCGCCGCGTCCCGCCGACGCGAACCTGATGCCGCCCTTGCCGCCGCAGCCGAAGAGCTTGCGTGAAACGGGACTGGAGCGGCCGCTGGTCGTCGAACTGATCGCCAAGCTGATGTTTGTGGGCGGCAAGACACACCTGTCCGCGCTGACGACGCGCTTGCGCCTGTCGATCAATGTCTTGCGCGAAGTGCTCGATTTCATGGTGACGGAGCAGATGGCCGAAGTGGCCTGGCGCGGCGAATCCGATATCGACGTGCAGTACCAGCTGACGGGCGCCGGCAAGCAGCGCGCCAGCGCTTTTCTGGAGCGCTGCGCGTATATCGGCGCCGCCCCCGTCACCCTGGAAGCGTATCGCGCCATGGTGGCGCGCCAGTCGTGGCTGGCGCAGGAACAGCGCGTGGGCAGCGACGACCTGGCCGCCGTGCTCGGCGGCGCCCACGCGGGGCCGGGCATGCTCGACGTGGTCGGCGCGGCCCTGCATTCGGGGCGTTCGCTGCTGCTGTACGGTCCGCCCGGCAGCGGCAAGTCGACCTTGGCGCTGCAACTGGGGCAATTGCTGCACGGGCTGGTCGCCGTGCCCTACGCCATCGTCGTCGGCCAGGACATCATCCAGTTGTACGATCCGGCGCAGCACCTGCCGCCCGCGCCGCAGCACGTCAGCCATGCGCGCCAGGCGCTGGAACGGCGCAGCACGGATATCCGCTGGGTGCTGTGCCAGCGTCCCGTGATCCACGTGGGCGCCGAGCTCGACGCCGGCATGCTGGAGCTGCGGCTTGACGCCAGCGGCGGCTGCTACCAGGCGCCGCCCCATGTGCGGGCCAACAACGGCATGCTGATCATCGACGACCTGGGCCGCCAGCGCCTGGGCGCGCAAGAATTGCTGACGCGGCTGATGCAGCCGCTGGCACGGGGCAGCGACCAGCTGGGCCTGCCCGGCGGCGTGCAGATCAGCGTGCCCTTCGACAACGCCCTCGTGCTGGCCACGAATGTGCCGCCGGGCGAGCTGTTTGACGCCGCCTTGCTGCGCCGCATCGGCTACAAGGTGCAGGTGGGGCCGCTGGCCGAGAACGCCTATCGCGCCCTGTTCCGCCAGCAATGCCGCCTGGCCGGCATGGCCATCGACGAGCCGGCCCTGAACCACCTGCTGCAGCTGCATGGCGCGCAGGGACGGCCCCTGCTGGCCAGCTATCCGCAGGAATTGCTGGCGCGCATAGGCGACTTCGCGGGCTTTGCCGGCTGCGAAGCGCGCCTGACGGTGGGCGCCCTGGAACAGGCCTGGAGCAGCCTGTTTGCCAGCTGCGACATGCCGGCCGCCAGCCTGTGCGAGCGTATCGCATGAAAAACCGGCGCGCCCTCCTGATGATGGGCCTGGCCGTGGTGCTGGGGCTGCTGGCCGTGCTGCTGGCCTCGCACTGGCTGCTGCGTCAGACGCCGGCCGGCAAGGGCAAGATCGTCGTCGCCGCCAGCGATGTCAACCTGGGCCAGCGCCTGACGCCCGAGATGCTGCGCCTGGCCGAATGGCCGGCGGAAAGCCTGCCGCAAGGGGCGCTGCAAGACCCGGCGAAACTGGCGGGACGGGTGCTGAAAACGAGCGTGCTGCGCGGCGAGCCGCTGAGCGAAGCCAAGCTGGCGCCCGCCGGGACGTTGGGCGGCCTGTCGGCCCTGATCACGGAAGGACGGCGCGCCATCACCGTGCGCGTCAACGACGTGATCGGCGTGGCCGGCTTCGCCTTGCCGGGCAATTATGTCGACATCATCGTGAGTACCCAGCAGGATGCGGGCGACCGCGCGTTTCCGCAAAGCCGCAATATTTCCAAGATCGTCCTCGAACGCATCCTCGTGCTGGCCGTGGCGCAGGAAGTGGGGCGCGACGAGACCAAGCCGCGCGTGGTCAATGCCGTGACCCTGGAAGTGACGCCGGAACAGGCGGAAAACCTGGACCTGGCGCGCAGCGTGGGCAGCCTGTCGCTGGTGCTGCGCAACCAGGTCGACCCGCAGCCGGGCGTGACGGCGGGCGCCACCAAGCTGACCCTGCTGGGCGGACCGCACGAAGCCGAGCCCGCGCCCGCCGCCGTACCCGCCGCCGTGCCCGTGGCGCCGCGTCCGGTGCACGTGGTGAAGGCGGCAGTGGAAGCGCCGCGCCAGTGCAGCGGCGTCATCGACGGAACGCGCCAGTCGCGCGAATGTTTTTAGCCAACCATGGACACGCTCATGAACCGCGCCCTGCTGACTCTGTGCTGCCTGCTGTTGCCGCTTGCCGGCGCGGCGGCCGATCCTGGCCCCCGCTGCGGCGGCGAAGCGGCTACCCCCGGCCACCTGCAGCTGCAAGTGGGCAAGTCGAGCATGCTGCGCCTGCCCGAGGCCGTGCTGGCCCGCAGCGTCGGCAATCCGGCCATGCTGCAAGCCATGCTGGTGGCGCCCGACACCTTGTATGTGGTGGGCGTCGACGTGGGCAGCACGAATATGATCATCCAGGGCAGAAGCGGCGCGTGCAGCGTGGTCAACGTCAGCGTCAGCATGGACCCGGCCGGCCTGCAGACGACCCTGGCGGCCCTGATGCCGGAAGAAAAAGCCATCCGCGTGACAGCCGTGGCCGACACCCTGGTGCTGTCGGGCACGGTGCAGGATGCGGGCGCCGTGCTGCGCGCCGTCGAGCTGGCGCACGCGTATGTGCGCCGTGCTACGCACCCGCTGGCGCTGCCCAAGCCCGCCGACGGCGCCGCCTTGCCGGTGGCGGCCACGGCGCCGGCCGGCGGCGCGGCCAGCGCCAACAGCCGCGTCATCAATATGCTCGACGTCAGCGCGCCGCAGCAAGTGATGCTGGCCGTGCAAATTGCCGAAGTGTCGAAGTCGCTGCTGGAACGGCTGGAAGTGGGCGCCACCTTGCGCTTCGCGTCCGGCAGCTGGGCCACCACCTTGCTGTCGAATTTCTTGAGCGGCACGGCGAATGGCTTGCTCGACGTGCGCAAGTCGAACGGCCAGCAGCTGACCATCGAGGCGCAGAAGCAGGATGGCCTGGTGCGCATCCTGGCCGAGCCGACGGTGATGGCGATCAGCGGGCAGGAGGGCAGTTTTCTGGCGGGCGGCAAGATCTTCATTCCCGTCGGCCAGGACAACAACAAGATCACGCTGGAAGAGCGCGAATACGGCGTCGGCCTGCGTTTCACGCCCACCGTGCTGTCGGGCGGGCGCATCAACCTGAAGGTGGCGCCGGAAGTGTCGGAACTGTCGCGCGAGGGCGTGGGCATTTCCGCCGCCGGCGTCAGCGGACGCTCGATTCTGCCCGTCATCACCACGCGGCGCGCCGCGACCACGGTGCAGCTGTACGACGGCCAGAGCTACGCCATCGGCGGCTTGATCAAGAATAACCAGGTGAGCAATATCACGGGCGTGCCGTGGCTCAGCGAGCTGCCGGTTCTCGGCGCGCTGTTTCGCAGCACGGATTTCCAGAACGACCGCACGGAATTGCTGTTCGTCATTACCGCGCACCTGGTGAAGCCCTTGCCGGCCGACGCCGTGCTGCCGACGGCGCAGCTGGCACCGCCCTCGCGCGCGGACTTGATGTTGCGCGGCAAGATGGAAGGCGCCTTGCCGCCGGCGCCGCCGTCCGTGCCGCCACCGCGCGTGGCCAACGGCTTCGAGTTGAAATGAGACGGGGAGACACGCCATGCCGAACTCGCTCCTGATACCGCTGCGGCGCCTGGCCGCGCTGCTGCTGGCCATGCAGCTGGCCGCCTGCGCGCACAGCAGCACGCCGCAGCTGGACCCGCGCTTCGGCGACGCCGTGCGCCTGGCCATGGCGCGGCAGGTGCGCGATCCGGCCAGCGCGGGCAATCGCACGCCGGCGGACGGGCTCGACGGCCCCAGCGCGCACGCCGTCATGCAGCGCTACCGCGCCTCGTTCGCCGAACCGAACGGCCAGGCGCCGCAGCCCGTGCAATTCATGCTGGGAGGCGGCAATGGCAAGTAGACGCCGGCGCCAGCGCGGGGCGATGCTGATCGCCTTTTCCATCCTGCTCATCGTGGTGCTGGGCTTTATCGGCCTGGCGCTCGACGTGGGGCAAGTCATCGGCCGCAAGACGGAATTGCAGAACCTGGCCGACAACGCGGCGCTGGCGGCGGCCGCGGAATTGGTGGGCACGCCCGAAGGCCTGCTCGCTGCCGTGGACAAAGCCAAGCACAGTGCGGCCGACAAGAGCGCGTACCGGCGCCGCATGGAGGGCGCCATCCTGTCGGACGCCAGCATCCGCTTCGCCAGCGCGCCCGATGCGCCCGCCAGCGAGTGGCATGCGGCGGGCGCCGTGCCCGACGCCGCCACGGCGCTGTTCGTGCGTGTCGATACGCAGGCCAATGCACCGTCGCTGGGGCGGGTGGCGACGGCGTTCCTCGGTGCCTGGTCGCCCGCGCTGCGCACCCTGGACACGGGCGCGCGCGCCGTGGCGGGGCGGAGCAGCTTGTACCTGACGCCGCTGGCCGTCTGCGCGCTGTCGGCCAGCGCGGCCAGTCCGCGCACGAACGCGGCACTGCTGCCGGCCGTCGAGCTGCTGGAATATGGCTTTCGCCGCGGCGTGGCGTATAACCTGTTGAAACTCAATCCGAACGGCCCGGCGGCCGAACACTTCGTGCTCAATCCGGTGGGCCAGCCGGGCGTGGTGGGACCGTCGCAGCAGGTCGGCGAGTCCAGCGTGTTGCCGTTTGTATGCAGCGGCACGGTGCTGTACCCGCGCATCGGCAGCGCCCAGGTGCACGTGCACCGGCCGTTTCCCGCCACGTTGTGGCCGGCCTTCAACGCGCGCTTCAACCAGCATGCGGGCAGCGGCTGCCATGCCCTCACGGCGCCGCCCGACACGAATATCCGCGCCTATCCGAACACGGCCGCGAACTGGTGGATGACGAACACGCCCGACGCGCCCAGCGCCCTGAGCACCGGGAATCCGCTGCTGTCCGTGGCCGATCCGGAATCGAACGCGACGCCGCCCGCGGTCGGCAGTTATGGACCGCTGTGGTCGTTTGCCAAGGCGGTCAGGTACAGCAGCGTCAAGCCGGCCGGCGGCTACGTGCCGTTCGCCACCAGCGACTGGCCCAAGCTGTATCCGGCTAGCCCGGCCGCGCCGGCCGCCAAGTCCGGCTATCCGTCCACGCCGCCTTACCAGACGTTGGCTTATCAGACGGCGCCGACCGGCAACACGGGCGTGGCGCAGCGGCGCCTGCTGCATATTCCCCTGCTGGCCTGTCCGCTGCCGGCCGGCAGCGACGTGCTGGCGCAGGTGCGGGGCATCGGCCGCTTCTTCATGACGGCGCCGGCCAGCAATGGCATGCTGAGCGCCGAATTTGACGGCCTGGTGGCCGAGGGCACGCTGGTGGGCCCTGCGGAGTTGCTGCAATGAGGCCGGCCTGCCGCGCGCCGCGCCGCCAGGACGGCGTCGCCGCCATCGAGCTGGCGCTGATCATGCTGTTCTTTATGGGTTTGTTGCCCTTCGTGCTGCTGTTCGGCCGCGCGATGCTGGCGTACACGGCCCTGCAAAAAAGCGCGCACGATGCGGCGCGCTACCTGGCGACCCTGCCGTTGCCGCAGATGGCCAATGCCGATGCGGCGGAGCAGGGCGCCGTGTTTGCCCGGCAGATGGTGCGCCAGGCGATGCTGGAATCGTGGCCAGGCATGAGCACCGGGAAGGTCAATGTGGATTGCATCTATAACGATGACTTTTATAGCTGCGGCAACTACCCGATGGCACCGCTGCAGGTGCGCATCAAGGTGGCCGTGGACATGCCCGTCGATATCCTGCCCGAGCTGACGCGCAAGTGGCTGCCGCAGCTGGCGCCGATCCCGCTGCGTGCCAACGCGACATTGCGCTATGTTAATTAACCTGCGCCCCCAGCGGCAGCGCCAGGGCGGCGTCTTCGCTGTCGAGTTCGCCATGCTGGCGCTGCTGTTCTTTCTGTTCCTGTTTGCCCTGCTGGAAGTGGCGCGCGCCGTGTATTTATGGAATATGGTGCATGAAATCACCCGGCGCGCCGCGCGCGGCGCCGCCGTCGCCGATTTCAGCAATGCGAGTGCGCTGCAGGCCCTGCGCACGCACGCTGTGCTGCGCGCCGCGCCGGGCGTGCTGCCGCTGGGCGGCGGTATCAGCGACGCGTATGTGCGCATCGATTATCTGTCGCAGGCCGGCGGCGCCGTGCTGGCGGCCGTGCCGGTGACGGTGATGCCCGGTTGCCCGCAGCGCAACCGCATCAATTGCCTGGACGACCCGAACGGCGCCAGCTGCATCCGTTTCGTGCGCGCGCGCCTGTGCGTGCCCGGTGACGGCGCGCGCTGCGAGAGCGTGCCGTACCGGCCCATCCTGCCGCTGCTGGGCGCGATGTTTCCCTCCGGCGCAAACGCCGTGCGCCTGCCCAGCGGCGCCACCATGGCCGTGGCCGAGTCGCTGGGTTATCCGGACAATCCCGGTTTTTGTCCCTGAGCGCCACCTGGCGGCGCAGCCTACTGTGTAGACCTGAAAGAAGCGAGGAAGTGCGATGAAAGCCTTGATGATTAGCCGCGACGCCAGCCTGCACGATGAGATTGCCGCGCAGGGGGCCGCCCGCATGCCCGTGCTGCGTTTGCTGGAACGGCGCACCGGCTTGCGCGACGCCGTCGAGCGCATGCTGCCGGAAGCGCCGGAACTGGTGATCGTCGACGCCAGCGGCATCGATGCCGACGAGGCCGACCTGCTCGAGCGCCTGGCGCGCCAGTATCCGCTGGCCGTGCTGATGCTGCTGACGCGGGGCCAGCAGCAGGATGTGCTCATCCGCGCCATGCGCGCCGGCATGCGCGAAGTGCTGCAGCTGCCGCTGGTGCACAAGGCCTTTCACGAGGCGATGGACCGGGTCGATATCCAGGCCGGCGTGACGCAGATGCGCGACGGTAAGGTACTCGCCTTCATCTCGTGCAAGGGCGGCAGCGGCGCCACCTTTCTATCGACGAATTTTTCCTACGCGCTGGCCAGCCTGGCCGGCTGCAAGGTGCTGCTGATCGACCTGCACGGCCAGTTCGGCGACGCCACTTTATATGTCTCGGACCAGAAGCCGGCCATGACCTTGTCCGACATCTGCGCGCAGATCGCGCGCATGGACGGCGCCTTCCTCGCCTCGTGCCTGGTGCACGTGACGCCGAACTTCGGCGTGCTGGCGGCGGCCGACGACCCGGCGCACAAGGTCGACATGCAGCCCGAGCACATGGACCGCATCCTGGCCGTGGCGCGCCAGCATTACGACTACATCGTGCTCGACGTGGGACGCCAGATCGATGCGCTGTCGCTGCGCGCGCTCGACAACGCCGACACCATCTATCCGGTGCTGCAGCTGGCCTTGCCCGACATCCGCGACGGACGCCGCCTGCTCGATATTTTCCGCTCGCTCGGCTATCCGGGCGAGCGCCTGCGCCTGATCGTCAACCGCTATGAAAAGGGCGGGCGCCTGCGCCTGGCGGACCTGGAGCAGGCGCTGGGCGCGGAAGTGGTGCACACGGTGCCCAACGATTACTTTGCCGCCACCGATTCCGTCAACCAGGGTATCCCGCTGCTGCAGCTGTCGCGCACCAGCGCCGTGGCGCGCAGCCTGGCCGAACTGGTGGAACTGGTGACGGCGCGCCGCGTGACGGAAAGCCGCGGCCTGTTCGACCGCCTGTTCAGTCGCAGCGAGGCTTAGGACAGGGACAAATGTCAAGGCTCCCGCCGGGGGCCATCATGGGAGCCGAGATGACTTTACGCGAACGCCTGGCGGCAAATGAGACGGTGCGCCCCGCCACGCATGGACAAGGCGCGCTGGCGCTGCACGCCTACCAGGAACTGAAGAAAACCATGCACCAGACGATACTCGACCGTATCGACCTGGAACGGCTGAAGCGCCTGACGGCGGAGCAGTTCAAGCACGAGCTGGCGCTGCTGGTGCAGCGCGTGATCGAGGAAGAGCGCATCGTGCTGAACCAGCACGAGCGGCATAGCCTGGTGCTCGACATCCAGCACGAGATGCTGGGCTTTGGCCCGCTCGAACCGTTGCTGGCCGACGCCAGCGTGTCCGATATCCTCGTCAACACCTGCGACAAGGTGTATGTGGAGCGGGGCGGGCGGCTGCAGCTGACGGACGTGACCTTCCACGACAATGCGCACCTGATGAAGATCATCGAAAAGATCGTCTCGCGCGTGGGGCGCAGGGTCGATGAATCGAGCCCGATGGTCGACGCGCGCCTGCCCGACGGTTCGCGCGTCAACGCCATCATCCCGCCGCTGGCCGTCGACGGCCCGATTTTATCGATCCGGCGCTTTGCCGTGCAGCCTTTGACGATCACCAACCTGCTCGACTACAAAAGCCTGACGCCGCCCATGGTGCAGGTGCTGCAGGCGCTGGGGCAGGCCAAGGTCAACATCCTGATCTCGGGCGGCACGGGGAGCGGCAAGACGACCCTGCTCAACGTGCTGTCCGGCTTCATTCCCGGCAGCGAGCGCATCGTCACCATCGAGGATGCGGCCGAACTGGCGCTGCGCCAGCCGCACGTGGTGCGCCTGGAAACGCGCCCGCCGAATATCGAAGGCAAGGGGGAAGTATCGCAGCGGGCGCTGGTGCGCAATGCGCTGCGCATGCGGCCCGACCGCATCATCCTGGGCGAGGTGCGCGGCGCCGAGGCGCTCGACATGCTGCAGGCGATGAACACGGGCCATGAGGGCTCGCTGGCGACCATCCACTCGAACACGGCGCGCGACGCGCTGGCGCGGCTGGAAAACATGGTCGGCATGGCCAATGTGAACCTGACGCCGCGCGCCACGCGCCAGCAGATCTGTTCGGCCGTGACGGTGGTGATGCAAGTGTCGCGCCTGACGGACGGCGGGCGCAAGCTGGTCAGCCTGCAGGAGGTGACGGGCATGGAAGGCGACATCATCGCCATGCATGAAATCTTCCGCTTCGAGCAGACGGGCGTCGATGCCGACGGCAAGGTGCAGGGCCATTTCTGCGCCACGGGCGTGCGTCCGCGCTTTACGGAGCGCCTGCGCATGTTCGGCGCGCCGGTACCGGACAGCGTCTTCGATCCCGACCGCATCTACGAATAGAGGGGGGCGCATCATGGACCTGGTCTTCTACGGCTTTGCCGTGCTGCTGTTCGCCGCCTGCATCCTGATGGTGGAAGGCGCCTGGCTGTGGTGGTCGGGCACGCACGGCAGCGCGGCGCGGCGCATCAACCGGCGCTTGCGGCTGATGGCGGCGCGCGGCGAGGGCGGCGGCGAGCGGGTCTCCATCCTCAAGCAGCGCCGCTATGCGCGTTCGCCTGGCCTGGAGCGCCTGCTGCGGCGCCTGCCGCAGGCGGCGCGGCTGGACCGGCTGCTGCTGCAATCGGGCTTGTCCTGGTCGGTGGCGCAGTTCCTGGGCGGCAGCGGCGCCCTGCTGCTGGCGGCCTTGCTGCTGTTGGCTGCCTGGTCCATGCCCTTGCCCGGCGCCTTGCTGCTGCTGTCCGTCGCCGTGAGCGCACCGTGCCTGCTGGTGCTGCGCGCGCGCGCGGCCCGCCTGAAAAAGATCGAGGCGCAACTGCCGGAGGCGGCCGATTTCCTGGCCCGCGCGCTGCGCGCCGGGCATTCGTTTTCGAATGTGCTGCAGATGGTGGGCGATGAGCTCAATGAGCCGATCAGCGGCGAATTCAAGATGGCGCACGAAGAGATCAATTACGGCGTGCCGATGAACGAGGCGCTGCAAAACCTGGCCGCGCGCATTCCGCTGACGGACTTGCGCTACCTCGTCATCGCCGTACTGGTGCAGCGCGAATCGGGCGGCAATCTGGCCGAGGTGCTGGTCAGCATCGCGCGCATCATCCGCGCCCGCCTAAAACTGCTGGGCCAGGTGCGCGTGCTGTCGGCCGAGGGGCGCATGTCGGCCTGGGTGCTGGGGCTGATGCCGGTGGTGATGATCGGCGTCATGGCGCTGGTCAACCCGCAATACATCCGCCTGCTGTGGACCGATCCCAGCGGCATCAAGCTGCTGTGGTACGCGGCTGGCATGGTGGCGCTGGGCGTGGTGTGGATGCGCAATGTGATACGTATCAGGATATAAAACTGGAGGTGGCATGAGCGGTGCACAACTGCTGTTCTTGTTGATCGTCTTCGCCGTGGTGGTGGCGCTGGCCCTGCTGGCGTGGCTGATCTTCTTTCCCGGCACCTTGCGTCAGCGCCTGTTCGGCGCCATGGCGCCGGCCGCCAGCGAGGCGGTGGCCGATACTGGCTGGGTGGAGCGCGTGGTGCGCGTGGCGCAGCCGTTCAGCAAGCTGTCGCTGCCGGAAGAGGGCTGGGAGCGCTCGCCGCTGCGCACGCGCTTCATGAACGCGGGTTGGCGCCAGGCCAGCGCGCCGGCCCTGTACTTTGCCGCGAAAACCGTGCTGGCCCTGCTGTTTCCCACCGTGCTGGGTTTGTATGCGGCCAGCGCCATGGCGGCGCAGCTGCGCAGCGTGCTGTTGCTGCTGCTGTGCGTCAGCGCCACCGTCGGCTATTACCTGCCCAACCTGGTGCTGGCCAGCACGGCCAAGCGGCGCCAGCGCGACATCTTTGAAAACATCCCCGACGCGCTCGACTTGCTGACCGTATGCGTGGAAGCGGGCCTGAGCCTGGAGCGCGCGCTGGTGAAGGTGTCGGGCGAAATCCACATCAAGAGCGTGGTGCTGGCGCAGGAATTGCAACTGGTGCTGATGGAAATGCGCGCCGGCTTTTCCAAGGAAAAGGCGCTGCGCAACCTGGCCCTGCGCAGCGGCGTGGAAGACGTCGACACCCTCGTCGCCATGCTGATCCAGTCGGAACGCTTCGGCACCAGCATGGGCGACTCGCTGCGCGTGCATTCGGAAAACCTGCGCGGCAAGCGCAGCCTGCTGGCCGAGGAGGCGGCGGCGAAGATCGCCCTGAAACTGCTGTTCCCGCTGATCTTTTGCGTCTTTCCCACCCTGATGCTGGTGCTCATGGGGCCGGCCGTGATCGAAGTCTATCGCGTGCTCGTGCCGGCCATGGCCAGCCGCTGAAAGGAGTCACCATGCGCTTGACGATTTCCCGCCTGGCCGCCGCCTGCGCCTGCCTGGGCCTGGCCGCCTGCACCACGCAACTGGCCCATGCACCGGTGCCGCAGTGGCCCGACGCCGATGCCGCCTATGCGGCAGGGCGCCAGCATTTCGAGCGGGGCGACCTGCCTGCGGCGCAAGCGGCCTACGAGCAAGCCCTGCGCCATGCGCCGCGTCATGTGGACGCGCGCAATGGCCTGGCCGTGCTGCACGCGCAGCGCGGCGAGCACGCTGCCGCCATCGCCCAGTGGCAGGCGTTGACGCAGGAGGCGGGCATGGCGCGGCCGCGGCAGGCCTATCTGTTCAGCAATCTCGGTCATGCCTATTATTTAAGCGGACGCGATGCGCAAGCGTTGACTGCGCTGGAACAGGCATGCCTGCTCGATCCGCTCAATGCGCTGGCCTGGCAGCACCTGGCGCAGGTACTGGAGCGGCTGGGACAGCACGAGCGCGCGGCCGTCATGCGGCGCCAGGCGGCCAGCTTGCGGGAACACGATGTGCGGCGCGACATGGCCGTCTTGCGCGGCGAGGCGGCGCCGCAGTCCGCGCCCGCGCCCGCGCCGGTACCGGATGCGCCCGCGATGGCGCGCGTGGAGATCACGCAGAGCGATGGCATGGCCCAGCTACGGCGCGTGCCGGCGGCGGTGCGCAGCCTGCCCGCTAGCGCGTTGCTGCCCGCCGCGCCTGTGCCTGTGGCTGGCGCGCCGCATCCGCGCCTGGAAATTGTGAACGGCAACGGCGTGCCCGGCCTGGCCGCCGCGCTGGCGCGCAGCTTGGCCGGCACGCCCGTGCAGGTGGTGCGCCTGGCCAATGCTGGCAGCTTCCAGGTGGCGCGCACGCGCGTCGAATACCGGCCCGCGCAGGAACAGGCGGCGCGCCAGCTGGCCCGTCAGCTGGGAACGCAGGTGCAGACCCAGGTGCCGATCCAGGCCGCCGACTGCCCTGCCAGCGAGCTGCGCCTGGTACTGGGACACGACCTGAGCGACCCCGCCATGCTGCACCGCTATTATCTGCAGCAATTGCAGCTGGCCCGCCAGGCGCTGGCACGGCTCGGTTAACACGCATCGGCTGGCATAAAAAAACACGCGGCGCCTTGGCGGGCGCCGCGTGTTTTTGAGCGTGCCAGTGTTTATTTCGGCTGGCGGCGGCGCGTGAAGGCGAGGCCGGCCAGTCCCGTGCCCAGCAGGAACAGGGTGCCTGGCTCCGGCACTTGCAAGGGTTCGATGACGACGATGTCGGTGCGCGTGGACTTGGAGAAGTTCAAGGTATAGCTGCCGGCGGGCAGGGCGAAATTCGACGTCAGGGAAAACATCGCGAAGCCATTCGTGAAGGCGCGCGAGGTGGCGGGATCGTTGGTGCCGGCCGTCATGTTCAGGCTGAACGGGTCCAGGCTGCCGACCGTATGGTTGCCGTTGACGTCGCTGCCATTGTTGGCATCGCCGTCGGGCGCGAACTGGAAGATCACGCCGTCGGCATTCGCATTCGACAGGCAGCCGACGGGACTGGCGGTATTGCACGAGATATTGAAGATATCCATGATCGACACGTTCGACTTGTCGCCCATGGTCGTCACGCTGGTGCGCAGGTCGCGCCGTCCCATGAAGCTGAAGGTGATGAAGCCGGCGCTCGACAGGGTCAGGTTGACGGAGCCGGTCAGCGTGTCGCCAGCCGTGGCCGTGGCGGCGCCCACCGTGTTGCGCTGTGTTTCCGCCACGGCGCTCACGGTCGAGCCGGTGCCGTTGAGCATGTTGCCGAAGGCATGCGCATCGCCGCGCGCGAATTCCAGCGTGGAACTGGGGCTGGGTGCGTAGTTATTTTGCGGCAAGCCGCTGCAGCCGCCGCCCGAACACACTTGCAGCACGTCGGCATTGGCGGCCGGGCCCGTATTGACGGCGCGCGGATTGACGGCCACGCCGCCCTGGAAAAAGGCGCTGTCGCTGGCGTTGCGGTTGGCGCCGGCCAGCGACAGCGCGCCGGCGCTGGTGGTGATGCGGAAATTGTTCAATTCGTTGACGGCCAGGCCGTACGCGCCGGCCTGCGCCTGACCGCTGGCCAGCAGGCTTGCCGCCGCCAGTGCGCCCAGCCAGCCCAGGGTCTTGCTTCGTGTGTGATCGACGTTCATCGCAGCCTCTTATCGTAGTCAGTCTCGGAAAATCCGGGGGATAAAGAATCCAGAATGACTTTCCTGGATTCATCTCGTAGACAGTGATAAGCAGCTTGCGTGCCACACAAAAAAAGCATTTCAAATCAAACGCTTGCGTAAAACGGACTGAGCTGGTGGAAGCAAAGTGTAAGAAAGGCCGACGCCGCCTGGCGGGCGGCATCGGCCAGCCTCAGGTACCCCGGTGATAGCCCAGGTGGCCGCCCGAATTGCGCGCGCAGCCGCAGCCGATGCGCGCCACTTCCTCGCCTTCCGTCAATTTCCAGTTGGTAATCGTCGTGTGCTGCCAGTCGATGTCGCTTTTCTTGACAGGTTTCACCGTCAAGGTGCGGGTTGCCGCGTCCGTGTACTCCATCAGCTCTTCGTCGTCGGCGATGTCGAAATGGCGGTGGATCAGGGAAATGCCGAAGCGGTCGAGCGCGCCATAGCGCTGCAGCACGTCGCGCAGTTCGCGAAAGCAGGCCAGGTCGTCGGGCAGCAGCGGGTCGACGGCGGAAATATCGGCGACGGGCTGCCATTGCATGGCGTGGATGTTCAGGCTGTGCATGATGTTCTCCTGTGCCCCTGGTATCAAGCCCAGGCTGCCGGAGGGGCGCCGGCACGCCTGGCGAAGTGCCCATCGTGGCCGCAACGCCGCTGCGGCGCTTGCGTCAGATCAAAGGTGCGGCATATCGTGGCTTGCCCGGTAAAATAGGCGATGGCAAACAAAACCCCCACCTTCCCCGGCGCACGCACGGGCCGCGGTCAGGTCCTGGCCGTGCTGCTGTCGAACCGCGACCAGTCCGGCGCCGAGCCGCTGCAAGGCCGCGTCTCGCTGGCCGCCATCGTGAAAGCGCTGAAACGCAAATACCACTGGCCCATCGAGACGCACAGCTTTCCCGCCAACACGCAGGATGGCCGTGCCAGCTGGGCAACGGTATATAGCTTGCCGGAAAAGGTGATCGAGGCCGCGCTGGAAGCCGGCGGCCGGGAGTGGCTGGAGAGCCGGGGAGTGCCTGGGCTGCGCTGAACGCGTCGCCCTCCGCTATTCGAGCCGGAAGCCGACCTTCAGCGTGACCTGGAAGTGCGCCACCTTGCCGTCGACGATATGCCCGCGCGATTCCGTCACTTCATACCAGTCCATATGCTTGACCGTCAGCGCCGCCTTGGCAATGGCATCGCGTATCGCCTGATCGCTGCTTTCGGTGGACGTGCCGACCAGCTCGATCAGTTTGTAAGTGTGTGCGGACATGATATTTCCCCAGGTAGGCAAGCCAGACATCGGGAGCCTGCTTTGCGCAGGCACGTGCCCATCTTGCGCCTAAACGTGCTGATAGTCATTGCGCGGTGCAGCAATGCGATTGCGAATCTGGCGAAGGCTGCCATCATGCTGGCAACATTGCTGCCGGTTAAAGCCAGGACTTCAGTTGGTTTTGTTGGCGTGTGGGTGGAGATAGTCCGCGTTGCGTCCCACGCTATGCGCTCACTTCGGGGCGCGATGAGCGTCAATGGCGCCAGGAGCATCCTGCAGGCGCCTGGGA
>NZ_JBWBYV010000082.1:0-1986 GCF_056174685.1 Janthinobacterium sp. BHSEK
GGTGTTGGCCAACAATGACACCGGCATCGCCGACGCCGCGCTGCTGGCCACCGTGGCGCGCGCACTCAACGCCGAAGAAGTGCGCCCCCTGGGCGACCGCCTGACGGTGCAACCTGCCCAGGTCATCGACTACCAGATCGAGGCCACCTTGTTTATCGGCGTCGGCCCGGAAGTGCCGATTCTGCTGGACGCGGCGCGCGCCAACGCCGTGCGCGTGTCCCAGCCGCGCCGCCCGCTGGGGCACAGCATCTATCGTTCCGCCTGCAGCGCCGCCGTCCACGTCGAAGGCGTGCGCAAGGTCGTCTTGACCAGTCCAGCGGCGGATATCGAACTGAACGCCACCCAGGCCGCGCGCTGCACGGCTATCAAGTTGAATGTCGTGGTGCGCGATGAATAAGCTCGTGCCGACCCTGCCGCCCAACACCACGGCGCTGGAACGCGCCATTGCCGTGGCCTGCGCCGAGCTGGTCAACGTGCCCGTGCCGCTGCGCGACCTGTGGAACGCCGACCGCTGCCCGGTCAACTTGTTGCCGTTTCTGGCCTGGGCCTGTTCCGTTGACCGCTGGGACGACGCCTGGCCCGAATCGACCAAGCGCGGCACCATCAAGGCGTCCTATTTCATCCACAAGCACAAGGGCACGATTGCCGCCGTGCGCCGCGTGGTCGAATCCCTGGGCTATTTGATCCGCATTACCGAATGGTGGCAGACCACGCCGCCGGGCGTGCCGGGCACCTTCCGCCTCGATGTGGGCGTGCTGGACACCGGCATCACCGACGCCATGTTCCAGGAAATGGAACGCCTGATTGCGGACGCCAAGCCCGTCAGCCGCCACATGACGGGGCTGGCCATCTATCTGGAAAGTCGCGGCAACGTCTACGCGGGCGCTTGCGCCTACCACGGCGACAGCATGACCGTGTATCCCTGGATCGCGGAAACCATCGAAGTGCGCGGCACGCTGTTACAAAGCGGCGCATCCCATACCATCGACACTCTCACCATCTATCCATGAGCACATACTTTGCCATCCTGACGCAGGTGGGCGAGGCCAAGCTGGCCAACGCCATCGCCCTGGGCCAAACCCTGAAACTGAAGAACCTGGCCGTGGGCGACGGCAACGGCAATCTGCCCATGCCCGTGCGCACGCAAAAGGCGCTGGTGCGCGAGGTGCGCCGCGCCGGCCTGAACCAGCTGACCATCGACCCGGCCAACCCCAGCCAGATCATCGTCGAGCAAGTCTTGCCCGAGGACGTGGGCGGCTGGTGGATACGCGAAATCGGCATCTTCGACGAGGCGGGCGACCTGTGTGCGGTGGCCAACTGCCCGCCCAGCTACAAGCCCCTGATGCTTGAAGGCAGCGGGCGCACGCAAGTGGTGCGCATCGTGCTGATCGTCGCCAGCACGGCCGCCATCGAGCTGAAAATCGACCCGTCCGTCATCCTGGCCACCCGTAAATATGTCGATGACCAGGACATTACCGTGCGCGCCTACAGCGACGCGCAACTGGCCAAGCACCTGGCCGCCGCCGATCCACACCCGCAATACAGCATGAAAGAGGTGGCGACGCTCAGGAAATTCGACGCTTCGAAGAAGCTGGTCAATGCGGAGTTTGTCCAGCAGGCACAGGGCAGCATGGTCAAATTCGTTGGCATGGGCGCGAGTCGCACCTTGACGGCGGACGATATGGGCGCCGCCCTGTACTTTACCGCCCCTGGCCTGACGCTCACCATTCCCAGCCCGGACGCGCTGGGTATTCCCGCCAATTCGGGCAAGTACTTCAAGCTCTTCGGCCGGAACCAGGCCGCCGGCACGATTGCGTCCGCTGCTGGCGTGGTCATTGCCTATGACGTCAGCGACGTGAAGAATATTGTCGTCAAACAGGGCCAGTTCCTCACCTTGATGGCGACGGCCGGCCAAGTCTGGCAAGTCATCGACGCGACGGCCGAAATGTGGCGCAACGTCGATTTTGCCGACTACTTCAACAACAC